>NZ_JBIBHU010000020.1:0-178465 GCF_042957205.1 Kitasatospora sp. NPDC008115 | reverse complement strand
AGCTTCCGCGGACCCTGAGGCGTCCTGTCCCTACGGATCTCGAAGTCCAATGCATCCCCTGAGCTGGGGTGTTGCAACGACTCCTAGAACCCAAGGAGATCCGGTCCCGCCCCTTCGCCGTACGGGCGCCGGTCAGCAGCAGTCCTGGACCACCAGCCCGGCCGGCAGTTCCTCCCCGCCGAACACCGCCACCGTCGCCGGGTCCCCGCCGAGCGCGGCGACCGCGAGCAGCAGCGCCCCCGCCGTCCAGGTGGTGCGCTCCTCGGGCCAGATCGCGTCGTCCTCGAACACGTACCCGGTCCAGTACGAGCCGTCGGCGTGCCGCAGGTGCTTCTGGATCCAGCGCAGGATGTCCACCGCGCGGTCGGACTCGCCGACCGCCCAGAGCGCCATCGCCAGCTCCGCGCTCTCGCCGCCGGTGACCCAGGGCCGGTCGCTGACGCAGCGCACGCCGAGGCCGGGGACGACGAAGCGGTCCCAGCCCCCGGCGATCCGCTCCAGCGCGGCCGGGCCGCGCAGCGCGGTGCCGAGCACCGGGTAGTACCAGTCCATCGAGAAGCGGTCCTTGTCGAGGAACCGCTCGGGGTGGTGGGTGACGGCGTGCCGCAGCCGGCCTGCCGCGAGCTCCCAGTCGGGCTGCGGCTCCTCCAGGTAGTCGGCGACGGCCAGCCCGCAGCGCAGCGCGTGCAGGATGCTGGAGGAGCCGGTGAGCAGCGCCTCGTCGGTGGCCGTGCCGTGCTCGTCGACCCGCCAGGCGATCGGTCCGCCGGGCAGCCGCTGGGCGACGATGAAGTCCAGGGCTCGCCGCACCGTCGGCCAGATCCACTCCAGGAAGGTGTCGTCGCCGGTGGAGAGGTGGTGGTGCCAGACGCCGACGGCCACGTAGGCGCAGAAGTTGGTCTCCTTCGCCGCGTTGCAGACGGCGCCGTCGGCGTGGTCCGGCAGCCCGTAGGCGTAGGCGGCGTACCAGGAGCCGTCCGGGTTCTGGCGCGCGGCCAGCCAGCGGTAGGCGGCCTCGGCGGCGGCGTGCTCGCCGGCGGTGTCCAGCGCCATCGCCGCCTCGGTGTGGTCCCAGGGGTCGAGGTGGTGGCCGCGGAACCACGGTATGGCGCCGTCGGGCTGCTGCTCGGCGAGGATGCTGCGGACGGTGCCGGCGGCCTGTTCGGCGTCGAGCACCCCGTCGAGCAGCAGGACCTCGGGGACGGCGGCGGTCACTCCGCCCCGCCCGTCGCCCGGTCCGCCGCGTCGGCGCCCCGCGTCCCGGGCCGGTGCGGCTTGGAGGCGTAGGCGACGAAGCTCTTGCCGATGACCGGATTGAGCGCCCGCTCGGCGGCCTTGGTGAGGGTGCTGATGACGGGGGTGCCGACGATGTCCCAGACCAGCAGCTGGTGGTAGGCCTTGACCGGCAGCGCCTTGTCGTTGTTCACGCCGACCGCGCACTTGATCCACCAGTACGGCGAGTGCAGCGCGTGCGCGTGGTGGGTGCCGTACGGCTCCAGGCCGGCGTCCTTGAGCTTGTCGATCAGCTCGTCGCCCCGGTAGATCCGGATGTGGCCGCCCTCGACCTCGTGGTACTCGTCGGAGAGCGCCCAGCAGATCTTCTCGGGCAGCCAGCGCGGCACGGTGACGGCGAGCAGACCGCCGGGCTTGAGGACCCGGAACATCTCGGTGAGCACGCCCTTGTCGTCGGGGATGTGCTCCATCACCTCGGAGATGATGATCTTGTCGAAGTGGTCGTCCTCGAACGGCAGGGCCAGCGCGTTGCCCTCCATCGCGACCGCGGACGCGCCCTCCGGCGCCTCGCCGGCCTGCTCCATGGCGGCGAACCACTTCCTGACCTCGGCGATCTCCTCGGGGTTCTGGTCGAGGGCGACCACGTTGGCCCCGCGCCGGTAGCACTCGAACGCGTGCCGCCCCCCGCCGCAGCCCAGGTCGAGCACCCGGTCGCCGGGGGCGAGCGGGAAGCGCGAGAAATCAACGGTCAGCACTGCGGACTCCCATTCCTTCGGTACCCAAGGTTCCTGACGCCGAGTCAGAGAAATCGCGGGGCGTGTGACGCACACGGAGGGCGCGCGACCCACGCAGGGGGCGGGCGGGGCGGCGCGCACCACCGGCAAACGGGTGCGGCCGGTCGCCACCCGGCCGTTCGCCGGGGCCGTTCGTCAGGCCACGTAGCGCCAGCCGGGTCCGGAGCGGGCCCGGCTCCCGGCCCCGGTGGCGATCGCGGCCCGGTAGCCCTCGACGGTCAGCTCGGCGGCGCGCTCCCAGGTGAACCGGGCGAGCACCCGCTCCCGGCCCGCCGCGCCGAGTCTCGCGCGCAGTTCCGGGTCGTCCAGCAGCCGGCCGAGCGCCGACGCGAGCGCGTCCGGGTCGCCCGGGGGCACCGCCAGGCAGGTCTCGCCGTCCGGTCCGGCGACCTCGGGGATCGCCCCGCCGGTGGTGGCGACCAGCGGGGTGCCGGTGGCCATCGCCTCGGCGGCCGGCAGGGAGAAGCCCTCGTACAGCGACGGCACGCAGGCGATCTCGGCCGAGCGGTAGAGGTCGACCAGCTCCTGGTCGGTCAGGCCGTGCCGGAACTCGATGTGCCCCTCAAGCCCGAAGGCGCGCACCGCGCGGGCGATCGGCCCGTCCTCCTTCTGCGGTTTTCCGACCACGACCAGGTGCGCGTCCCGTTCGGTGCGGATCTTGGCCAGCGCCCCGACCAGGTGCACCAGCCCCTTCAGCGGCACGTCCGCGCTGGAGGTGGTGACGATCCGGCCGGGCACCCGCGCCACCGTGCCGGACGGCGACCAGAGCCGGGTGTCCGCGCCGACCGGCACCACCGAGACGGTGTGCGGCGCGGCGCCCAGGTGCTCGGCGATCTCGCGCTTGGAGGTGCCGGAGACGGTGATGATGTGGTCCAGCCGGGCGGCGACCCGGCGCTGCATCCGGGTGAAGGCGTACCAGCGGCGCAGCGACAGCCGCTTCAGCCGGCCGGTGGCCGCGTCCAGTTCGACCTGGCGGTCCACGGTGATCGGGTGGTGGATCGTGGTGACCAGCGGGAAGCCGTGCCGCTCCAGGCCGAGCAGGCCGTAGCCGAGCGTCTGGTTGTCGTGCACCACGTCGTAGCGGCCGCGGTGGCCGGCCAGGTACTGGCGGGCGCGCAGCGAGAAGGTCAGCGGCTCGGGGAAGCCGCCGGTGCGCATGGTCACGTACTCCAGGACGTCCACCGCGCCCCGGTACTCCTCGCGCGCCGGGGTGCGGAAGGGGTCGTCGGCCCGGTAGAGGTCCA
This sequence comes from Kitasatospora sp. NPDC008115, assembly GCF_042957205.1. Taxonomy (NCBI): domain Bacteria; kingdom Bacillati; phylum Actinomycetota; class Actinomycetes; order Kitasatosporales; family Streptomycetaceae; genus Kitasatospora; species Kitasatospora sp. NPDC008115. The sequence goes on along the minus strand of NZ_JBIBHU010000020.1, from coordinate 175,194 downwards.
GACTGGGCAGTTCGACGAGCCGGACCGAACCCGGCCCCTCGACCTCGTCCAGGACGGGGTACGGCTGGGAGCCGATCACGTCCACGTGGTGGCCGAGGCGGGCCAGCTCACGGGAGAGGTGCCGTACGTATACGCCCTGGCCGCCGCAGAACGGGTCGCCCCGGTAGGAGAGCAGGGCAATCCGCAGCGGCTGCGCGGTCATCGTCGGCCCTCATCTCTGCTGCTGTCTGTGCTGCCGGTCGGTAAAGTAGATCAGGTTTCAGTGGGTGTGGAGTCCACCGGTGACCATGTGAACAATGAGAGACCTCGAAGATACCGGCCCGTAGCTTCCGCTCCGGATCCAGGGCTGGTGATTCGCGCCACGCCCGGGAGCGTCCTTGCCGTCACCAACCCCACCCACGCCACCGACCCCACCAACGCCATCGCAGCCGCCGACGTCACCCTCGTCACCGGCGTCACTTTCGTCGCCGGCGTCACCGCAGCCGCAGGAGCCTCCGCTGACCGCCCGGCAGGCGGAACGGCGCCGGCGGATCCTGCGGACCGCGACCGTGCTGGCGGCGCGCGGCGGGTACGACGCCGTCCAGATGCGGGAGGTCGCGGAGGGCGCGCAGGTGGCGCTGGGCACGCTCTACCGGTACTTCCCGTCCAAGGTCCACCTGCTGGTGGCGGTGATGCTGGAGCAGCTGCGCGGCCTCCAGGAGCAGGTCCGACGGCATCCGCCGACCGAGTCCGAGCCCGCGCCGCGGGTCGCCGAGACGCTCACCCGGGCGTTCCACGCGCTCCAGCGCGAGCCGCTGCTGGCGGAGGCGATGGTCCGCGCGCTGTCCTTCGCCGACCGCTCGGTGGGCGCCGAGGTGGACCAGGTCTCCGCCGCCACCGGGCAGCTCATCCTGGACGCCATCGGGCAGTGCGGACCGCCCACCGAGGCGCAGCGCGCCGCCGTCCGGGTGATCGAGCACACCTGGCACGCGGCGCTGGTCGCCTGGCTCTCCGGCCGGGCCTCGCTCGCCGAGGTGCGGGCCGACCTCCACACCGCGGCCCGGCTGCTCACCCTGCCCTGACGCCCGCTGGGCCCCGGACCGGCCCGGGACCGGGCGCGGGCCGGAGCGCGTCCGGGCCGTGCCACGACCGTCGCCGAACTGGAACCTGTTCTCACCCGGTCCGTACCGGGCGGCCCGGCCCGGCGGCTAGAGTCGACGGGCAGCACAACTCCATCCGCTCCTCCTCCGGGGAAAGCCGGTGCGAATCCGGCGCTGACCCCGCAACCGTGAGCCCGGCGCCCCGTCCGCCGGGCGAGTCGGAGTGCCCGGGGAAGGGCGAGCGGCCCCGCGCCCGACGGACCCCCGCCGGGCACCGTCGAGGACTACGGAACGGCCCCCGGGCCGGCACCCGCTCACCGAAAGGCACACCTCCGATCATGCTGACCGCCGCCCGTCTGGGCGCCGCCGCCCTGACCGCCGCGCTGCTCACCGGCACCGCCGCCCCGGCCCTGGCCGACACCCCCGGCGCCGGCACCGCCTCCGCCGCGGCGGTCCCCGAGGGCCTGTACGGCAAGGGCGACCCGAGCTACGACGGCGTCTGGCGGCAGTCGCTCGCCCTGACCGCGCTGACCGCCGCCAAGGTGACCCCGGCCGACTCCGCCGTCGCCTGGCTCACCGGCCAGCAGTGCGCGGACGGCGGCTGGCCCTCGTACCGGGCCGACGCCGCGGCCGCCTGCGACGCCAAGACGGAGGACAGCAACGCGACCGCCGTCGCGATCCAGGCGCTGGTCTCCCTCGGCGGTCACCAGGACGCCGTGGACAAGGGCGTCCAGTGGCTCAAGGCCAACCAGAACGCGGACGGCAGCTGGGCCTACAACCCCGGCAACCCGGGCGACGCCAACTCCACCGGCCTCGCGATCAACGCCCTGCTCGCCGCGAAGACCGACCCGGCGACCGTCGCCAAGGACGGCAGGAGCGCCTTCGACGGGCTCGCCCTCTTCCAGCTCGGCTGCGCCGCCCCCGCCGAGCAGCGCGGCGGCTTCGTCTACCAGACCTCCTCCGACGGCACCCCGGCGGAGGCCAACGGCCTGGCCAGCGGTCAGGCCTCGCTCGCCGCGGCCGGCGGCCGGCTGCCGGTCGCCAACACCAACCGCACCGACGCCGCCCCCAAGGCCCTGGCCTGCCCGGACGGCGGCGCCACCGCCACCGCCACCGCCGTGCCGCGCGCCGACTCCGGCGAGGCGGCGGGCGCATACCTCACCGCGCGGCTCGCGGCGGACGGGCAGCACCTCATGCTGACCCTGCCCGGTGCCGCGCCCACCCCCGACTACGCGGCCACCGCCTGGGCCTCGCTCGGCCTGGTCCAGGGCGGCCACCCGCAGCAGGCCGCGGGCGCCGTCGACTGGCTGGCCAAGGAGGGCGGCGGCTGGACCAAGGGCGGCACCGACGCCGCCGCGACCGCCACGCTGGTCCTGGTCGCCCAGGCCGCGCAGCGCGACCCGGCCTCCTTCGGCGGGACCGACCTGGTCAAGCAGCTGACCGCGCTCGGCCCCGAGCCCAAGGCCGCCGGCGCCGCGTCCGCCCCGGCGAGCTCCTCCGCCCCGGCCGGGAAGGACAAGGGCAGCAGCCTCAGCACGTACTGGCTGCTGGGCGTCGGCCTGCTGATCGGCATCGGCGGCGGCCTGCTCCTGAGCCTCCAGCGCAAGCGCGGCGCGAAGCTGTGACCACCCCCGGCCGGGACCCGCGGCCGGCCGCCCGGCCGGTCGACGCCGCCCCGACCGCCACCGCCGCCGCCACCGCCGCCGCCGCCCGGTCGGAGACCCGGCGGCGGGTGGTGCGGGCGGCCGTGCGGTTCACGGTCGGGATGATCACCGGGGTGCTGATCCTGCTGATGCTCGGGGCGGCGCCGGCCCATGCCGCCGGGTACCGGTACTGGTCGTTCTGGCGGTGGTCCGACGGCGGCTGGGCGTACCAGCAGCAGGGGCCGGCCGTACACGTCCCGGCGGACGGCGCGGTGGAGGGCTGGCGGTTCGCCGTCAGCCCGGACGGCGGGCAGGACGCCGCCCGGCCCGCCGCGGCCGGGGACTTCGCCGCCGTCTGCGCCGCCACACCGGCCGTGGACGGGCGCAAGCGGGTCGCCGTGGTGCTGGACTTCGGCGGCGCCGCCGACGCGCCCGGCGGCGAGAGCCCGCCGGCCGCGCGCACCGCGTGCGCCGTCGTCACGCCCCGGGCCAGTTCGGCGGAGGTGCTGGCCACCGTCGCCCCGCCGCTGCGGTACGACACCAACGGCCTGCTCTGCGCCATCGCGGGCTATCCGCGCGGCGGCTGCGCCGACCAGCTCGGCGCGGCCGGCGCGCCCGCCACGACCTCCGCGCCGGACGCCGCCGCGCTCCCCTCGGACACCGCGAGCGCCGCCCGGACCTCCGCCGGCCCCGTCCTCGGGGTGGGCGCCGGCCTCGCGCTCGTCGCCGTGCTCGGCGCGGGCGCCGCCTGGCAAGTGCGCCGCCGCCGATGAGGACCACGCCTCCCCGCCCCGCCCCGCGCACCCCTCACGCCCCGGACGCCGTGTGCACCGCACCCACCGTGCCTACCCCGCCTACCGCGTGCACCGCAGGGCCGCCGATTATGACGACCGGTCTACCGATTCGCCGGTATGTAGACCGACCGACATATTTCGCACGTTCCGAGGAGACCGGATCGGCCGAATAGACCGACCGGCCTACATAAAGCCCGAAGCCCCGGCGCAGAAAGTCGGCCCGTCCGACTTCCCACGCCGAACCCGACCGCCCCACCCCCTGGACCCCACCGTGCCCCCACCCCGCGCCGCCCGCCGCCGGCCCTCCGCCGGACCCCGCCACCTCCACCCCGGGGCGTGGTGGCTGTGGGCGCTCGGCCTGGGCGCCGCCGCCACCCGCACCACCAACCCGCTGGCCCTGCTGCTGCTCGCCGCCGTCGCCGGCTACGTGGTCGCCGCCCGGCGCGGCGACGCGCCCTGGTCGCGCTCCTACGGCGCGTTCCTGCGCCTCGGCCTCCTGGTGCTCGGCATCCGGCTGGTCTTCGCCGTGCTGCTCGGCTCCCCCGTCCCCGGCACCCACGTCCTGTTCACCCTCCCCGAAGTCCCGCTCCCCGCCTGGGCGCAGGGCGTGCGGATCGGCGGCCGGGTGACCGCCGAGGGCCTGCTCGCCGCGCTGTACGACGGGCTGCGGCTGGCCACCCTGCTGGTCTGCGTCGGCGCGGCGAACGCCCTCGCCAGCCCGGCCCGGCTGCTGCGCACCCTGCCCGGCGCGCTCTACGAGGCGGGCGTCGCCGTCGTGGTCGCGATGACCTTCGCGCCGAACCTGGTCGCCGACGTGCAACGGCTGCGCGCCGCCCGCCGGCTGCGCGGACGCACCGACCGCGGTGTCGCCGCCGTGCTCAGTGTCGGACTGCCCGTCCTGGAGGGCGCGTTGGAGCGCTCGGTGGCGCTCGCGGCCGCGATGGACACCCGCGGGTTCGGGCGCACCGCCGCGGTACCGCGCCGGATCGCCGTGCTCACCGCCGTCCTCACCCTGACCGGGCTGCTCGGCATCTGCCTGGCCGCGTACGGGCTGCTGACGGCGGGCGGCGGCGGGTGGGCGGTGCCGGTGCTGGTGATCGGCCTGGCCGCCGCCTTCGCCGGGCTGCTGCTCGGCGGGCGGCGCTCGGTCCGCACCCGCTACCGGCCCGATCCGTGGGCGCTGCCCGAGTGGCTCACCGCCGGGTCCGGGATCGCGGTCGCCGTGTCCACGGCCTGGCTCGCCTCGCTCGACCCGCTCGCCTTCGCCCCCACCGTCGTCCCGCCGACCGCGCCCGTCCTGCCGGCCGCCGCCGCGGCGGCCGTGCTGCTCGGCCTGGTCCCCGCGCTCGCGGCCCCGCCCCCGCCGTCCAGCACGGACACCCGGACCCCGGCCGAATCCACCGACTCCACCGACTCCACCGAATCCACCGACTCCACCGACCGCACCGACTCCGCCGACCGCACCGCCCCCGCCGTCCCCGCCGTCCCCGCCGACGCGACCGAGCCCCGGAGGAACTCGTGATCACCTTCGAACAGGTCGGCGTCCAGTACGCCGACGCCGCGGCCCCCACGCTCAGCGGCGTCGACCTCACCGTCCCCGAGGGCGAACTCTGCCTGCTCGTCGGCCCTTCGGGCTCCGGCAAGTCCACCCTGCTGGGCACGGTCAGCGGCCTCGTCCCGCACTTCACCGGCGGCGTGCTGCACGGCCGGGTCACCGTCGGCGGGCGCGACACCCGCGAGCACCGCCCGCGCGACCTCGCCGACCTGGTCGGCACCGTGGGCCAGGACCCGCGCGCGCACTTCGTCACCGACACCGTCGAGGACGAACTCGCCTACGGCATGGAGTCCCTGGGCCTGGCCCCGGACGTGATGCGGCGCCGGGTCGAGGAGACCCTCGACCTCCTCGGCCTGGCCGACCTGCGCCGGCGCGCGCTCGCCTCGCTCTCCGGCGGCCAGCAGCAGCGGGTCGCGATCGGCTCGGTGCTCACCGTCCACCCGCGCGTGCTGGTGCTGGACGAGCCCACCTCCGCGCTGGACCCGGGCGCCGCCGAGGAGGTGCTGGCCGTGCTCCAGCGGCTGGTCCACGACCTCGGCACCACCGTGCTGATGGCGGAGCACCGGCTGGAGCGGGTGGTCCAGTACGCCGACCAGGTGCTGCTGCTCACCCCCGGCGAACCGCCCGTGCTGGGCGAGCCCGCCGAGGTGATGGCGCACTCGCCGGTGCACCCGCCGGTGGTCGGGCTCGGCCGGCTGGCCGGCTGGCGCCCGCTGCCGCTCACCGTCCGCGACGCCCGCCGCCGGGCCGCCGCCCTGCGCACCCGGTTGGACGGCCGGCGACCGCCCGTACCGCCCGCCGCCGCGGAGCGCGGCGCGCCGCTCGCCACCGCCTCCCGCCTGGTGGTGCGACGCGGCCCCGTCCCCGCCCTGCGCGGGGTCGACCTCACCCTCCACCCGGGCGAGGTCACCGCCCTGATGGGCCGCAACGGCGCCGGCAAGTCCACCCTGCTCGGCACCCTGGTCGGCCTGCACCCGCCCGCCTCCGGCTCGGTCACCGTCGGCGGCCGCACCCCGCACCGCACCCGGCCCGCCGAGCTGATCCGCCAGGTCGGCCTCGTCCCGCAGGACCCGCGCGACCTGCTGTACGGCGAGAGCGTCGCCGCCGAGTGCGCGTCCGCCGACCGTGACGCGGGCGCCGCGCCCGGCACCTGCCGCGCCCTGGTCGAACGGCTGCTGCCCGGCCTCGACGACGACGCCCACCCGCGCGACCTCTCCGAGGGCCAGCGCCTCACCCTCGCCCTGGCGGTGGTGCTCACCGCCCGCCCGCCGCTGATCCTGCTCGACGAGCCCACCCGGGGCCTCGACTACGCGGCCAAGGCCCGGCTGGTGGAGATCCTGCGCGGCCTCGCCGCCGAGGGCCACGCCGTGCTGCTCGCCACCCATGACGTCGAACTGGCGGCCGAACTCTCCCACCGCACGGCCGTCCTGGCCGACGGCGAGATCGTCGCGGACGGGCCGACGCCCGAGGTGGTGCTCGGCTCGCCGGCGTTCGCGCCGCAGGTCGCCAAGATCCTGGCGCCGGGCCCGTGGCTCACCGTCCACCAGGTCGCGGGCGCCCTCGCGGAGGCCGCCGAGTGAACCCGCCCCTGGCTCCGCTCGCCCGCCCCGTCCCACTCGGCCGCCGCTCGGTGGCCGCCCTCGCCCTGACCTCCCTGGTCGGCGTGGCGGGCTTCGGCTGGCCGCTGCTCGCCTCCACCCGGTCCGCCCTGGTGGGCCACTCCGCCGACGCCCCCTGGCTGTTCGCCCTCCTCCTCCCGCTGCTGCTCGCCGTCGTCGTCGCCCAGATCTCCGAGGGCCGTACGGCGGGCGGCGGCGCACCCGGGCTGGACGCCAAGTCGGTGGCCCTGCTCGGCGTACTGGCCGCCGCCGGCGCCGCCCTGCGCCCGCTCGGCGCGGGCACCGCCGGGCTGGAGCCGATGTTCTTCCTGATGGTGCTGTCCGGCCGGGTGCTCGGTCCCGGCTTCGGCTTCGTGCTCGGCGCGCTGTCGATGTTCGCCTCGGCGCTGCTGACCGGCGGCGTCGGGCCGTGGCTGCCGTTCCAGATGCTCGCCATGGGCTGGGTCAGCCTCGGCGCCGGCCTGCTCCCCGGCCCCGCCCGGCTGCGCGGCCGCCGCGAGCTCCACCTCCTCGCCGCCTACGGAGCCGTGGCCTCGCTCCTCTACGGCGTGATCATGAACCTCCAGGGCTGGCCGTACATCGCGGGCCTGGCGAGCTCGATCTCCTTCATCCCCGGCGACCCGCTCGCCGACAACCTGGTCCGCTTCGCCGCCTACTGCCTCACCACCTCCCTCGGCTGGGACCTCCCCCGCGCCGCCCTCACCGTCGTCCTCTGCCTCACCCTCGGCACCCCCGTCCTGCGCGCCCTGCGCCGCGCCACCCGCCGGGCCGCCTTCACCGCCCCGGCCGCCTTCCATCCGCCGTCCGGCCCGGACGACAGCCGGTGCACAACTCCCCCACCCCACTGACGGGACGGCCGCACAACCCCTCCCGCCCCGGACACTCGTGCCGCCTCGGACGCGGCACCACCACCGGCATCACCTCGGCGCCCCTGCCCGCCGGAACGGGCGGCACCTTCAGCAACCGCCCGCCGAGGACCGCCGCAACGCTGTGCGTCACCCTCCCCGGCAACGGCGCGGCCAGGACGCCCAGCAGCGCCTCCGCCGACCACCCGCCCGCCAGCAGGCCCTCCACCCGCACCGCCTGATCCACCAGGGGCTTGCCGGCCAACGCCAACCGCGGGTCACGCCGCCCGAGTTCGATCAGCAGGCCCATCCCCTCCGTCATCCGGGGCGCCACCGCCACCGGAAGGACGGAAGGTTCCTTGCACCCCACCGTCCTTACCCTCAAGGAGGGGCCTCCCGCCTTCCCGGCACCGGGCGCCCCGGCGGCCGGGGTCACGGGAACCGGCGGCAGCGTGTGAACCGCCTTGTCCGCGACGGGCACCTCGTGCACCGAGACCACCGTCCTGACCCGCCCGGTCACGGGGTCACGCACCGTCCGCCGCACGTAGTGCCCGGCCGCCTCCAGCTCACGCAACGCCCGGGCGACCGTCGCCCGCCCCTCAACACTCTTCGCCGCCAGCGTCCGCACGTCCTCACGCGCGCCGTCGGGCAGGCTGAGCAGATACCCGAGCAACCCCCGCGCCGCCCACGACAGCGAGTGCTTCCGCACGACATGCCCGTTGTCCAGCATCGTGTACCCGGGAACGTGCTTGGGGATACGATGAATCCGCATCGTGGAGCTCTTCTCTCCTGGTGCCAGTCCCCGGGGTGTTGGCGCACCGCCGGGGCTTTTCATGTCGTCATCACGGTAAGCACGATCAACAACCCCCCAAGCCCGAATCAGCGGATCACCCCTCCGGATCACCCGATCTGGGGGCGCGCAGACGCACACCCCGGCGCGCCCCAAGACGGCGCACCACGGCTCAGGCCTCTCGGTGCAGATGCAGGCGGATCGTAAGGACCCCGAGCGCTTCCTTCTCAGGCGGGTAGATCTCACGGCAGGCCGCGAGCAGTGCGTCCCCGAACTGGATCCGACCCCCGCCCCGCCACCGCGGGCCCGGGGCGGTGGTGCGGCCCGGGCCCGGCTGGGGCGGCGCTCCTCGTCGCCGGCGGACGGCCCGTCATCATCTTGTGCCCCAGCCGTGTGAACGTTCCGGCGGACACGATTGGACGCCGGTCGGCGTAGGTACGTGGTTCTGCTGTCCGCGTCGCCTCCCGACATCGAGGTTCCCGTGTCCCCTGTCCGACACCTGCGGCCGCGCCCGCCGCACGTGCTCTCGGCCCTGCTCGCCGTGGCACTCGGCGCCGGCGCCGCCGCCCTGGCTCCACCGCTCGCGGCGGCACCGCCCGCCAAGCACGCCCCGGCGGCGGGCGGAGCCGCCGCCGACCGGGCCGTCCACCCGGCTGCGAAGCCGAAGCACCGAGGGGCCGGGACGCAGCGGCCGATCGGTCCGGACCCGGTGGTGGACCTGCTGGCGCACGGCAACCTCACCATGGCGTCGAACTCGGTCCTGACCTGTGACGACAGCGACGGCTCGGTCTGCAACGACACCGAGGGCACCAACAACAACCGCACCCAGTACGTGAAGGTCGACCCGAACGCGCCCGGCAACAACGCGTCCTCCGCACAACTGGTGATCCCGGCCGGGGCCCAGGTGCTGTCGGCCCGCCTGTACTGGCAGTTCAACCCGACCAACACCAGCACCAGCGGCACGCCCGGGGACATCAACACCGGCAACCAGGTCTCCTGGAAGGTCCCCGGCAGCGCCTCCTACGAGCAGATCACCGCCGACACCTACGACTGGTTCGACCAGATGGTCGGCGGCACCCCGCCGGAGCCGCTGCTCGCCGCCGGCGCGGTCAAGGACGTGACCGCGGAGGTCAGCGCCGCCGGCCCCGGCAGCTACACCGTCGCGGACATCCAGGCCTGCGCCGGACGCTCCTCCGCCCAGAACTTCGGCGGCAACAACGTGGGCTGCTGGGGCGGCTGGTCCCTGGTGGTCGCCTACGAGGACCAGGCGGAGCCGCTGCGCTACCTCCAGGTCTGGGACGGCTACCAGCTCCTGCGCAGCCCCGACAACCTGGCCACGCTCACCCTCTCCGGCATCCGCACGCCCGCCACGGCCCCGCCGGCCCTGATGGGTGTCACCGTCGGCGACGGCGATGTGCCGATCCAGGGTGACCAACTGCTGGTCGGCTCCGCGATCGACAACCTGACGCTGCTGGCGATGCCCGTCCCCACCGGCACCTCCACCGAGAACGCCTTCACCGGCCGGATCGACCACGTCGCGACGGACGGGACCGGCACCAACATCACCACTCGCGACCCCGCGCCGGTCAACAACTACGGCTACGACGCCCGGATGATCGACGTCACCGGCAAGATCCCCGCCAACAGCACCCAGGCCGTCCTGCAGATCAACGGCGCGGGCGACGCGCTGCACCCCCAGGCCGTCTGGCTCGCCGTGGACGCGCTCGAACCGGACCTCCGGATCACCAAGGCCAACAACCCGCCCGGCAGCCCTGATGACAACCCGCCCGGACTCGTCGGCCCGGGACAGACCATCACCTACTCCTTCACGGTGGCCAACCGGCACCAGGACGGCACCACCGCCGACCTCGACACCGCCACCGGCATCACGCTGACCGACCAGATCCCGGCCGGCACCACCTTCGTCGCCGGGTCCAACCCCGCCTGCCAGGCCGCCGGACAGACCGTCACCTGCACGGTCGCCGACCTGGCCCCGGGTGCCGAGGCGACGGTCGCCTTCCAGGTCACCGTGGACGACGGGACCGCCGTCGGCACCCACCTCGACGACACGGCCACGCTCCAGTTCCGGGGCATCCAGACCCAGCGGCCCCAGGAGCGCACCAGCAACACCGTGCGCAACACCGTCGCCGAGGTCCCCGGCTACACCATCGTCAAGACGGCCACCCCTGCCGCCGCCCAGCCCGGCGACACCGTCCGCTACCGGATCCAGGTCACCAACACCAGCCAGGTGAACGCCCCCGGCATCACCCTGACCGACGACCTGTCCGGCGTGCTGAACTCGGCCACGTACAACAACGACGCCACCGCGGACCGCGGCATCGTCCAGGTCGCCGGCACCACGCTGAGCTGGACCGGCGACCTGCCGGTCGGCGCCAGCGCGACGATCGACTACTCCGTCACCGTGCGCTCCCCGTTGGCCGCCAACGCGGTGCTGCGCAACACCGTCGCCTCCGGCACCTTCACGAACAACTGCCAGTCGGGCTCGACCGATCCGCGCTGCCGCACCGAGGTCCCGGTCACCGTGCCGAGTCCCAGCCCGAGCCCGAGCCCGAGTCCCAGCCCGAGTCCCAGCCCGAGCCCGAGCCCGAGTCCCAGCCCGAGCCCGAGCCCGAGTCCCAGCCCAAGCCCGAGCCCCAGCCCGAGCCCCAGCCCAAGCCCGAGCCCCACGTCCTCGCCGAGCCCCACCCAGAGCCCGAGCCCCACCCCGACTCCGAGCCCGACCCAGAGCCCGAGCCCGACCCAGAGCCCGAGCCCGACCCAGAGCCCGAGCCCGAGCCACACCCCGGGCCCGCACCCGACCCACAGCCACACCCCGGGCCCGCACCCGACCCACGTGCCCCCGCCCACCCCTCCGCACCACGGCGGCCACCTCCCCGAGACCGGTAGCAACGCCGCCACGCTGCTGCCCCTCGTCGGACTCGCCGCGCTCGGTGCCGTCGCGACGGGCGTGTTCCTGATGATCCGGAGCCGCCGCACCCGCTGAGTTCCGTAGGAACGACACCGCGGCGGCGCGCACCACGGCCGCGTCCACGCACCCCGCGTGGGCGCGGCTCCGTGCTTGCCGCGCCGTGTCGGACGTGCCGCGGCCCCGGACCGTCCGTGGACGGTCCGGGGCCGCGTGGGACCGGGCTCAGGCCTTGGGACCGGTGGCCTGGACGACGTCGAAGGACCAGAGGGTGGAGTCGGTGGCGGCGGGGCGCTGGGGGGCCTCGCCGTCCTTGGGGGCCGGGCGGTGGGCGGCGCGCATGGGGCCGTTGAGCCAGGCCTGGAAGGACTCCTCGTCGCGCCAGCGGGTGTAGACCAGGTACTGGTCGGTGCCCTCGACGGGTCGGAGCAGCTCGAAGTACTCGAAGCCGTCGGAGTTCTCCACCGCGCCGGCGCGGGCGGCGAAGCGCTTCTCCAGTTCCTCCCGCTGCTCAGCGGGGACGGTCAGGACATTGATCTTGACGACGGACACGCCGTACCTCCTCGGGGTTGTTCTGAGAAGGCAGTCTGCTACACCTCACACGATCCACGACGGGGCCACCCGGTCCCCGGTCTCCAGGTTCACGGCGAGGGACGGCGCCGGGGAGGCGACGACGGCGGTGAAGCCGTCGTCGGTGCGGATCCGGCGGGGGGCGTCGGCCGGGAGGACGAGGGTGTCGCCGGCGCCGAGGGAGAGTTCCCCGGCGGCCAGTTCGACGGTGGCGGAGCCGGTGAGGAGGGTCCACACCTGCTCGGTGTCCATGGCGTGCCGGGGGCCCACACGGGCCGGCGGCATGTCGACGCGCCACACCGAGAGGCCGGTGCCGCCCTGGGTGGGCGAGGCGCAGGTGGTCATGGTGGCGTTGGGGGTCTCGGTGCGGCGGGCGTCGGCGAGGCGGATGACGGACAAGGCCGGGTGACTCCTCTAGAATGGACAACCTGATTGTCTATATGGTCAATGAGGTTGTCTATCGTGTCAAGTGAGCAGGCCAGGCCGGGTTTTGAGCTGCCGCTGCGGCTGCTGTTCGCGTTCCGGGTGATCATCGACGAGCTGCACGAGCGGCTCGCCCGCGAGGGGCACCCGGACATGCGGCCGATGCACGGGTTCGTCTTCCAGGCGGTCGGGCCGGACGGCACCACCGCCGTCGAGCTGGGCCGGCGGCTCGGGGTGTCCAAGCAGGCGGCCGGCAAGACCGTCGAGCAGCTCGAACGGCTCGGGTACGTCGAGCGCGGCGGCGATCCGGCGGACGCCCGGCGCAAGGTGGTCCGGCTGACGGCGCACGGGGTCGACGGCCTGGCCCGCTCGGCCCGGATCTTCGACGAGCTCCGGGAGGAGTGGGCCGGGCAGTTCGGCGGCGAGGAGCGGCTGCGCGGGCTGGAGGACGCGCTGCGGACGCTCGCGCCCGGGGACCCGTTCCAGTTGGACACCCCCCGGTGGCTCGGCAGCGCCTGACCGTCAAAAAGAGCGGCCCTCGCCGTGGTACGGGGGTTCGTGGCCGGTCGGGTCGGGGCGGTCGCGGGGGTCGGAGCCGAGCGTGGAGGCCAGCCGGGTGAGCAGCGCGGCGAGGTCGTCGAACTGCTTCTCGTCCCAGTCGCCTAGGAGCGCCGACAACTGCGCGCGCCGGGCGGCGACCAGTTGCAGCGCCGCCGCCTCCCCCGGCTCGGTCAGCCGCAGCGGCAGTCCGCCGGTGCGGGCGGCCAGGCCGCGGCCCTCGACCTCGCGCACCGCCTCCTCCACCACCGCGAACGGGACGATCCGACGCTCCGCCAGTTCGGCGGGCTCCACGGACCCGTGATGGTGCATCTGGAGCAGCATCCAACTGGAGGCGGGCTTGAGGTCGAGTCCGGCGGCGGCGGTGATCCGCTTGTAGAGGTCGCGCCGCGCCTCCCGGGTGCTCAGCACCGACAGGGCCCGGCTGATCTCGTCCAGCGAGGAGCGCTCCACCGGGTTGACGCCGATCGACTCGCTCAGGTCGGGGGCGGTCACGGTGCTGCGCAGCTTCTGCTCCCGCAGGAACAGCGAGAGGACGAAGGCGACCGCGGCCACCGGCATCGCGTACAGGAAGACCCGGGTGATCGACTCGGAGTAGGCGTGGTGGATCCCGTCCTGGACGGCGGCGGGCAACTGGTCGATGATGCGCGGGTCGGAGCTGATCGCGTCGAGACCGAACCCGGGCGGCAGCGGGACGCCGGCCAGGACGTCCATCAGCCGGCTGTTGAGGCCGGAGGCGAAGACCGTGCCGAAGACCGAGACGCCGACGGAGGCGCCGATGGAGCGGAAGAAGGTGGCGCCGGCGGTGGCGACGCCGAGGTCCTGGTAGCCGACCGAGTTCTGCACGATCAGCACCAGCACCTGCATCACCAGGCCGAGGCCGAGGCCGAACACCAGGAAGTAGCAGCTCATCACAAATGTGCTGGTGTGCTCGTCGAGCAGCGAGAGCAGCAGCAGGCCGACGACGGTGACGGCCGTGCCGGCGATCGGGAAGACTCGGTAGTGACCGGTGCGGGCCACGATCTGACCGGATCCGATCGAGGTGATCAGCATGCCGATCACCATCGGCAGCATGTGGATGCCGGACATGGTCGGCGAGACGCCCATGACGACCTGGAGGAAGGTCGGCAGATAGGTCAGCGCGCCGAACATCGCGAAGCCGACCACGAAGGAGATGACGGCCACCAGGCTGAACGTCCGGGAGCGGAACAGCCGCAGCGGCAGGACGGGTTCGACGGCGGTCCGCTCCACCAGGACGAAGGCCAGCAGCAGGACCAGCCCGAGCACGCCCAGGCCGATGATCTGCCAGGAGTCCCACGCCCAGGTCGTACCGCCGAGCGAGGTCACCAGCACCAGGCAGGTGGCGACGGCGGCGATCAGCACGGTGCCGGGGTAGTCGATCCGGTGCCGGTGCCGGGTCTCCGACCCGTGCAGCACGGCCGCGATCACGGCGAGCGCGACCACGCCGACCGGCAGGTTGACGTAGAACACCCAGCGCCAGCTGAGGTTGTCGACGAACAGCCCGCCGAGCAGCGGCCCGAGCACGCTGGTGACACCGAAGACGGCGCCGAAGACGCCCTGGTACTTGCCGCGGTCCCGGGGTGGCACGAGGTCGCCGACGATGGCCTGGGAGAGCACGATCAGGCCGCCGCCACCCAGGCCCTGGAGGGCGCGGAAGGCGATCAGCTCGCCCATGTTCTGGGCGATGCCGCAGAGCACCGAGCCCAGCAGGAAGATCACGATGGACGCCTGGAAGAACACCTTCCGGCCGTACATGTCGCCGAGCTTGCCCCAGAGCGGGGTGGCCGCGGTGGAGGCCAGCAGATAGGCGGTGACCACCCAGGAGAGGTGCTCCAGGCCGCCGAGGTCGCTGACGATGGTGGGCAGGGCGGTGGAGACGATGGTCTGGTCGAGCGCCGCGAGCAGCATCGCCAGGAGCAGGGCGCCGATCGGCACCCACAGATTGCCCCCGGCGGCCCGGGGCGGGCCCGGCTCGCCCGCCGGGACCCGGTCGGACGCGGCGATCGGATCCGTCATGGCGCCTCCGTATCCGTAGCGGTTCGGCGGTGATCAGTTCCGACTCACCATGCTGTCAGAAATGCACCATTTTGCGCTTTTTCAGTTGAGCCGAACGTAAAACCGTCCGATATCAGGACGTTCACATCGGCGCATCGACCGTTCATCGATCCCCAACCCCCACCAACCGGCACAAGGCCCCCGCGACGGGCCGGACCGCCCTGTCCCCTCTCAGGCACGTCCTGCATAATCAGGCCCGTCCACCGCCTGAACCCCAGTCCGACCGCAGCCCGGGTCCGAGACCGCGACCGCTACCGACCGAGACACCGAGGAGGGCCGGCCGATGCCGGACCAGCACTGCCCGACGTGCGGCACCGCACGCTCCGCAGGGTGCCACTGCCTCGTCCCGGACGGCAGCCTCGACGAGACCGCCGTCCTGCCGCACCTGGAGGGCCCGCCGCTGGTCCGCCCGTACGTGCCGCAGGCCGTCGGCCCGATCGTGGAGAACCCGCCGCCGGGGCCGCGGGCCACCGACCCGTTCGCCACCACCGTGCTGCCGACACCCAGCCCGCCGACACCCGGCCCGCCGCCGGCCGGACCGCCGGTGGCGCCCCCCGCCGCTCCCCCGCTGGGCCCGGACGCCGACGCCTACGCGACCACCGTGCTGCCGCCCGTCGCCTCCGCCCCGGCGTTCCCGCCGCAGCCGCCCGCCCCCGCCACGGCTGAGAGCTCCCCCGCCGAGACCCCACCCGCCGACGGCGAGGCCGAGGACGAGCTGGGCGTCTTCCCGTTCGCCACCGCCCCCGCGGCCGCCGCTCCCGGCGGCGGCCGGGCCGCCCGGCGCGCGGCGGAGCAACAGCAGGCCCGCGGCCCGCTGGCGCGCCGCAAGGGCCTGCTGATCGCGGCCGGCGCGGGCCTGCTGGCGGTCACCGTGGGCCTCGCCTACGCGATCACGCCCTCCTCCGAGCCGGACGACCGGGCCGCCCCCGCGCCGACCGCCACGCTCGGCCTCGCACCGGTGGACCCGACCACCCCGGCCGAACCGAGCCCGAGCGCACCGCCGCCCGCCGAGGAGACCCCCACCGCGGCGCCGACGCCGACCCCGGCCCGCACGAGCGCCAAACCCTCCCCGCCCCGGACGACCGCCGCCACCCCGCCGCCGGCCGCACCCGCCACCACGGAGGCCGCCGCTCCCCCGGCCCCGGTCCCGGCCCCGGCACCCGACCCGGTGACCACGCCCCCGGCCCCGGCCCCCACCCCGGCTCCCCCGGCGCCCACCACCGCGCCGCCGGTCCCGACCGCCACCCCGACCCCGGACCCCACCCCGACGGTCCGCACCCTGGAGCGCGGCATGGAGGGGCCCGACGTCCTGGCGCTCCAGCGCAAACTCGGCATCGTGATCTGCTGGCAGAAGCTGCCCCCGACCGGCAAGTACGACGACCGCACCGAGCTCATGGTCACGTACTTCCAGGACATCAACGGCATCCGGGGCGACACACGGGGCGTCTACGGCCCCAGCACCCGCACCGCCCTGGACAACCGCACCGGCTGCTGAACGGACGGCGGGGTGCGGGGGCCGCCCGCGTCAGCCCGTGATCGCCTGGAAGATGCTGAACCCGGCCATCAGGATCATCACGCTCGCCGCGACCCGGATGATCATCTTCATCGGAACGTGCTTCAGCAGCTTCTGCCCGCCCAGGATCGCGATCCCGGCCACCGCGCACAGCGCCAGCCAGGCGCCCAGGCCCACGGCGAGCGGGTCGGCGTACTTGGCGGCCAGGTTGGCGGTCATGATCTGGGTCAGGTCGCCGAACTCGGCGACCGCCACGACCACGAAGCTGGCCCCGGCCACCTTCCAGAAGCTGTTGGCGGACGGCTCCTTGGCGGCGTGCCCGTCCTCGTCGTCCCCGCCGTGGAACAGCAGCATCGCCGCGCCGGCCAGGAACAGCACGCCGGTGACACCCTCCACCCAGCGGTGCGGCAGCAGCGAGAGCAGCTTTCCGGCGACCAGGGCGATGCCCACCTGGAGGGCGAAGGCGGCGGCGATCCCGGCGAAGACGTAGCTCGCCCGGTACTTGGCGCCGAGCATCAGGCTGGCCAGCGCGGTCTTGTCGGGCAGTTCCGACAGGAAGATGATGCCGAAGGTGATCGCGGCGACGGTCAGACTCATCGGGGGTGGTGTCCCTCGGGTTGGGGCTGCCGGCCCGCAGCAGCTCCGTCAGGGGTCGCTCCGGCCCGACAGCGCTGGTTGGCAATCCACGGAACGCGCACGACGCGCGCCCGTACACACAGCACTGCGGCCGAAGGTCTCGCCGGCACCGTCACACGATCGCGGTGCCCCGGGCGCCGGGCCCCGAGGGGGCCAGTATGTCGACGGTCCGGTGGAGGGCTACTCCCCTTCAACGCCGTCAGCCTACCCGATCACCTCTCCCGGCCGCCGGGCGTCGACCAAACCCCGCCCCACCAGCTCCAGCACGACCACGACCGCCACCGACTCCACCGCCAGCAGCCCGACCAGGACGAACAGCTGCACCGCGCCCGCCTGGACCGGCGAGGCCCCGCCGAGCAGCATCCCGACGAAGGCGCCCGGCAGGGTGACCAGGCCCACCGTCCGGGTCTGGTCGAGCGCCGGGACGAGCGAGGTGGCGGCGGCGGTGCGGCAGATCTCCATCCGGGCGTCCCGCTCCTCGAAGCCGAGCGCCAGCGCCGCCTCGACCTCGCCGTGCCGCTGGCGCAGCTCGTCCATTGCCCGCCGTCCGGACAGCGAGGTGGCGGTGAGCGCACCGCCGATCAGGATGCCGGCGACCGGGATCACCGACAGGCCCTTCGGCGGCAGCAGTCCGCTGCCGAGCAGCAGGACGAGCACCGGCAGCACCCCGGCCCCGATCGGCACGGCCGCCCACGGCCAGCCGCGCCCGGGGGCCGGCACCATCCGCCGCCCGGCGGTGCGCACCGCGACCGAGAACATCAGCAGCACGAAGAGCGCGGACCACCAGCGCGAACCGACCACCCAGGTGATCACCAGCGCGACGACGGCCAGCTGCACCACCGCTCGCAGCCCGGCCCGCAGGACGGCGCGGCCGTGGCCGAGCCGCCCCCACCCGGCGACCGCGACGGCCGCCAGCAGCAGCACGGCGGTGGCCGCGCCCAGCCCCGGGGTGACCGGCAGCAGCCGCTCCCCGTCGGCGAGCCGGAGCACCGCTCAGATCCAGCCGGTGAACCACATCCGGTCCTGCCAGGACGTCATCGGGATCACCTCCGCCGTGTACAGCGGGTAGAAGAAGGCGAAGCAGGCCATGATCGCCAGCACGATCAGCCCGGCGCCGACCGCGCCGATCCGGCGCCGTTCGGGCGGACAGCCCTCCGGCCCGAGCATCGCACCCAGCATCTGCGCCACGGCCAGGCAGAGGAAGGGGACGAGCACCACCATGTAGAAGGAGAAGACCGTCCGCTCCTGGTACTGGAACCAGGGCAGGTAGACGCCGGCCACGCCGCACAGCACCGCGCCGGAGCGCCAGTCCCGGCGGAAGAACCAGCGCCAGAGCAGGTAGAGCAGGGCGAAGCAGGCGGTCCACCAGAGCAGCGGGGTGCCCAGGCCGAGGATCTGCGCCGCGCAGCCGCCGGACGCGGTGCAGCCGCGCTCGCCGGCCGGCACCTGCTCCCAGTACATGGAGACCGGGCGGCCCTGGACCAGCCAGCTGAACGGGTTGGACTGGTAGGTGTGCGGGCTGCTCAGGCCGGTGTTGAAGTCGTACATCTGGGAGTGGTAGTGCCAGAGGCTGCGCAGCGGCGCGGGCACCCAGCTCATCGACACCTGCGGCAGTCCGACGCCGAGCACGCTGTCCGGGGAGAGCCCGGCCCGGTCGTCGGCCCAGTGACGGTCGAAGCCGCCGCCGGTGAACAGCCAGCCGGCCCAGCCGGCGACGTAGACGGTGAACGCGGAGCCGACCATGGCGAGGAAGGCGGGCAGCGCGTCGAGGCGCAGCATCGAGCGCCAGGGGCGGCGGGCGCCGGCCCAGCGGCGGCCGGACCGGTCCCACAGCACGGTGAGCAGGCCGAAGGCGGCGAGCACCATGGCGCCGTTCCACTTGACCCCGGCGGCGGCGCCCAGGCAGAGCCCGGCGGTGATCCGCCAGGGCCGCCAGCCGAGCCGGACGGTGTCCCCGCCGCGGTCGGGCAGCACGGCGGCGAGCCGGGCCCGGGTGCGGTCGCGGTCGATCAGCAGCGCGCCGAAGGCGGCCAGCACGAAGAACATCTGGACGCCGTCGAGCAGGCCGACCCGGCTCATCACCAGTTGGAGGCCGTCGACGGCCATCAGCAGGGCGGCGGTGCAGCCGATCAGGGTGGAGCCGAAGAGCCGGCGGCCGATCCGGGCGAGCATCAGCACGGTGAGGGTGCCGAGCAGCGCGGTCATGAACCGCCAGCCGAAGGGGTTCAGGCCGAAGGCCCACTCGCCGAGCGAGATCACCCATTTGCCGAGCGGCGGGTGGGCGATGAACTCGGGCGCCGAGGTGAGCGGGATCTGCTGCGGGACGGCCAGGACCTGCTCGTTCGCGTGCTCCGGCCAGTTGCCCTCGTATCCCTGCCGGAGCAGGGACCAGGCGTCCTTGGGGTAGTAGGTCTCGTCGAAGACGAAGGCGTTGGGGTAGCCGAGGTTCCAGAACCGCAGCAGCCCGGCGAAGAGCGCCACGGCGATCGGTCCGAGCCAGTCGGAGCGGTCCGCCGCCCGGCGCAGCAGCCCCCGCCGTTCCGGTGCCGGGTCGGCCGGGGCCGCTGCCGCCGGGGGGTGGTTAAGCGCCGCTTGGGTCATGGTGTCGGTTGCCTCGCCGGTTCGCCTGTCTCGCCTGTGCCGGCCGCCGACGGGTTGCGCCGGTGGCCGCGGCCGGCCCGCGTCGGCCGGGGGCGGCCTGCACGGGCCCGTGTGACCGCGGCCGGACGGCCGACAGCCACCGACACTATGTGCCGGGGGGCGCGAAACCAAGCGCGACGGGCGCCGGACAGGTGACCTGTCCGGCGCCCGTCGGCGCCTTGCTACGCCGCGGTCTGCAGTTCGCGGACCGGCCGGGCCGGGGCGCGGACCGGGGCCGCGGGGGCCTCCTCGTCCCCGGCCGGACCGTCGGCCGCGTTGTCCTGGGCCGCGGTGAGGTACGGCCGCAGGCGCAGCGCCAGGACGACGATCAGCACGGTGCAGCCGGCCATCGCGGCCAGGTAGAGCGGCCAGGTGCCGGAGCCGACCAGCAGCACGCCCACCGCCGGGCCGACGGCGATCGCGACCTGCTTCACCAGGGCGTACCCGGCGTTGTAGGTGCCGAGCAGCCGGGCCGGGGCGAGCTCGGCGACCATCGGGCCCATGGTGGGGGCGAGCAGGGACTCGCCGACGCCGAAGAGGGCGTAGATCGAGACGATCGCGACCGTGGCGGCCACCGCCTCGGTCCGGACCAGGCCGGCCACCAGGGCCATCGTCCAGGCGCCGAGCCAGACCACGGCAGCTGCGGCCATCGCGGTGGTGCGCCGGCGGCGGGCGGTGATCCGCACCACGAACATCTGGAGCACCACGATGGTCAGCGCGTTGGCGCCGATGGCGATGCCCAGGGTGGACGGGGCGGTGCCGACGGTGTCGGTGGCGAAGGCGGCGACGCCGGACTCGAACTGGCCGTAGCAGGTGAAGAAGATCAGCCCGGCGAGGATGCTGAGCCGGAGCATGGCCTTGTCGGCGAGCAGGGCGCGCAGGCCCTGCGGGCCGTCGGTCTTCTCCTGGACCAGCAGCGGCGCGGCCTTCGGGATCCGGGCGGTGCCGGTCACCAGGGCGAGGCCGAGGAAGGTCGCGGCCTCGATGGTGAACAGCCGGGTCAGGCTGGCCGGGTCGGCGACGTCCACGATCTGCCCGCCGACCAGCGCGCCGATGCCCATGCCCAGGTTGATCAGGGTGAACTGGAGCGCGAAGGCGTGCGAGCGGGTCGCCGCGGTGGAGCAGCGGACGATCATCGTGGCGAGCGCCGGCTGGCAGGTGGTGACGCCCGCGCCGAACAGGAACGAGGAGACCAGCAGCGCCGGGGTGCCGGTGGCGTGCCCGAAGGCGAACGCGCCGGCGGCGGCCAGCGCGGCGCCGGCCAGCAGCACCGGGCGCGGCCCGTAGCGGTCGATGCCGCGGCCGGTGAACGGCAGGACGGCGAGCGCGGCCAGCGCGAAGACGGTGAACACCATCCCGGCGGCGAGCGGGCCCAGCCCGCGCACCTGGTCCACGTACACGAACATGTACGGCATCGTGAATCCGCTGCCGAACGCGCTGAGCGCGTTTCCGATCTGGACGCGGCGCAGCGGGCCGCCCGCCCCGCGTCGCTGCTGCCTCTGCTGCTTCACCGTGCCGGTCACCGTGCACACCCCTTCATTGCGGACGGAGGCGTCAGGGCTCCGTCAGTTTTCGTTGCGTACTCTTAAGGGAAGAAGACTTAAGAGCTAAAGTTTGACTCTAAAGTCTTAGCACCAGAAGAGTGCTGAGTCAAAGGCTTAAGGAGTGCATCACACATGGGACACTGGTCCGCATGACTGCAGAGAAGCCCGCGCCGGCCACCCCCCGCGAGCTGGGCATCGCCGAGCAGGTGGCCCTCTACCAGCGGGAATTCCCCACCGTCGACCCGCAGGTGGAGACCATCGTGCAGACGCTCTCCCGGGTCGCCCGGCGGATGACCGTCGCCTACGACCGGCAGCTGACTGTGCTCGGAATCACCTCCGCCGAGTGGGAGGTGCTCAAGGCCCTGGTGGTCTCCGGCAGCCCGTACCGGCTCGGGCCCGGGGAGCTGGCCAAGCGTCTGGGGCTCACCCCGGCCGCGATGACCCACCGGATCGACCGGATGGTCACCGAGGAGCTGGTCACCCGGGAGCGGGACGAGGCCAACCGGGTCCGGGTGATCATCGAGCTGACCGAGCTCGGCCGGGACAAGTGGCTGGAGTCGATGCGGATGGCCGCGGTCTTCGAGGAGGAGCTGCTCCAGGACATCGTCGGCGAGGACCGCACCGTGCTGTCCGGGATGCTGGCCCGGATGATGCGCCGGATCGAGGAGAGCCAGCCGGACGCCCTCGGACGCACCGCCGGCCCGGCCTGAGGCGGCCGCGGGAACGACGAAAGTCCGGCCCGCCGGGGATCTCCCCCGGCGGGCCGGACTCTTCGTGCAGCGGTGCGAGGGTCCGTCAGGCCCTCATCCGATCAGTGCCGGGTCAGCAGGGGCCGTTGTCGGTCCACACGCCCCAGGCGCCGCTGGCGCTCGGGTCGTCGCCCTTGGTCCACCACTTGTTGGTGTAGTAGTGACCCTTCCAGGAGACCTTGGTCGGGGTCGCGTAGGTGGCGGCCGAGTCCCAGCTCGGGGCGCCCGCGCAGCCGGCCGGGGTGGTCGGCGTGGTGGTGGGCGTCGTGGTCGGGGTGGTGGTCGGCGTCGTGGTCGGCGTCGTGGTGGGCGTGGTGGTCGGCGTCGGGGTCACCGGCGGGGCCGGGCAGCCCGCGGCCGAACCGTTGGTCGCCTCGACCATCTTGTTGAACAGCGCCGGCTTGTTGCCCAGGTCGTACAGCGAGAAGGCGAAGGAGCCGCCGAGGCCGTTGCAGTGCGCGTAGTCCAGCTTGGCCTGGATCGAGCGGGCGTCCTCACCGGACCAGAAGACGTTGCCGTCGTAGAAGTAGGAGGCCTTGGCGTCCTCGTCCCAGAAGGTCTTCGCCGGGTTGTCGACGAAGCCGGCCAGCTCCTTGTACATCTGGATGCCGGGGACGTTGCCCGACAGGGCCGCGCCCGGGGCCGGGGCGGTGGCGGGCTGGAACAGGCCGTTCTTGCCGTTGTTCTGGACGCCGGTCCAGCCGCGGTAGTAGAACGGCACGCCGACGTTGATCTTCTTGGCCGGGAAGCCGCCCGCGATGCCGTACTGCGGGTCGCCCACGGTGTACGCCTTGACGGCGTCGTCGATCGAGTACTTGCCGGTGCCACCGGGGATCGGGGTCATCGGGTCGTTCGGACCGGAGTAGATCGGGGCCTGGTGGTTGGTCGGGCCCTTCGCGTCCCAGCCGCCGTGCATGTCGTACGTCATCAGGTCGAGGAAGTTCAAGTACTGACCGATCTTGTCGGTCTCGACGTTCTTGATCTTGTCCTGACCGGCACCCACCGCGGCCGCGGTGTAGTACTGCTTGCCGTCGGCCTTGCCCTGCGCGTCGAGCTGCTCACGCAGCTCCTTCAGCAGCAGGGTGAAGTTCTGCTTGTCGTTCGGGCTCGACAGGTTGCCGGTGTGGCCGCCACCGCCCGGGTACTCCCAGTCGATGTCGATGCCGTCGAAGACGCCGGCCGCCGAGCCCGGGCCGCCGTAGCCGGCGTCGACCGGCAGGTTGCCCTTGATGAACATGTCGATGCAGGACGAGACCAGCTTCTTGCGCGAGGCGTCAGTGGCGGCCGCCGCGGAGAAGTACTTGGAGTACGTCCAACCGCCCATCGAGATCAGGATCTTGAGGTTCGGGTTCTTCGCCTTCAGCTTCTTCAGCTGGTTGAAGTTGCCCGCGATCGGCTGGCCCCAGACGTCGCCGACGCCGTCGACCGAGATGTCCGGGCCGAAGCTCTTCTGGTAGTCCGCGAACGCGTCACCCGCACCGTCACCCGCGTTCGGGTTGTTCTCGTCCGGGCTCGAGGCCTTGGTGGCCTGGAAACAGGTGAGGTTGGTGGGGTGGATGTTGGCGAACGAGTAGATCATGTAGTCCAGCTGCCCGGCGACGCCGGTGTCCTGGATCGTCTTGGGGTAGTACGCGTTGGCGTAGATCGACCACTGGTCGAAGTAGGCGACCTTGATGCCACCGCTGGTGGCGGGCGCGCCGGTGCTGTTGCCGACGGCGGCGTTGGCGGTGGCGCCGCCGGTGAGGGCGAGGCCCGCGCCGAGCAGCAGGGAGGCCGTGGTGCCGGCGGCGATCGCGGTCAGGCTCTTGGACCGCTTGCGACGGCCGTCCTCCTGAACCGGCGCCCCGGCCCTTTCGATGCGTGAACGGAGCATGGGTGCGTGACTCCTGGGTGTGGGGGATTCCGCCGCGTCCCGGGACGCAGGTGCGGGGTGGGGCCGCACGACCGGGACATGACAGAACGGGATGGGGGAATCGAGCGGAACATGCCTTGACGGACGCCGGGATAAGCCGAACCGGCGCCCGCGGCGGACCGCTGACGCCGGTTCAGGGGCTCCCTGCACCTGGGCACTAAAATGGACTAGACCAACTACCCCGTCAAGGGGTGATGTTGAGGCTTGAGCCGCCGTTAAGGTTCCCCGGGAACCCCGACGCCCCCGCTGACCTGCGGGTCAGCAGGGGCGCCCGGGGTTCGGCGGTCCGCCCGGAGCGGGCCGGCGGCGCTCAGTACCGCACGGCGTTGGCGACGGCGACCTTCACCGAACCCGTGAGATCCCGGTTGCTGCGGGCCTCCACCTCGGTGCTCTGACCCGCCGCCAGGTCCGGCACGGTCACCGCCGCCACGTCCAGCACATTGCCGCTGTCGTCGGTGAAATTGACCTGGATCACGTACTTGCTGGTGTTCTGCCCGTGGTTGGTGACCGTCAGCGTGGTCTCGGCCTTGCCGTCCACGATGGTCACCGGGCCGGCCGCGACGTCCCCCTTCGCGTCCAGGCCGCCCTTGATGCCGGCGATCGCCGAGGAGGCCGCCGCCTGCGCCGACGCGACCGCGGAGGCCGCCGACGAGGTGAGCCCGCCCGCCGCCGTGCCCAGCGCCTCGCTCGCCGCCGAGGCCGCGGCGGAGGCGGCACCGGCGATCGCCGAACCCGCCTGCGCGGCGGCCGAGGAGGCCGCGCTGCCGGTGACGCCGCCGTCCCCGTCGTCGGAGCAGCCGGCCAGCGCGGCCCCGCCGAGCAGGGCGGCGGCCACCGCCGCGGCCAGGGCCCGGCGCGGGCGGCGGACTGCGGGGGCGTGCGGGTCGGCGGCGGTCGGCCGGGGCGGAGCCGCGGCGCGGCGGGTCGGGTGGCGGTCCATCGGGGTCCTCGATTCTGGCCGTGGGGGCGGCCCGCTCCAGGGGCCGGCCGGTGCCGGTCCGCCCGGCACGCCTCCCCGCCCACGTTCCGGGGCCGGGGAGGCGTCCGCCACCAGGGCCGGGACGTTCGGGTGACCCCGCGCCGCCCCGGCCCCCGCCCTCAGGAGAGCCCGGAGCCCTCCTGCGTCTGCGCCTCCACCGCCGCGCGCTCCTCCGCCAGCCGGACGGCGTGCCGGCGGCGGGCCACCACCCCGTAGGCCGAGGCCGCGCTCGCCACGAAGGCCAGCAGGCCGGTCGACGACCGGTTGAAGGCGTGCCCGGTCAGGTGGTCCAGCGAGTACCGGCCCGGTCCGGCCAGGCCCAGCGCCAGACCGGTGGCACCCAGGAACGCCGGGTACTCGTAGCCGCCGGACATCGCGAAGAACCCGGACGGCGCGTGCACCGCGACCGCGCCCGCCATCGTCCCCGCCACCACCGCGCCCGCCACCGGCGTGGCCAGCCCGGCCACCAGCAGCGCGCCGCCGCCCGCCTCGCCGAGGCCCGCGGCCAGGGCGCTGCGCCGCGGCGGGTGGAAACCCATCGCCTCCATCGCCTTGGCGGTGCCGTCCAGGCCGCCACCGCCGAACCAGCCGAACAGCTTCTGGGTGCCGTGGGCGATCAGCACCCCGCCGACGGCACCGCGCAGGGCGAGCAGGCCCAGGTCACTACGGTTCAGAGCCATGTCCTAGTCCCCTTCGGGAGCCCTCCGCGGCGCGGAGGGGTGGTCCGGCTTCCATCGCAGCCGAAACCGCCGGAAGGATCGACCCGGGGCGGCCGTTCGGGCGAATAACGATGCGGACGGGAATAATCCGGACCCAAGCGTGGCAGCCGGACGGCGGTGATCGTCACGGCGATGCTTGGCGCATGTTCGTCTTCGACCTGAGCAGTGCCTTCATCGCCCTCTTCGCCGTGGTCGGCCCGCCGAAGGTCCTGCTGTCCTTCGCCCGGCTGGCCCCCACCCGGACCACCGGGGAACTGCGGCGCCTGGCGGCCTGGAGCTCGCTCATCTCGGCGGTGATCGGCGTCGCCCTCGCCTTCAGCGCCGACTTCGTCACCTCCCTGTTCCACATCAGCGACCAGTCCCTGCAGCTGGCCGGCGGGCTGATCTTCTTCGTCTACGCGGTCGCGCTGGTCTTCGGCGTCCACCTCGGCGCCGGCGCCGACGAGACCGACGAGCACCTGGCCAGCCCGCTGGCGGACGGCATCCGCGAACTGCTGCTGCCGTACCTGGCCAGCCCGCTCGCGGTCACCGCGGTCCTGGTCGGTTCGCTCACCAAGGACGACTGGAGCTGGCACGCCACCGTGGCCGGCGCGTACGTCGCCGTGGTGGTGGTCAACTACGTGTGCGTCGCCGCGCTCGCCCCGCTGATGCAGCGCACCCACCGGACCTCGCTGGAGGTGGTCGCCCGGCTGCTCGGCCTGCTGCTCGCGGCGGTCGGCGTCGAGCTGTTCCTGAAGGGGCTGGCCGGGCTCGGCGTGGACCTGCTCGCGGCGCACTGAACCGGTCGGCGGGCGCGCGGCGCAGCGGGGCGGGCGGCGGACGCCCGGGTGCGGCTCAGGCGGCCGCGGCCAGCCGGAGCAGCGCCTCGCCGATCCGGTCGCGCACCAGCGGGTCGGCGACCAGCCCGTCCGCGCCGACGTCCCCGCGCGCCAGCGGCACCCGGACGCAGGCCGCCTCGACCACCGCCGCCCCCGCGTAGCGCAGCACCGTGCCCAGCGCCGCCTCGGCGCCCAGGCCCCGGCCGGTCCCGGCGGCGTTGATCCAGGCGGCCGGCTTGTCCGCGATCTCCATGCCGCCGACCGTCCAGTCCAGCAGGTTCTTGAAGGCGCCCGGCAGGGTCCCGGCGTACTCGGGTGTACAGATCAGCAGGGCGTCGGCGGCCTCGACCGCCGCCCGCAGCGCGGCGGCCGGCTCCGGCAGCGGGTCGGTGTCGAGGTCCGGGTTGAAGTGCGGCAGCTCCGCCAGCCCGGTGTAGTAGGTCACCGCGACGCCCTCGGTGGCCAGGGCCACGGCGGCGGCGGTGCGCAGCACGGTCTCGTTGACGGACCCGGCGCGCAGACTGCCCGGGAGCAACAGGATGTGACGGTCGATCGGCATGGGCAGGAACCTATCGGCCGGCTCCGGGCGCGACCACCGGCCGCCAGGGAACGGGGCTGGAGAGGATCATCGAGCTGGCCGGCTGCCCGTAGCCGCCGAGGCGGTCGATGAGGGCCTCGAAATCGGCCATTCCCGGAACGGCGACCAGCAGCACGCAGCAGGCACCGCCGGTGACCCGGTGCAACTGGAGCACCTCCGGCCAGCCGGCCACCGCGGGGTCGCGCAGCACGCAGCGCGGGCCGTAGCACTGGAGCTGCACCAGCGCGGTGATCGGCAGGCCGGAGCGGGTGAGGTCGACGTGGGCGTGGTAACCGGTGATCACCCCGTCGGCCTCCAGGCGGCGGACCCGTTCGGCCACGGCGGGTGCGGACAGGCTCACCCGGCGCGAGAGTTCGTTGTAGGAGAGCCGAGCGTCGGCCTGGAGTTCGGCCAGCAGGCGGCGGTCGACGGCGTCCACGACGGCTCCCGAGGGTGTGGTCCGGTTGGCTGGATACCGCTGCTTTGCGATCGTGAAGAGGATCGGGAAAACACCTCTCGAACGACAGGCACGGCCGCGGTTGCCGTGCCCGCCGCCCATTCAAATGCGCGCCGGGCCGCCGCACAATGGGGCCCCGGTACTCGCCGATGACGTCTGGAGGGATCGGGCATGGGGCACGACACGGTGGAGAGGCCCAACCTGTCGTTCGGCCGGACCGACGAGCCGGAGCGGGGCACCCCGTACGCGCGCTACGTCCGGCTCGACGAGCTGCACAGCCTCCAGCACCCGCTCAGCGAGACGCCCGCCGAACTGTCGTTCATCGTCACCACCCAGGTGATGGAACTGCTGTTCGGCCTGCTGCGGCACGAGTGGACGCTCGCCCAGCACGCGCTGCGCGCGGACGACCTGCCGGGCGCGCTGGCCGCGCTGCGCCGGGGCACCCACGTCCAGGACGTGCTGGTGGAGTCCTGGGACCTGCTGGCCACGCTCACGCCGCAGGAGTTCAACTCCTTCCGCCCGCTGTTCGGCGAGGCCTCGGGCTTCCAGTCCGCGGCCTTCCTGCACCTGGAGTTCCTGCTCGGCAACAAGAACCCCGCGCTGCTGAACATGTACCGGGACAGCCCGGGGACGCTCGCCGAGCTGACCGAAGCGCTGCGCTCCCCCGGCCTGTACGACGACGCGCTCGCGCTGCTGGCCCGCCGCGGCCTGGCCGTGCCGGACACCGTCTCCGAGCAGCGGCACCGGGCCAACGAGGCGGTCGCGGCCGCCTGGCGGCGGGTCTACGGCGAGCCGGAGCACGCCGGACTGCTGCCGCTGGCGGAGGCGCTGCTGGACGTCGCCGAACGGGTGACCCGCTGGCGCCAGCGCCACCTGGCGGCGGTCAAGCGGGCGATGGGCGGCAAGCCCGGGTCCGGCGGCTCCAGCGGCCTGACCTGGCTGCGCCGCTCCGCCGAGCAGGACGTCTTCCCCGAGCTGTGGTCGATCCGGGACGGGCTGTGACGATCCCGCGTTCGGCGGGCACGAGCGGGCGGTGAGCAGTGGCCGATGAGTGGTGGGCAGCGGGCAGTGAGCACGACGAGGCACGGGAAAGGCTGGGCATGATCACGCGCGAGGAGTGCGCGGCGCTGGACGCCGCCGACCCGCTGGCGGCGTTCCGCGGGGAGTTCGCCCTGCCGCCGGGGGTGATCTACCTGGACGGCAACTCGCTCGGCGCGCTGCCCGTCCGCACCCCGGAGCGGGTGCGGACGGTGGTCGAACGGGAGTGGGGCCGGGAGCTGATCCGCAGCTGGAACGACGCCGGCTGGTTCGAGCAGCCGTACCGGCTCGGCCGGCGGATCGCCCCGCTGGTCGGGGCCGCCCCGCAGGAGGTGGTGGTCTGCGACACCACCTCGGTGAACCTGTTCAAGGTGCTGGCGGCGGCACTGCGGCTGCGCCCGGGCCGCTCCGCCGTCCTGGGCGACCGCGCGGCCTTCCCCACCGACCTCTACATCGCCGAGGGCGTCACCGGACTGGTCCCGGGCGCCCGCAGCGTGCTGATCGACCCGGCCGGGCTGGACGCGCACCTGGACGGCGATGTCGCCGCGGTCGTCCTCTCGCACGTCGACTACCGCACCGGCGAGCTGCTGGACATGCCCGGGATCACCGCCCGGGTGCGGGCCGCCGGGGCGCTGATGATCTGGGACGTCTGCCACTCGGTGGGCGCGCTGCCGGTGGAGCTCTCGGCGAGCGGCGCCGACTTCGCGGTCGGCTGCACCTACAAGTACCTCAACGGCGGCCCCGGCTCGCCGGCCTTCCTCTACGTCGCCGAGCGGCACCTGGCGGCTGGTCCTGCGCAGCCGCTGAGCGGCTGGTTCGGGCACGCCCGGCCGTTCGCCTTCGAGCCCGGGTACGCACCGAAGGACGGCATCGGCCGCTTCCTCACCAGCTCGCCCTCGCTGCTCGGCCAGGCCGCGCTGGAGGCCTCGCTGGACGTCTGGGAGCGGGCCGACCCGGCCGCCGTCCGGACCAAGAGCCTGGCGCTGACCGATCTGTTCATCGGCCTGGTCGAGGACCTGGACGGCATCGAGGTGGTGACCCCGCGCGAGCACGCCCGGCGCGGCAGCCAGGTGGCGCTGCGGCACGCCGACGGCTACCCGGTCGTGCAGGCGCTGATCGCCCGCGGGGTGATCGGGGACTTCCGGGCACCGGACCTGATGCGCTTCGGCTTCACCCCGCTCTACCTCTCGCACACCGAGGTGTGGGAGGCGGCGCGGCACCTGGCGCAGGTCCTGGAGAGCGGCGAGTGGAAGGACGAGCGCTTCTCCCGGCGCGGCGAGGTGACCTGAGCGCCGGGCCGGGGCCGGCGGCGCCGCCGGGGCGCCGCCCTCAGAGCGCCGTCAGCTCCTCGACCAGCTTCCCGTACACCGCGAAGGCCGGCTTGGGCGAGTAGTCGTCCCGGAGCAGGCCGAAGCGGTGGAACGGGCCCGGGCCGGCGCTGTCCGCGTCGCGCAGGCCGAAGTGGCCGTAGCCGGTGAGGTTGAGCTCGCCGGCCAGACCCGCGACCGTCCGGACCACCTCCTCGACCACCTCGGCCTGCCGCTGCTCCGACCGCCCGGGGCCGGTGGGCCAGCCGTGCTCGCAGACCCGGACCGGCACCGCCGGCCCGAGGCCGGCCCTGGTGACGACCTCGCGCCGGAAGCCGGTGAGCACCGCGGCGACCGCCGCGCCGAGCGTCGCGGCCGGGATCGGGCGGAAGACGTCGGGGAAGAAGTCCAGGCCGACGTAGTCGAGCGCGCGGTGGAAGCGCTCGTCGGCGAGTTCTCCGAGGGCGGGCCAGAACGGGTCCGCCGGGTCCGGGCTGAACGCCGCGTTGAACCCCACCGCGAGGTCGAGGCCGAGCGCCAGCGCCTCCTCCTTGGCCGCGACCACCCCCTCGACCAGGGCCCGCCGGACGTTCGGCACGGAGCCGTCGAGCACCGGGGAGTCGGCGTTGGGCTCCTCGCAGATCTGCAGCGTGCCGATCCGAGCCCCTTCGGCGCGCACGGTCCGCCGCACGAAGTCCGTCCAGCCGTCCAGCCGCCCGTCCGGCGCCCGGAACTGGAGGACCAGGTCGAGCCGGCGCCCCTCGCGGGCGTAGCGCTCGGGGGCGACCGGGGTGGGCGGGGTGGCCGGGCCCCCGGGGAACGAGCGGTAGGCGCGGACCAGCAGGGTGGGCGCCGCGCCCTGGAGTCCGCGCAGCGCGGCGGTGATCCGCTCCGGGTCGTCGGGGCGGACGGGGGTGATCACACGGCTCTCGTCGCCGAGCAGGCCGCCGGGGTAGATGCCGAAGGTGAAGGTCATGGCCCCACCGTAGCGGAGATTTTTGGTGTCACTGCAAATTTGGTGCGGCGCTAGGATTTCCCCATGGGACTTCGCGAGGAGAAGAAGCGGCAGACCCGGACCCTGCTGGCCGACACCGCGACGGCGCTGTTCGCCGAGCACGGGTTCGAGCGGGTCACGGTGGCCGAGGTGGCCAGGGCCGCCGGGGTTGCCGTCAACACGGTGTTCAACTACTTCCCGACCAAGGAGGACCTCTTCTTCGACCGGCAGGACGAGGTGGTGAACCGGCTCGCCCTGGTGGTGCGGGAGCGGCCGGCCGGCAGCTCCCCCGTCGACGCCGTCCGGGCGGAGCTGCTCGCCGGGCTGGACGCGGGCGAGCCGACGTACGGGCTGCACCCGCAGGCCGCGGCGTTCTGGCGGACGGTCACGGACAGCCCGGCGCTGCGGGCCCGGCTGCTCGACCTCGGCGAGCGGGCCGAGGAGGCGCTGGCGGCGGCCCTCGCCGACGAGGCGGGCGGCGCGGCGCAGGACCCGCTCCCCCGGGTGCTGGCGGGCGCGATGGCCGGGGCGCACCGGGCGGCGCTGGCGGAGGTCCGGCGGGGCATGGTGGCCGGCGAGCCGGTGGACGCCGTCCGGGAGCGGGTCGCGGCGGCCGTGACGGCGGGCTTCGGCCTGCTGGCGGCCGGGCTCGCGGGGTGGCCGGAGCGCGCGGCCGGGTGACCCGGGGCCGGCGAACGCGAAGGACCGCCCGGTCGTGGGGTGGCCGGGCGGCCCTCTGTCGTGCGGCGGCTACCGCGGAGGCTCCTTAGCCGTGGCGGCCGCGACGGCGGGCGGCCAGGAAGGCGAGACCGCCGCCGACGGCGAGCAGGGCGGCGCCGGCGATGCCGAGGACCGTCGTGGAGTTGCCCGCGCCGGTGGACGGCAGCTGGCCGCCGCCCCCGCCGTCGGTGGGAGCCGGATGACCGGTGGCCGGACCGCTGGTGGACGGACCGCCGGTGGTCGGGCCGCCGCTGGTCGGCGCGGCGCTGGACGAGCTCGACGTGGCGCTCGGGCTGGTCGGCGCCGCCGAGGTGGCGGTCCCGGTCGGGGTCGGGGACGTCGGCGCCGGGGTGGTGGCGGTCTGCGTCGGGGTGGGCGTCGGGGACGTCGGCGTCGCCGTGGGGCTGGTCGGCGCCGGGGTGGTGGCGGTCTGCGTCGGGGTGGGCGTCGGGGACGTCGGCGTGGGCGACGGCGCGGTGGGCGTCGGGCTCGGCGTGACCTCGCAGTCCGGCAGGTCGCCGTCGAACGGGTAGCTGTGGATCTCGTAGCCGCCGTTGCCGGTCTGGATCAGGTTGCCCGCCAGGTACACCCGGCCGTTCATGCCCGGCATGTCGATGGTCGTGGTGCCGCCCGGGTTGCCCGCCATCACCGCGCCCTGGAACTGGGCGCTGCCCTTGATCTGCGCCCCGGTGGAGGTCGGGAAGTTCCACAGCAGCTTGGAGCGCATGTCGGTGATCTGGTCGCCCGGCAGGCCGGTGCCGGTGTAGGTGTTGATGACCGGGTCGGCCGACAGCATGTTGACCACGACGGTCGCACCGGCCGGGATGCCCGCGAACACCAGGCCGATCTGCCCGCCGGACGGCGAGGCGAGGTTCCCGGTGACGTTGAAGACCTGCTTCATGCTGGTCCCGTCGCCGGTGAAGGTCGCCTCGCTGGCGGTGAGCTCGACGGTGCCGGTGGCGGCGGCCTTGCCGACACAGGCCGAGACGTCCTCGATCTGGGTGAGCACCGAGCGGTACGGCGCGGCGGCGTCCGGGTCCTGGATCGCCTGGCCGGTCGGGTCGATGGAGACCGTGCCGGTGACCGTGCCCGCGTGCCGCAGGTTGCCGAAGGCCTGCCCCTGGGAGTCGCTGCCGCCGATCAGCAGCGAGTTCCCGGCCTGGACGGTGACGTTGCCGCCGACGGTGAGGAAGTCGCTGCCGTTCGGCGGGACGACCCGCGAACCGACGCCGACCACGCCCGCGTTGAACGCGCCGCCGCCCTGGCTCTTGTCGACGGTGAAGTCCCCGAGGGTGACGATCCTGCCCTCGGCCTCGGCCGCGCGGCCGTTGACGGTGTAGTCGCCGCCGGTGAAGACGTTGACGGCGGCGTCCCGGCCGGCGAAGTCACCGTTGTTCACCGGAGGCCAGGTGGCCGGGCAGTCCGGCCCGCTGCACGCCCCCAGCGGCGGGGCCAGCGGGGCGGCCGTACCGACCGTCAGCACCGCCGCGAGCGGCAGGACGGCGGCGGCGGTCGCCACCGCGATCCGGGCGTTCCTACGACGGCGGGGGACGGGGGTCCGCTCAACCGTCGTTCTTCTGTGACCGGGCGTACCGGTTCCCTGAGTCATCGACACATTCCTCCGCGCAGAGAGGGCAGGCGGGAGAGCACGCCTGCCGCGTTCCAGTTGATCCTGGATCATCCCGGCCGATTCCCAGAGAATCCAGAGATTTGTGATATCAGATACTAAATCGGACTTTCCATACCCTACAGACCATCAAGGTTGATCCGAAAATCCTGAGACCTGATGAGCCGACCATGTCGCCCCGGGAGACCCCGGCCCCGCTAGGTTGGGGACATGACCTCCGACGCGATCGCCACCGTCGCCACCAGCGCCGACGTGCTGCGCCAACCCGGGGCCGGCGAGCACCTGCTCACCGCCCTGGAGCGGGAGCGCGCCGCCCGGTTCCGGTACGAGTCCGGGCGCGCCGACTTCATCGCCGCACACCTCCTGGTCCGGCTCTGCGCCGCCGGCCTGCTCGGCCTCCCGGCCGCCGGGCTGACCCTCGCCCAGCACTGCCCCGACTGCGGCAAGGGCGACCACGGCAAGCCCTACCTGCCCGACCACCCCGGGATCGAGGTCAGCCTCTCGCACACCAAGGGCGTGGTCGCGGCGGCGGCCGGGCACCGGCCGATCGGCGTCGACGTCGAGCTGACCGACCGCGGCGGCACCCTGCTCGACGTCGCGCCCCGGGTGCTCGCCGAGGCGGAACTGCGGCAGGTGCGGGAGCACGCCGACCCGGCGCGGGCCTTCCTGCGGCTCTGGGTCCGCAAGGAGGCGCTGATCAAGATCGGCCGGACCACCCTGGACGGGCTCGCCGCCGTCGACCTCTCCGGACTCCCGCTCGACCTGCCCGGCGGCCGGCCGCTGCTCAGCCCCTTCGAGGGCCTCCAACTGCTCGACTGGGCGGACGAGGCGCACGGCACCGCCGTCGCGGCGGTCAGCGAGCTGGCCCCGCGGGTGGTGGAGTTGGGCGACCTCTGAGACGCCCACCTGGGTGGGGCCCGGTCGGATAAGCGGTGTTAGCGTCCTGGGCGGGGCGGGGAGAACCGGCCGCCCCGGCTGCCCGCGCCGCGACCCGCCGACGGGCCGCCCCCGTTGAGTCGCAAGGGTGCCCCGCCATGGCCAAGTTCCTGCTGAGCCTGCACGTCCTCGCCTCGGTGCTGTTCATCGGCCCGGTGGCCGTGGCCGTCAGCATGTTCCCGCGCCGGGCGAAGGCCGCCCTGGCGGGCGGCCCCGAGCAGGCCGCCGACGCCGGCATGCTGCGGCTGCTGCACCGGATCACCCAGGTCTACGCGCTGCTGGGGGTCGCCGTGCCGGTCCTCGGCATCGGCGTGGCCCAGGTGATGGACGTCCTCGGCCAGTCCTGGCTGATCGTCTCCATGGTGCTGACCGCGGTCGCGGCCCTGGCGCTGCTGCTGTTCGTGCTGCCCGCGCAGCAGGCCGCGGTGGACGCGCTCGCCGCGGAGTCCGGCTCGGAGGACCACGGCAAGGCGGTCAAGGGGCTCACGCTGCTGCCGATGACGGCGGGTGTCTTCAACCTGCTCTGGGCGGTCGTCGTGGTGCTGATGATCATCCGGCCGGGATCGACCACCGGCGCCTGACGCACCGGCGGACGCGGTAGTACTGTCCCGGCCATGACGATCATGGTGGGGATGGGACCGGAGACGGCCGGAACGGGCGTGGGCGTGCTGCTGCGCGGCTGGCGGGAGCGGCGCCGGCTCAGCCAGCTCCAGCTGGCCCTGCTGGCCGACTCCTCGGCCCGGCACATCAGCTTCATCGAGAACGGCCGCTCGCGGCCCAGCCAGGAGATGGTGCTCAGGCTCGCCGAGCACCTCGACGTCCCGGTCCGCGAGCGCAACGCGCTGCTGCTGGCCGCCGGGTACGCGCCGCACTACCCGGAGAAGCGGCTGGACGACCCGGCGATGACCGCGCTGCGCTCCGGGATGGAGCGGCTGCTGGCCTCTCACGACCCCTACCCCGCGCTGGTCGTCGACGGGACCTTCCAGGTCCTCGCGGCCAATCGCGCCCTGGGGCTGCTGCTCTCCGGGGTCGCCCCGCACCTGCTGGAACCGCCGCTCAACGCGATGCGGATCACCCTCCACCCGGAGGGCGTCGCACCGCGGATCCTCAACCTGCGGCAGTGGCGGCGGCACCTGCTGGAGCGGATGGAGCTGCAGGTCGGGCTGGTCCGCTCGGAGCCGCTGCGGGCGCTGCTGGAGGAGGTCCGGGCCTACCCCGAGCCGCCCGGCACGGCGGCGGACGGCGGCGAGGAGGAGGACATCACCGAGCTGTTCCCGTTCGCGCTGCCGCTGCGGATCTCCTACGAGGGCCGGGTGCTGTCGTTTCTGTCGACGATCGCGACCTTCAACACGCCGATGGACGTGACCGTCTCCGAGCTGGCCATGGAGACCTTCCTCCCGGCCGACGAGGAGACGGTCGCGTTCCTCCAGGCCGCCGTGGGGACGGCGCGGTAGTCACCCGCGTGGCCGTCCCGCCGGCAGCGCTCACGCCCGCGGACGGCGCAGGGCGGTGAACTGGAGGACGGCGAACAGGACCACGGTGGCGGCCTGGAGCGGGATCCAGACGTAGCCGGCGGTGGTCGGCTCGAACCACAGCTCCATCGCCACCACGCTGAGCACCGC
This sequence comes from Kitasatospora sp. NPDC008115, assembly GCF_042957205.1. Lineage (NCBI taxonomy): Bacteria > Bacillati > Actinomycetota > Actinomycetes > Kitasatosporales > Streptomycetaceae > Kitasatospora > Kitasatospora sp. NPDC008115. The sequence goes on along the minus strand of NZ_JBIBHU010000020.1, from coordinate 139,528 downwards.
CCAGGCCAGGTTGACGTCGATCACCGCCCGCACCGCGAGCCCCGGCGGCTGCGGGCGGGCCGCCAGCAGGCCGACCGCGAGGCCGAACACCGCGAGTAGGGCGCCGAGTTCGAGCAGCGTCGAGCGGCCGACGCCCAGCAGTTCGCCGAGCGGTCCGGGGAAGGCCAGGTAGGCGAGGCCGTTGCCGCCGCTGACGACGGCGTCGAGGGCGAGGAGGCCGCGCAGCGCCTTGAAGGGGGCGGGGGCGGTGCGGGTGGCGGTGGTCAGGGTGTGCGCGGACACGGCGGATCGGCCTCCGGGGGTGGGGTGGGATCCCGGTCGGCGGTGGCGCCGCCGGGTGGGCACCACTGTGCCGGGGTGCGGAGCGGGCGTCGATTACCTCGGACGTCATGCCCGGGCGCGCGGCCCCGGCAGCGGCGCGCCCTCCCGTTTCACGGCCCGAGCCACGATCGTGGTCTCGGCGCGGCCGACGCCGAGCGGGCCCAGGGTGTCGGTGACGAACCGGTAGAGCCCGCCGTGGTCCGCGCAGAACACCGCGGCCATCAGGTTGGCCGGCCCGCTGGTCGCGAAGACGCCGTGCACCTGCGGGTGCCGGGCCAGCGCCGCGCCGACCGCCGCGAGCCGGCCGGGCGGCACGTCCAGCCACAGCCTGGCGTCCACGGCGAGGCCGAGCAGCCGCGGGTCGACGGTGACGTGGGTGCGCACCAGCCCGGCCCCGTCCAGCCGGTTCAGCCGGCGCCGGACGGTCGACTCCGGGGTGCCGACGGCCGCCGCGAGCGCCGCGTGGGACTGCCGGGCGTCCTCGCCGAGCCGGGCCAGCAGCACCCGGTCCAGCTCGTCCGGCGGCACGCTCCCCGGGGCGGGCCTGGCGGCCGGCGGTTCGGCGAGCGCGGCGGCCTCGGCCTCGCCCAGGTGGCCGGAGCGCCACTGGCCGGCGTCCGGGAAGGCGTGCAGCACGGCGTGCACAGCGGTCTCGGCGACGACGGCGGCAGAGGCGGTCTCGGGCGGCCGCCCGTCCGACAGGCGGTCGTGGGCGCCGGCGTCGCCGAGCACCACCGCGCCGATCTCCCGGCCGCCGAGCATGACGTCGACGAACGGCACGTCCGGCCGGTCGGCGAGGGCCCGGGCGACGGTGTCGGCCTCGCCGTGCAGCACCCGGACCCGCAGCAGCAGCGCGCCGACCGCGGCGTCCTCGGTGCCGGGCATCCGGACCACCCGGACCAGGCCGGCCCGCTGGAGCCGGGCGAGCCGACGGGTGACGGTGCGCGCGGAGATGCCGAGCACCTCGGCGATCCGCCCGGCCCCGGCCCGGCCGTTCACCTGGAGCGCGCAGACCAGCCGGCGGTCCAGGGTGTCCAGCACGGTGTCCGGATCAGCTGCTGTGACGTCCATGATGTCCGATCTCCGTCGCTCCGTCGCCGCTCGGCGCCCCGTCCGGCCGCACCGACGGTACTCCTGGAGCATGCGACCGGGACGAACGGAGGAGGGACGACGAGCGACGATGACGTGCCGAATGTGCGCGGACACCCCTTTCTTTCAAGGGACTTGATCAACCGTCATATGCCGAACGGCGACGCCGCGTTGTCGTGGAAGACGGCGCGCAGCCAGTCCTCCCCCAGCCCCAGCCGTTCCAGCGCCTCCAGCTGATGCCCGTACGGGTAGGGGATGTTGGGGAAGTCGCTGCCGAGCAGGACCCGGTTCGCCCAGCGCCCGCAGCCGGGGCACTACCCCGGACCAGCCGGGGGTGGCGGGCTCGGGGTGGAAGGTGGCGGTGGGCAGGCAGCCGGGGGTGCGGGCGGCGAAGCCGGCGGCCCACGCGTTGAGCCACTCGGCCATGCCGGGCTTGTGCGGGTACAGCATCGCGGTGAACGCCCGGACGCCGAACTCCCGCAGCCGGGCGACGCGTTGATCCTCCGCCTCGCGGCAGGTGATCGGCCGGGGGCGGCCGGTCAGCGGACCGGCCGCGTCGAAGTACGCCCACACCTTGTCGAGGACGTTCCGCGGCATGTGGGCCCCTCCTGCCCGATGGCGGGCAAGGAGGGAGGGTGTGGTCGTCGATCAGGCCGGGCAGGCCGAGGTGCTGCCGGAAGGCCCGCACCCCGGCCGCCTCGGCCGCCGGGCCCGGGGTGCTCACACGGCGGGCACCGGCCGGGCGCGGTCGATGATCGCCGCGGCGTCCGGGCCCGGCGGCAGGGTGCCGAAGGCCGCGCCGTGGTCGCCGCCGAGCCGGGAGGCGCAGAACGCGTCGGCCACCGCCGGGTCGCCGTGGCGGACGAGCAGCGAGCCCTGGAAGGCCAGCGCCATCGCCTCCACCAGCCGGCGGGTGCGGTACTCCAGCTGGTCGAGGTCGGTGAGCTGCTTGCGCAGGCCCGCGACGGCCGCGTCCAGCCGGCGGTCGGCGCCCGCCGCGGCGTCCAGTTCCCCGAGGAAGGCCTCGACGGTCTCCGGGTGCTTGGCCATCGCCCGCAGCGCGTCCAGGGCGGCGACGTTGCCGGAGCCCTCCCAGATGGAGACCAGCGGCGCCTCGCGGTAGAGCCGGGGCATGCCGGACTCCTCGACGTAGCCGTTGCCGCCCAGGCACTCCAGGGCCTCGGCGGCGTGCGCCGGGCCGCGCTTGCAGACCCAGTACTTGGCGACGGCCAGGCCGAGCCGGCGCACCAGGGCCTCCTGCGCGTCCCCGGCGAGCGCGGCGTCGGTGGCCTGGGCCAGGCGCATCGCCACCGTGGTGGCCGCCTCGGACTCGACGACCAGGTCGGCGAGCACATTGCGCATCAGCGGCTGGTCGACCAGCGCCTTGCCGAAGGCGCGGCGGTGCAGGGCGTGCTGGACGGCCCGGGTGGCGCCGAGCCGCATGCCCGAGGCGGCGCCGATGGTGCAGTCCAGCCGGGTCATGTTGACCATCTCGATGATGGTCCGCACGCCCCGGCCCTCCTCGCCGACCAGGAGGCCGTACGCCTCGTCGTACTCGATCTCGGCGGAGGCGTTCGACTTGTTGCCCAGCTTGTCCTTGAGCCGCTGCAGCCGGAGCCGGTTGCGGGTGCCGTCCGGCAGGACGCGCGGCAGCAGGAAGCAGCTGAGGCCGCCGGGCGCCTGGGCGAGGGTGAGGAAGAGGTCGGACATCGGCGCCGAGGTGAACCACTTGTGCCCGGTCAGCAGGTAGCCGCCGCCGTCCGGCCGCGGAACGGCGGTGGTGGTGTTGGTGCGGACGTCGGAGCCGCCCTGCTTCTCGGTCATCGACATGCCGGCGATCAGCCCGCGCTTGCCGTGCGGCTCGCGCAGCCCGAAGTCGTACTCGGTGGCGGCGAGCAGCGGCTCGAACTCGGCGGCCAGCCCGGGGGTGGCGCGCAGCGCGGGGACGGCGGCGTAGGTCATCGAGACGGGGCAGGTGTGGCCGGCCTCGACCTGGCCCCAGACGAAGAACTTGGCGGCGCGGGCGGTGTGCGCGCCGGGGCGGTCGTCCCGCCAGGGCGCGGCGTGCAGGCCGTGGCCGACGGCGGTGCGCATCAGCTCGTGCCAGTACGGGTGGAACTCGACCTCGTCGATCCGGTGGCCGAAGCGGTCGTGGGTGCGCAGCACCGGCGGGTTCTCGTTGGCCAGCCGGCCCCACTCGGCGGCCTGCTCGGAGCCGGCCAGCCGGCCGAGCTCGCGCAGTTCGGGTTCGGCCCAGCCGGCGCCGGCCCGGTGCAGGGCGGCGAGCAGCGCGGGGTCGGCGGCGGTGTCGTGCCCGTACGGGAGCGGGACCTGGTTGGTGACCTCATGCGTCGCTGTCATCGCGTCCTCCAAGGGCACGAAGGGTGAAGGAGACCAGGGCGGGGACCACCGCGTCGGGGGTGGTCCGCGGGGCAGGCGGGGGGACGGCGGCGAGCGGGCCGGTGAGCGCCTCGGCGGTCGCGCCGACGATCGCGGCGGCGGTCAGCTGCGAGTCCTGGGGCGGCAGCTGACCGGCGGCGAGGGCGGCGGCGATCTCGGCGGCCAGCACGTCGCGGAAGGTGCGGCGGAAGACCAGGCGTTCGGCGTCCACCACGGTGTCGGCCGGTTCGACCAGCAGGGCATGGGCGAGCCGGGGGGCGCGCAGGGCGCGGGCGGCGAAGGTCTCGACGACGGCCGCGATCCGCTCCCGGGGGGTGTCGTGGCGGGCGACGGCCTCGTGCACGGCGGCGACCTCCCGGGTGACCACCCGGCGGAAAAGCTCCACGGAGAGGTCGGCCTTGTTCGCGAAGTGCCGGTACATCGAGCCGGTGGCGATCCCGGCCCGCTCGGCGACCGCGGCCATGCTGCAGCCGCCGTAGCCGCGCTCGGCGAGCAGGCCGACCGCGGCCTGGAGCACCGCCTCGCGCTGGGCGTCCAGGCGGGCTTGCACGGCGGGGGTGCGTCGGTAGGCCATGGAAGAATTGAAGCACTGATTCACTGCTTCGGGAAAGGGTGCGCGGCCCCCCGCACGGCGAAGGGCCCGCGCACGGCGAAGGGCCGCCCGGCAGGCGGGCGGCCCTTCTCGTGGTCGTACCGGTGGAGCGGACTACAGCCGGACGCGGTCCAGCTTCAGCCCGGCCTCGTCCAGCGGACCGATCGGCGGCACCTGGTACCGGCCGGTCAGCGCGTTGGCGGCGGCGTCGCCGAGGCCGGCCCACTCCAGCACCTTGGCGGTGGCCGCCGTGGACTCGGCGGCCGGCAGCCGGGAGATGTTCGCGCCGTGGTTGCCGCCGGGCACGGTGTAGACGTAGCTGTCCTCGCTGCCCCGGCCGAGGCGGAACGGCTCGGCGCCCCACGGGTCGTTCTGCCCGTAGACGTAGATGATCCGCTCGGCGGAGTGGCGCACCCAGCGGTCGATGTCGCGCATGGCGGACGGGTCGAACCGCATCGGGATGCTGCGCGGCACGTAGCTGCGCGGCGCGTAGAGCTCCTTGTAGTCGTAGCGCAGCAGGCCCTTGAGGTGCGAGACGTCGAACGCGGGCGAGCCCAGCTCGGTGCCGGCCTGGTAGTAGTACGCGGTGTACCCGGCGAGCGCCTGGTCGCTGTTGCCGGTGATGCCGACCTGCGCGTCCAGCCAGGCGTACAGCGCGTCGTCGGTGCCGGCGGCGCCCGGGACGTTCGCGCAGTCGGCCTCCAGGCTGTACTGCCAGAACGCCCAGACCGAGTCCAGCACGGCGAGCTCGTAGGCCCGGTCGGCACTGCCGATGGTGGTGAACGCGGAGCCGGCGGCGGCGTTGTCGGCGGCGTAGCGGGCCCCCAGCCGGTCGCGGCGGGCCAGCAGCTCACGCTGGGTGCCGGTCAGCGCGGCGCGGCACTCGGGGGTGCCGACGTTCTGGAAGAACCGGCTGTACGCGGAGTCCTCGCGGTCGTCGACGTCGTTCGGCGCGACGTAGGCGATGGTGCCGTCCACGTCGTCCGGGAAGAAGCGGCGGTGGTAGGTGGAGGACATGCCGCCCTTGGAGCCGCCGGTGGAGAGCCACTCCTGCTGGTAGATCCGCTTCAGCGCGGTGATCAGCCGGTGCGCGTCGGTGGCCGCCTGCTTGATGCCGGCCTTGGACCAGTCGGCGGGCTCGGGCCGGGACGGTGTGAAGAAGCGGTACTCGATGGAGACCTGGTTGCCGTCGACCAGCCGGGCCGGCTCGGTGCGGGTGGGCGCGGTGCGCAGCGTGTAGCCGTTGGTGAAGAAGACGGTCGGCCGGTCGTAGCCGCGGTGCAGCACGCTCAGCCGCTGCTGGAAGCTGCCCAGCCAGGGCCGGTTGTGGTCGACCGGCTGGGTGTAGGTGAGCAGGAAGAAGCGGTGGCCGGTGGTGGTGGGCTGCTCCTCGGTGACGGTCAGGCCGCGGATCGCCGCCAGGCGGTCCTTGATGTCGGCCGACGGGTCGTCGGCGGCCGAGGCGGCTGCGGGCGCCTGCGTCCCGGCGGCGAGGGCCGTCGGGGCGAGGCCGAGGCCGAGCAGCGGTATCAGCAGAACGGCGACCAGCAGTCTTCTGATCGTGGTGGTCATCAACTCTCCATCGGTTCAACGGAACTGGGCGGTACCGTGGTCCGTACCACTCTCCGGCAGCCGGCACGCGGCCGCCGGGCGGACCGGCCGTCCGGTAGACGGCCGAATGGGCCACCCGCCGGTCGCGAATGGCCCATCAGGGACGAAAGTGCTGGTCAGGGGCGCGGCAGGGTGCAGCCGGCCTTCGTCAGGTCGAGCCTGTTCCCGGTGCTGAAGCACGCGGGGATGGTGTACGTCTGCTGGGCGTACCCGATGCCCGGACGGACGGTCACCACACCGTTCTGGTCCACCTCGCACGGGTTGTTCAGGGTGCAGCGCTGGCCGCTCTCGTTGATCGTGTTGTTCACCGCGACGACCTGGCCGCTGGTGGCGTCCACGACCGGCGAGCCGGAGGTGCCCCCGATGACGTTGCAGGTGGAGGTGTAGCGGAGGGAGTCCTTGAAGGTCCAGTCCGCCTCCTTGAGCCGGTAGGCGAAGCCGTCGGCCGAGCAGGAGTAGATCCGCTTCCAGTAACCGGAGACGACCTTGATCGAGGTGCCCTGGACGGGGTGGGTGGCCGCGACCGTCAGCGGGGCGATGCCGTAGCGCGACTGGATCGCGGCGTAGGTGGTGTTCAACTGGTAGATCGACACGTCGGTGTCGGTCATGGTGCCGTAGACCAGCTTGTTGGCGCGCAGCGTGCCGAGCGATCCGCCGCTCGCGTTCAGCAGGGTGAAGCTGCGGCTGGAGGCCTGGTTGACGACCACCTGGCCGGGGCCGGGCATACCGGCCTCCAGGCAGTGGCCGTTGGAGAGCACCAGCGCCGGGTCGTTGGCGGTGGAGGCGGGGAACCGGACGAGCGAGCCGGAACAGTTGCTGAGGGCCACGGTGCCGGCGAAGGTGACGGCGGCGACCTTGCCGGCCTGCGCCGATTCGGCGGCGCCGGCCGTGGCGGTCGTGGTGGCGGTCGCGGCCGGGGCTCCGGCGAGGGCGGTCGCCCCGGCGGTGAGGAGCGCGGCCAGCGCGCCTATGAGCGGCTTCTTCATGAGAGACCTCTCGGTGTGGGGGGTGCCCCAAAGCTGGCGCGGACATGACGCCCTGTCAAGGGATCGAACGCCGAACGGAGATCCGGACACCGTGTTCCGGCCGCCGGACCCCGGTACTGTGGCCCGAACGGCAGGGACGACCACCTGGGGGGCTGACATGGCGGGCGACAACCACACGGACGGCACGCGAGGGGGCGGGGCCGGGGGGCGGCTGCTCGCCGTCAGCGACCTGCACGTCTCGTACCAGCAGAATCGCGACCTGGTCGAACAGTTGCGACCCGGCTCGCCGGACGACTGGCTGATCGTGGCCGGCGACGTGGCCGAGTCCACCACCACCATCCGCTGGGCCCTCGGCCTGCTCGCCGAACGGTTCGCCAAGGTCATCTGGGCCCCCGGCAACCACGAGCTGTGGACCCACCCCAACGACCCGGTCCAGCTGCGCGGCGTCGAGCGCTACGAGCACCTGCTGGGCATCTGCGCCGAGCTCGGCGTGGTGACCCCCGAGGACCCGTACCCGGTGTGGACCGGCGCGGGCGGACCGGTCGCCGTCGCCCCGCTGTTCCTGCTGTACGACTACTCCTTCCGGGCACCCGGCACCACCACCAAGGAGGAGTCGCTGGCCGCCGCCTACGCCTCCGGCATCGTCTGCGCGGACGAGCGCTTCCTGCACCCGGACCCGTTCCCGGACCGCGACTCCTGGTGCCGCGAGCGCGTCCGGCTGACCGAGAAGCGGCTCACCGAGCACGACCCCGGACTGCCGCTGGTGCTGGTCAACCACTACCCGCTGGTCCGGCAGCCCACCGAGGTCCTCTGGTACCCCGAGTTCGCCCAGTGGTGCGGCACCGAGCTGACCGCGGACTGGCACCGCCGGTTCAACACCGCCACGATGATCTACGGGCACCTGCACATCCCCCGGCGCACCAGCTACGACGGCGTCCCGTTCGAGGAGGTCTCGCTCGGCTACCCGCGCGAGTGGGGCAAGCGCGGCCTGCCGGACCCGCTGCTGCGCGAGGTCTTCCCGGGCGCCTGACCCGGCGCGGACGCGGACGGCGCGCCGGGGGCTCCCCGGGCGCGCCGCCCACCGTCTCTCCGCCGGTCGGGGCGGGGCTGATCGGGGAGCGCTACTCGGGGGCCACTCGGGGCGGGCGCTACGCGGGGCGGGCGGGCGCCACCGTCAGCGCCCCGTCCGACACCTCCGCGACGAGGGTGTCCCCCTCCCGCACGGTGCCGTCCAGCAGCAGGTTGGAGATCCGGTTGTCCAGCTCCTGCTGGATCGTCCGCCGCAGCGGCCGGGCCCCGAACTCCGGCTGGTAACCGCGGTTCACCAGCCACTCTTTCGCCCCCTCCGTCACCTCGAGCCCGATGTCCTGCGCCTTGAGCCGGCGCCGGGAGCGGTCCAGCAGCAGGTCCACCACCTGGAGCAGGTCCTTGCGGGTGAGCGCGTGGAAGACGATCACCTCGTCGATCCGGTTGAGGAACTCCGGCCGGAACCGCCCGCGCAGGTCCCGCATCAGCTCGTCCCGGATCTCCTCGACCTCGCCCGCATGGTCGAGGATCCGCTGCGAGCCGATGTTGCTCGTCATGATCACCACGGTGTTGCGGAAGTCGACCGTACGGCCCTGCGCGTCCGTCAGCCGCCCGTCGTCCAGCACCTGGAGCAGCAGGTTGAAGACGTCCGGGTGGGCCTTCTCCACCTCGTCGAAGAGCAGCACGCTGTACGGCTTGCGGCGCACCGCCTCGGTGAGCTGGCCCGCCTCGTCGTAGCCGACGTACCCGGGCGGGGAGCCGACCAGCCGGGAGACGGTGTGCTTCTCCTGGAACTCGCTCATGTCGAAGCGGATCATCCGGTCCGGGTCGCCGAACAGCAGCGCGGCCAGCGCCTTGGCGAGTTCGGTCTTGCCGACCCCGGTCGGGCCGAGGAAGAGGAACGAGCCGGTCGGCCGGTCCGGGTCCCCCATCCCCGCCCGGCCGCGGCGCACCGCCTGGGCCACCGCCGTGACGGCCTGGTCCTGGCCGATCACCTTCTCGTGCAGGTGCTCCTCCAGCCGCAGCAGCCGCTCGCGCTCGGTCGCGTTCAGCTCGGCGACCGGGATGCCGGTGCGGCTGGAGAGCACCTGGGCGATGTCCTCCGCGGTGACCGCCACGACCTCCTCGCGGGACTCGGCGATCGCGGCCAGCTCGTCCTCGGTCTGCCGCAGCTCGGTCTTCAGATTGGCCGCCCGGACGAACTCCTCGTCCGCCACCGCCTCCTCCAACTCGCGGCGCAGCTTGGTGATCCGGTCCTGGACCGGCATCGCGAGCGTGGAACCGCTCAGGCTGCGCAGCCGCACCCGGGCGCCGGCCTGGTCCAGCAGGTCGATCGCCTTGTCCGGCAGGAAGCGGTCGCTGACGTAGCGGTCGGAGAGCGCGGCGGCCGCGTCCAGCGCCTCGTCGGTGAACCGCACCTGGTGGTGCGCCTCGTAGGCGTCGCGCAGGCCCTGGAGGATCTCGACCGTCTCCTCCACGCTCGGCTCCGGCACCAGCACCGGCTGGAAGCGGCGCTCCAGCGCGGCGTCCTTCTCGATGTGCCTGCGGTACTCGTCCAGGGTGGTCGCGCCGACCACGCTCAGCTCACCGCGGGCCAGCGCCGGCTTGAGGATGTTGCCCGCGTCCATCGACCCCTCGCCGCCGCTGCCGGCGCCGACCACGGTGTGCAGCTCGTCGAGGAACAGGATCACGCTCTGCTCGGCCGCCGTGACCTCGTCGATCACACTCTTCAGCCGCTCCTCGAACTCGCCCCGGTACTTGGACCCGGCCACCAGCGCGGTGAGGTCCAGCGTGACGACCCGCTTCTCCTTGAGGCTCTGCGGGACGTCCCCGGAGACGATCCGCTGCGCCAGCCCCTCCACGATCGCCGTCTTGCCGACCCCCGGCTCGCCGATCAGCACCGGGTTGTTCTTGGTGCGGCGGGAGAGGATCTCGACGGTCTGCTCGATCTCCTCGGCCCGGCCGACCACCGGGTCCAGCCGGCCCGCCCTGGCCTCCTCGGTGAGGTCGCGGCCGTACTCGTCCAGCGTCGGCGTCGAGCTCTGCCGCTCCCCGCCCTGGCCCCGCTGACCCCGCTCGCCCCGCTGGCCGTGCTCGCCGCGCTCGCCGCCGAGGACACTGCGCAGCGCCTCCTGCGAGGGCGCGACATTGCGCAACGCCGCCCCCGCGCCCGACCGCTCCTCCTCCAGCAGCGCGCCGAGGATGTGCTCCGGCCCGATGTACGAGGCCCCGGCCCCCTGCGACCGGGCGTGCGCGGCCAGCAGCGCCCGCTTCGCGGCCGGCGTCAACGCGGGCCGCCCGTCCACCACCGGCACCCCGTCCTCACCCCCGGCCGGCAGGACCTTCCCCAGGTCCTCCGCCAACCGGTCCGGATCGACCCCCGCCCGCTCCAGCATCCGCCGCGACGGCTCCACCCGGGTGGCCGCCCACGCCAGGTGCGCGGTGTCGAGATCACTGCTCCCGTCCCCGGCGGCCCGCTGAGCGGCCGTGGCGAGCAGCTCCTGCGCCGACTCACTCAACAGCCGCCCGATCGGCACCCGCTGCACGGCGGGCGGCGACGCCAGCGGGCTCATCCCGAAGAACCGGCTGAGCAGATCGGAGAAAGGGTCATTGGAACCGAACGGCGGCACGGACACGGAGGCTCACCTCTCCCAAACGGTTAGCGCCCACACAAACACACCCCACCACCCCCCGCCCCCCAAGCGCCGCCACCCGGACCCGCCCCCACACACCACTGCGGCCCGGCCCGGGACTTGTGTCCCGGCCCGGGCCGCAGCCGTCGTTCCATCGTTCGCAGAGTGGGCGCCGACCCATTGACGATCTGGGTCATTCACCCCCCTGGGCAGTCGACCCCGCGACAGGCATCCATCAAGCGCCGTGAAGTGACGCTCACTCACCGGCCAACGCCCCACAGGCCAACTCGGGCAGGCAGTTGGGCGTAAGCTGATCGGGTGAGTTATCTCATGATTGACACCCTCGAAGGAGAAGCAACTCCTTGATCGTTTCCAGGCCTTGCGCGTTGCAGATCGCTCGCGTCGACATGTTCGACGGGCACGTCGGATCGGCCCCCCGAGCCGCCACGTCAGGGGCAACCCCGGCCTCCAGTCGACCCCTGGTGGTCGATGGAGGGGCAGGTGCGATCAATGGTGGGTAAGGAACTGGGGCTCCGCGACATCCAGTCGAAGGAGATCCGCGACGCCATCGCGCCACTGATCGCGGATGGCTGGCGGATCTTCAAGGAGGGACACAAGGCGCGACTTCGGTGCCCCTGCGACAATCGCTGCACGACACTCCCCATCCCGGGGACTCCGCGCGACGCCGGCAACGCCGCCAAGCGGATCAAGCGCGAAGCATCGCGCTGCCCGCTCCCGGCAGACTCTCCACAGCGCAATCTGACCGGAATGAACCGAGACTGACACCTGCTGAATCGGCAAGTGCCACTTTGCCAGAATGTCCTAGTTTATGCCGGTTTTCCTGTTGACGCTTGTCAACAGGGGTGCGAGCATGGCGGGCATGGGGCCACTCAGCACGTACGAGCTCACCTTCGTCGTCTCAGGGGCGACGGTCGATGACGTACACATCGTCGACGCCCTTGAAGACCAGTTCGACGCCATGCTGTTCCTCGGCGCCGGCGTCAATCTCCTGACCGTCGCGGCCGACGGAGCCGGCGCGGTGGACGCGGCGATGCGCATTGCCAACGAGATCGCCCAAGCCGTCCCTGGACTCCGGCTGGAGCGACTGGACAGAGGCCTGGTGGGTGTTCCGGAGATCGCCGAGCGCAGTGGGCGATCCCGCCAGAACGTCACGCAGTGGGCGAACGGGGAGCGCCAGGCAACCGCGGAGTCGTTCCCGCTTCCCGAGGGAACAGCAGGTCGATCACGAGCGTGGTTGTGGAGCGAGGTGAACGAGTGGCTCCGGCACCTCGGACTCGACGATGGATTCACCTACCCGACCCGGGCCGAGATGAATGTCATCGATCACCTCCTCGCATCCCCCATGGTCAAACTCATCAGCGACGATCTACCCGACGACGAATTCACGGAGCACCGCACAGCGATCCGCGAGCGCGGCGACGAAGCGTTCCACCCCGGCCTGCTGCAGTACCTCGTCGAGAGCACAGCGACCACCGACGAGCACGGACGTCATGTCGTGGTGATCGCCGCGCCCGAGGAGCCGGCACGGCTCGTCATGGAACGAATGGGCCATCACGAACACGATGTCATCCTGATGACCGAACACGAATCGCAGGTCATTGCCATGGTCATGTCCCAGGCGGTCCCCGAGAAACCGACCGAAGTCGTGCCCGTGGGCCTCAATGCAACTCTGCGCGAGTGGCTGATTCTCATGCAGAAGCACCCGAACTGCCTCTTTGTCGCGTCCAGCGCCGTGCCCTCTTCGAAGCAGACCGCAACACGCCGCGGAGTCGTTCTGACGGCAGCCGCGTAGCAGTGCCGGCTTCGCACCGCTCTGCGCACTGAGCCGGCACTGCCGGCACTTGACACGCAAGTGACACGACCGGACTGGGACTACCCCGGGAACGATCAAGGGCCAGTTCGGGAGGAGCGATCCTCCCGAACTGGCCCTTCGTGTCGGTGGGCGCGGACGGTTTCGAACCGCCGACATCTGCTTTGTAAGAGCAGCGCTCTACCGCTGAGCTACGCGCCCCCGGTCGTGTGGGCCCGGTTCGGGCGCACGACGAATGCTTAGGGTACCTGGTCCGGGGGGTGATGTGGTGCAGGTGGTCGGGGGGTGGGGTGGGTGGGGTGCCGGTGGGGCGGGGTGATCGGGAAGAATGGGTGGTGGATCAACGGTCGCGAACCAGGGAGCGCGCAGTGAGGGTGGCCGGCGGAGGCGGGCGGCGGTGGCCGGGGAGTGGGGTGGCCAAGGCGCTGGTGCTGCCGCTGGTCGTCGCGGGTGCGCTGGGGGCTGCGGGGGCGGCGTCGTTCGGGGCCGGCGGGGGCTGGTTCGGGCGGCGCGGCGGGGACGGCATGCGGGCGGACGCCCGGGCGGCGCGGGACGCGGCGCAGCAGGCGTTCTACGACGTGGACTCCACCCAGCGCGAGGCGCGGCTGGCGGTGGAGACGGTGCGCTCCGCCGGGGACGGCGCGACGGCGCGGCGGGCGGTGGCGGACTTCGAGGCGATCTCCGGCCGGGTCGACCAGGTGACCGTGAACTACCTGACCGCCCTCGACGCGCACGACCTGGACGCGGAGGACCTGGAGTCCGGGACGGCCGCCCGCGCCAAGCACCAGCTGGACGACGTGAAGGGGCAGCTCGGGTCGGCGCTCGCGGAGCTGAACGACTTCCTGCGCAAGCTGCAGCCCACCCTGGAGCGGGCCGAGCAGCAGCTGATGCGGGTGACCCCGGCGATCGACCAGGCCAAGCGGGCGCTGCTGGCCGCCAGCAACGCGCTGGACGGCGCGCGCGGCGCCGGGCTGCGGGCGGACGAGCTGGCGGTGCGGCTGGCCGAGCTGGCGCCGGAGCTGGGGCGGCTGAACGAGGGCGTGGCGCAGCACGGTGTGCCGGGGACGCTGGAGCGCGCGGACCGGGTGCGCGAGCGCGCGGAGGCGATCGCCGCGGAGGCCGGGCAACTGCCGGAGCGGGCCCGGGAGATCGACCGCCGGGTGGCCAGCCTGCGGACCAGGATCCAGGCGTTGGAGACCAAGGCCGCGACGGTGGAGCCGGCGCTGAGCGAGCTGCGCCGGCGGTTCACCATCGCGTGCTGGCAGGACCTCCAGCGGGTTCCGGACCAGGTCGCGGAGACCCGGCGGGCCGCCGAGGGCAAGCTCGCCGAGGCCGCCCGGGCCCGGGACGAGCAGCGCTGGGCGGACGCCACCGGCGCGCTGGGGACGGTGCGGGCGCTGCTGGAGACGGCGGACGGGTCGGTGGTCGCGGTGAACGAGCGGCTGCGACAGCTGAACGAGGTGCAGATCGACCCCAACAGGGAGGTCGAGCGGGCCCGGTTCGCCCTGCGGGACGCCCAGCGGCTCGCGATGGCCGGGCGGCACGCGCCGGATCCGCGGCACGCGGGGCCGCTGGACGCGGCGGTGGCCCGGCTGGACCGCGCGGTGGCGGAGCTGGAGTCGGCCGGACGGCACCCGGACTACTGGCGGTTCCTGACCGAGCTGGCGGCGGTGCGGGAGACGGCGGCCGAGGTGGTGGAGCTGATCCGCGGCGAGCTGGGCGGCGCGACGAGGTAGCGGGCGGGACAGCACCACCGGACAGCGGGCGGCCGCGCGGATACGCTGGCGGGCATGCCTCGTTACGACTTCCGTTGCCGCGCCTGTGGCGCCACCTTCGAGCTGCGCCGTCCGATGGCGCAGGCCAACGACCCCGCCGTCTGCCCGCAGGGCCACCCGGACACCGTGAAGCTGCTGTCGACCGTCGCCGTCACCGGCGCGGCCTCCGCCGGCGGCGCCCCGCAGCAGGCCCCGTCGGCCGGTGGCGGCGGGGGCTGCTGCGGTGGCGGCTGCTGCGGCTAGGAGAGCGCCGGGACGGCGCTAGGACACCGGGACGGCCTCGGCGGCGGGCTCGACGGCCTCGCCGCGCACCCGGGCCAGGAAGCGGCGGGCGATCTCCTCGCCCGCCGCCACGCCCACCTCGTCCAGCGCGGTGACGCCGGGCGCCGTCCACCCGGTGTCGGCCAGTTCGCCGTGGCCGGGCCGCCAGGCGGCGTCGGCGGCGCGCAGCAGGTCGGCGTCGAGCAGCGAGTCCCCGGCGGAGAGCACCGTGGCCCCGCCGACCCGCCGCACGACCTCGGCGAGCGCGGCGCTCTTGCTGAGCGGCGCCGGCACCGCGTACACCTTGCGCCCCTGGAGCGAGACGGTCCACCCGCGCTCCGCGCACCAGCCGGTGAGCTCCGCGAGCCAGCCCTGCGGCAGCTCGGCGCGCTCGACGACCAGGTAGGCGAACAGCTCGTCGGCGACCCTCCGCTTGTGCGTCCACTCGGGGTCGGCGCAGAGCGCCAGGTGCTCGACCACCTCGGCCAGCGGCGCCGCCCCGCCGGCCAGCCGGGCGGCCATCTCGTCCTGCCAGTCGGTGTCCGGCACGCCGTCGACGAGCAGCCGCCCGCCGTTGGCGCAGATGGCGTACGGCGGGACCCAGCCGGGCGTCGGGCCCGGCAGGTTGACCCGCTCGTACTGGGCCCGCGTGCGGGTGGTGGCGGGGACGAGCACCGCCTCGCGGGCGAGTTCGACGAGCAGTCCGGCGGCCTCCTCGGTCATGAAGGAGAGCGCCTTGCCGTCGTGCACCTCGACCGAGAGCAGCCGCGGCGCGAGCCGGTCCGGCACGTCGAGGGCGAGGGCGCGGTTGGAGTAGATCAGGGTGCGGTCGAGGTCGCTCGCGACGACGAAGCGCCCCGCGGAGCCACCGTTCATGCCACCGCTCAGGTAACCAGTCATCGGGCTCAGGACTCCTTCACCAGGACGGCCGTGCCGGAGGCGCCGGTCGCCCCACGGGTGTAGCGGGGGTGGATGAGGCCGACGCAGGAGTACGGCAGGTCGTCCACCTCCTCGACCGGGACCCCCCGCTGGGCGGCGAGCAGCCGGACGTGGTCGAGGTCGGCGCCCGCGCCGCGCCGGGCCAGCACCCGCCAGGGGACGCGGCGCAGCATGACCCGGGTGGTCTCACCGACGCCGGGCTTGACCAGGTTGACGTTGTCGATGCCGAACTCGGCGCTGATCCGCTCGACGGCGGCCCAGCCGGCCCAGTCGGGGGCGCGCTCGGCGGCGTGCTCGGGGGCGAGGAAGCGCCCGGCGGCCGCGACGGCCTCGGCCCGGACGTCCGCGAAGTGGTCGGCGACGGTGTCCAGGAAGGCGCCGGAGACGTCGGCGCCGGCCAGTTCGGTGTAGTGCTTGGCGCCGTGGAAGTCGTCCGGGCCGATCAGGTCCGCGCGCAGCACGGTGCGCGAGACCAGGCCGGAGACGGTCGAGTTGAGGCAGGCGGAGGGGATCAGGAAGTCGTCCCGGGTGCCGAAGGTGGCCACGCAGCGGCCGGGGTCGGCGAGAACGGCGAGGCCGGGGTCGAAGCCGGTCCCGGCGAGCGCCTCACCGAGTTCCCGGGTGATCGCGCCCTTGCCGGTCCAGCCGTCGACGAACACCACGTCGGCGGCCCGGTGGTGGGCGTCCAGGTAGCGCAGGGCGACCGGGTCGATGCCGCGGCCGCGGACGATGGAGACGGCGTAGTGCGGTGCGTCGACGCCGTGTCCGGCGGCGAGCCAGCGGCGGATCAGGATGCCGACCGGCGTGCCGGCGCGGGCCAGCGAGGCGAGCACCAGGCCGGGGCCGCGTTCGCGCAGCAGGGTCTCGGCGACGGTGCCGACGGCGAGCGCGATCCGCCGGGCGGAGGCCCGCAGGGCCTGGTGGAACAGCTCCTGGTACTCGGGGCTCGGCTGGTACTCGACCGGCAGCGACTCGGCGTAGTGGGCGCCGCCGCTCTGCACGGCCTCCTCGCGCTCCTCGGTGGGCGCCTCCAGGGCGACGCCGGAGAGGTCCTTGAGCAGCCAGCCCACCTCGTCGGCGCGGTAGGAGGAGAACTCCGGGCCGTACAGCGGCCCCGGCAGCGCGGCGGCGGGCCGGTGGGACGGCAGCACGGCGAGCACCACCCGGTCGGTGACCTGTCGCAGCTGGCCGAGCAGGGCGCGCTCGCCCCGGTGCAGGGCGGGGGTGTCGGCGACGTCGTCGACGACCAGGACCACGGTGCCGAAGCGGCGGGCCGGGTCGGCGCCGGGGGCGACGTTGTAGGCGTAGCGCTCGCGCGAGGAGTCGTCGGCCGGGTCGTCGTGGGCGGGGAAGGCCAGCCGGGTGCGGATGGCGTAGCCGGGGTCGTCGACGGCGAGGACGGGCGAGCGGGTGGTGGTCGAGCTGTGGACGCGGTCGGTGCCGCCGGGCAGCCGCTCGGCGAGGGCGCCGGCGAGGCGCAGCGGGGCGTACATCAGCTCCTCGAAGCCGAGCACCAGCACCCGCCCGCCGTCGCCCCCGTCACCCTCGCCGACGGCCTCCGCCAGTTGCTCCGCCAGCGCGGGCAGCGCCTCCTCCAGCCGGGCCCGGTGCTCCGGCGTGAAGCCGTGCCGCCCGCCGTCGGGCAGCCCCGCCGGCCAGGCCAGGTCGACCCGCACCAACGGCGCCGCCGGGGCCACCGGAACGGACAAAGTAGATGAGGCAGACAAAGTAGTCGGGGCGGACGAGGCAGCCGGCGACCCGGCCTCGGCGATCAGCCGCTCGGCCCGGTCCAGGATGTCCGCGGGCAGGTCGACGCCGCCGCCGGCCAGCGCCACCAGGTCCAGCCGGACCCCGAGTTCGGCGGCGGTGTCGGCGAGCCGCTTCCGGTCCGCGGCGCCGCGCAGGTCGACCAGCGCGACCACCACGTAGTGCTCGCGCGGGTGGCGGGCGTGCAGGGTGCGGATGGTGTTGAGCACGGTGGTGCCGGTGGAGAACTCGTCGTCCACCAGGACGAGCGGCCCGTCGCCGGCCAGCAGCCCGGGGTCGGCGGGCAGCAGCAGGTGGGAGGTGGCGTGCGAGTGCTCCTCCTCGAACCCGCCGAGCGGGGCGATCCCGGGCACCGGGCGGCGGGTGGAGTGCAGATAGGGGGCGTCCAGCCCGTCGGCGACGCTGTGGCCGAGGCCGGTGGCGGTCTCCGCGTAGCCGAGCACGACGGCGCGGTCGAGGGCCTGCCCGCCGAGCGGGCCGAGCAGCTCGCGGACCCGGCGGCCGAGTTCGAGGCCGGCGCCGTGCACCACGGCGGGACGCTGCGGGACGTGCTTGCCGAGCACGGTGGAGACCAGCAGGTGGGCGCGCTTGCGGTTCTCCCGCAGGGCGAGGCCGACCAGTTCGGGGAGGCGCTCGGAGCCGGTCAGCGTGACGCCGGCCCGCTCGGCCACCCAACGGCCGGTCCACTCCTGCCCGTCGGCGCGCTCCTGCGCTCCGGTGCGCTCCTGCTCTGCTGCTGTCACGAAGGGGTCCTGCTTTCGGTGGTGCGGTGCGGTGGGCAAACGGTCGGAGGTGGGCCGGCTCAGCGGCAGAGGCAGGCCGCCAGCAGCTCCGCGAAGCTGACGTCCTCGCGGGCCACCCCGAACACCTCGGCGCGCAGCATCACCCGCTCCGCCCAGGCCCGGTGCGGCTTGGCCTCGTTCATCTTGTTGGTGTAAGCCGAGCGCAGCACCCCGCCCCCGCCGCGCTCCTGCTGGAGGATGTCGCGGGCGTCGCTGTACTCCTCGTGCGTGACGACGGAGAGCGCGTGCACCGCGGGCACATGGCTGGGGTGGATGCAGGTCTTGCCCAACAGGCCGTTGGCGCGGTCGAGTTCGATCTCGCGGATCAGCCCGTCGAGGTCGTGCTCGATGATCCGCCGGCGGACCGCCTCGCGCGAGGGCTCGGCCTCGGCGAACGGGGTGCGGCGCAGCTGCGGCTTGAACATCCGCTCCTGGACCGGGAAGTACTCCCAGACCGGTCCGGTGACGGTGAACCCGGTGCCGTCGGCACGGCCGAGCACGTTGACCACGTCGCCGATCACCGAGGCGACCAGGGCGACGTCGTACGCGGTCAGGTCGGGCGAGCGGCGCAGGCCGTAGGCGGAGCAGAGGTCGGTGACGCCGAGGCGGACGGCGAGGACGCGCTCGCGGTGCTTGTCGAGCAGCCGGGCTATCCCGAACAGCTGCTCGCGGCGGGTCTCCAGGTGGGCGAGCTCGGGGGACTCCAGGACCGGCATGGCGAACAGCCGGTGCCCGCCGGCCGTCTCGGCCGCGGCGAGCGCCTCCAGGAAGTCCCCGCCGGTCTCCTCGGTGAACTTGGGCAGCACGAAGCCGGTGAGCACGCCGATCGCCGGTCCGAGCCGCTCGGCGAGGTCGGTGAGCTGGGCGGCGGTCCGCACTCTGATGAAGAGGAGGGGAAGATCCTGTGCGCAACCAGTGGAGGTCCCGGTCGTGTCAGCACCCTCCGTGACCTCCGTCCACAGCTCGCCGAGCCGGGCCACCAGATTGGCCTCGGCATCCGGGACCTCGTGGTCGGCGATGGCGTCCTCCAGGCAGAGGACCATCGAGACGACGCCCTGGGCGGCCTGCTTGCGGATGTCGGCGCGCAGGGTCGGCCGGGTGGCGGGGCTGTAGAGCGTGGCGCCCAGCGCGGTGGCCAGCACGGCCGGGTCGCCGTCCGGGGCGAACTCGCCCGGCGCCGCGAGAAAGAGCCGGTCGCGGACGTCGTCCGCGAGGTGGCCGAAGTGGCGCAAGGTGCTCTCCTCAGGAGTTCGGCCGCCGGTCCGGCGGAGGCGGGGAGGGGCGCGAGGAGCCCCGTGCTGCACCCGGTTCAACCGGCTCGACGGCCCTGGTGGTTCCCGGCCCGGTTCCCGCCGGTCACCGTCGACCGGCCCGCGAGGCCCCCGTCCGCCCATCGTACGGACGGCTCCGGGCGCGCGCCGGTTCCGCAATGGCGAATTCTCGGAAGGTTACCCTCCACTTCACAAACCGCAAGCGTTGGCAAAGTCCCACCACGACGCCTCCCCCGGTCACGTTGTCCGAAGGGGTGGCGAACAGGCAGGATGGTCGGCTATGACGCACGTGATGGCCAAGGGCGCCAACATCGCACTGCCGGTGGCGGCGGTCCGCGCCGTGCTGCGCTGGAGCGCCACGCCCGGTGCGCCGGACGTGGACGCCTCCGCACTGCTGCTCGGCCCGGGCGGCAAGGTCCGTTCGGATGCCGACTTCGTCTTCTACAACCAGCCGCGCCATCCGTCCGGCCTGGTGCGCCACCTGCCCAAGCAACAGTCGGCCGACGGCGGCGAGATCACCGACACCGTCGAGGCCGAACTCGCCAAGCTGCCGGCCGACGTCGACCGGGTGGTGCTGGCCGGGTCCTCCGAGGGCGGATCGTTCCGCGCGGTGGGCGGGCTGCGCCTGCAACTGTTCGACGCCGCGGCCGGCGACGGGGCACCGGCCCTGGCCGAGTTCGCGATGGCCGACGGTGACGAGGTCACCGCGCTGGTCGCGGGCGAGCTCTACCGCCGGGCGGGCGCCTGGAAGTTCCGCGCCGTCGGCCAGGGGTACGCCTCCGGGCTGATCGGCCTGGCCACCGACTTCGGCATCACCGTCGAGGACGAGGGCGCCGCGTCCGCCCAGACCCAGGCCGGGCCGCCCGCCGCCCCGGCCACGGACCCGCGGACCGCGCTGCCCGACCCCCGGCCGGCCGGCCGGCCCGAGCCCGGCACCTTCACCCTGGCCCCGGCCGTCCCGCAGCCGCAGGCCGCCGCCCAGGGCGCGCCGGCGCCGGTCGGCGTCCCGGCCAACACGCCCCCGCCGCCGCCCAACCCGCCCACGGTGCCGCCGAACGTCCCGCCGGCCCCGAACGCGCCGCCGGCCGGGCGGCCCGGTTACGGCTACCCGCCGCCGAACACCGCGCCCCCCGCGCCGCAGCAGGGCGGCTACGGCTACCCGCCGCAGGCCGCCTACGGCTACCCCCAGCCCCCGGCCCCGGCGTACGACCACCCGCGGCAGCAGGCCCCTCAGCAGCAGGCCCCTCAGCAGGGCGGCTACGGCTACCCGCCGCCGAACACCGCGCCGCAGCCGGCGCCCCCCGCCGAGGAGTTCGCGCTGCCCCCGCAGGGCCCGCAGTTCCAGCCGCGCTAGTCCGCGCCGGGCCCCACCAGGACCGTCGCCGAAGCCTCGCCCGGAGGACCCGGGGCCACCGGGCCGGGGCTCACTCCGGCTTGTACCCGCGCTGCCACTGCATCCCGAAGCCGTACAGCCGGTCGAGGTCCGCCTGGAACCCGTTCACGTAGCGCACCTCGCGCCGCACCGTGAGCGTGTTGTCCCCGGAGTTCTCGATCAGCACCACCGCGCAGGACCGTGCCGCCGGGGCCCGCTCCTCCAGCTTGACCTCGATCCGCGGCCCGGACTGCGGCACGATCGTCACCACCGCGTTGGCCTGCTCGAACGCGGGCGTGCCGTCGTAGATGTACACGAACACCAGCAGCCGCTTGAACTGGTCCTTCTTCTCCAGGTTGATGTACATCGTCTCGCCGGACGGCGCACCGTACTGGTCGTCGCCGCTGAGCTTGACGTACGGCGGGCTCTGGAGGTCCCCGAGGAGGCCGCCCAGCGGCTGCACCACGCCCCGCCTGCCGTCCGTCAACTCGTACATGCAGGCCAGGTCGAGGTCGACGTTGTGCTGGGCGCTCTGGCCGGAGTCCGGCTCCATCGGCCTGAGGATGCGCGGGTTGAGGAGCCGTCGCACGGCGTCCCGGGTGGACGCCCGCGGCGGCCCCGTCCGGGTGGTCCAGTGCAGGTTGACGTAGAGGTAGCCGGTGGTCGCCGCCGCACCGGTGATCGCGTGCTGCGGCGAGGACTTGGTCAGGGTGACCTTGAACTGGCCGCCCGTGTCGAGGGTGTTCCGTTCCCCGCGCAGGTACTCCCAAATCGAGGCCATGCCGTCCTCCCCCAGCCCCGTCAGTCGCTCTGACGGTCCGCCGCTCCATGATCGGGCATCAACCCGCCCGCGGGTACCCGAACTCCCCTACCCACCGCCGCTGCGCGGACACCGCCCGGCCACCGGCGGGTCGATTGGCGGGGCGAAGGCCACCTCCCGTACCATGCGGCCCCTTCGGACGCGATATCGTCTAGCCGCACAGGTGTCCCGCCCGCCCCTTTCCGGGTGCGCCGGGCCACCCGTCCGACCACGACGCATCGTCAGGCCCGGTCCCGGGGACGAGCCCTGACCACCGTGTCGCACTGTGACCTGTCCCCTGCGGAAACCCGAGGCCCGACCCGCAATGAACCTGACCTCCATACAGCTGGTCTGGACCGTCATCGGCGGCGCAGCCCTGCTGTTCACCGCCATCCTGGTGGCGACGCTGCGCTTCAAGAACAACAACCGGAAGCAGGACTCCGGCGACTCCTGGGAGCGCAGCGAGGAGCGCCGCCGGCGCAAGGAGATGATCTACGGGATCTCCTCCTACGTCCTGCTGTTCTGCTGCGCCGGCGTCGCGGCCGCGCTCTCCTTCCACGGCCTGGTCGGCTTCGGCAAGGAGAACCTCGGCCTGTCGAACGGCTGGGAGTACCTGGTGCCGTTCGGCCTGGACGGCGCGGCGATGTTCTGCTCGGTGCTCGCCGTCCGCGAGGCCAGCCACGGTGACGCGGCGCTCGGCTCGCGCCTGCTGGTCTGGGTGTTCGCGATCGCCTCGGCCTGGTTCAACTGGGTGCACGCCCCGCGCGGCATCTCGCACGACGGTGCCCCGGAGTTCTTCTCCGGCATGTCGATCTCGGCCGCGATCCTCTTCGACCGCGCGCTGAAGCAGACCCGCAAGGCCGCGCTGCGCGAGCAGGGCCTCGTCCCCCGCCCGCTGCCGCAGATCCGCATCGTCCGCTGGCTGCGCGCGCCCCGGGAGACCTACGCCGCCTGGTCGCTGATGCTGCTGGAGAACGTCCGCAGCCTGGACGAGGCGGTCGAGGAGGTGCGCGAGGAGCGCCAGGCCAAGCTGGACGCCAAGATCCGGGCCCGCAGCGCCGACCGCCGCGAGCGCGCCGAGCTGAAGGCCATCTCGCGCCAGTCGGGCGGCATGCTCTCGCGCAACCGCGGTGGCCGCCAGGTGCCCGCCCTCGCCGCCGCCGGAGACGGCCCGAGCGCTACGGAGCCTGCCCTAGCCGCCGGGACCGACGCTCTCTCCACCACCGCCGGCGCCTCCGCGCTGGGCTCCCTGGAGACCGGCCGCCGGACCCGCGGCACCACCGCAACCTCCTCCTCGGTCTCCTCGTCCTCCTCGTCCTCCTCGTCCTACCGCAGCAGCTCGGCCATCGACCTGACGCCGGACGACGACACCCTGTCGATGCCCAAGCTGGACTCGCTGGAGCGCAAGCTGCGCGCCATCGAGCAGCAGCTCGGCTGAGCATCCGCCCCGTGCAACGCCGAACGGCCGTTCCCCACTCGGGAGGAACGGCCGTTCGGCGTTGTCGCGGAGGGTGCCGCGGGACTACTGGGCGCTGCCCACCAGTTCCTTCTCCCCGTCTCCCCCGCCGCCGGCGCCCTCGCGCCGGTTGCGCAGGATCGACGAGCCGAGGGCGAGCGCGATGAAGGCGACGCCGATCAGGCCGGTGACGATCTCCGGGATGTGGTACTCGATGCCGACCATCAGGATCACCGCGAGCGCGCCGATCGCGTAGTGCGCGCCGTGCTCCAGGTAGACGTAGTCGTCCAGGGTGCCCTTGCGGACCAGGAAGACGGTCAGCGAGCGGATGTACATCGCGCCGATGCCGAGGCCCAGGGTGATCTGGAAGATGTCGCTGGAGATGGCGAACGCGCTGACCACGCCGTCGAAGGAGAACGACGCGTCCAGCACCTCCAGGTACATGAAGAGGAAGAACGCGGCCTTGCCGCCGACCTGGACGATCGACTTGCCGGCCTTCTCGGCCGCCTCCTCCTTCTCGGTCTCCGCCTCCAGGCCCGACTCGAAGACCGAGGCGAGGCCGTTGACGCTGAGGTAGGTGACGAGGCCGAGCACACCGGCGAGGAGCACCGTCTCGGCGTGCCCGTCGGCGAAGAAGTTGGACGCGAGCAGCAGGGTGACCAGGGCGACGACGGTGGAGAAGGCCTCCAGCTTGCCGACCTTCTCCAGCGGGCGCTCGATCCAGGCCAGCCAGTTGTAGTCCTTCTCCTCGAAGATGAAGTCGAGGAAGATCATCAGCAGGAAGACGCCACCGAAGGCGGCGATGGCCGGGTTGGCCTCCTCCAGGTACTGACCGTAGGTCAGGCCCTCGTACGTCTTGTCACTGTGCAGCGCGAGGTCGATGACCGTCGCCGGGTTGAGGTGCGCGGTGAGGCCGACGACCAGCAGCGGGAAGATCAGCCGCATACCGAACACGGCGATCAGCACGCCGATGGTCAGGAAGATCTTCTGCCAGTACGGGTTCATCCGCTTCAACACCGTGGCATTGACCACCGCGTTGTCGAACGAGAGGGAGATCTCCAGGATGGAGAGGATCAGCACGACGCCGAATCCCTCGGCTCCCCAGAGCAGGCCGGCGGCGATCAGTCCGAGAATGGTGATCGCGAATGACCAGCCGAATGTGCGGAGGAACACGGGACTTGGTTACCTTTCGGGTTCATGGCGGGACGATCATGACGATCGCGGCCTTTACTGTACGTTTACGCCGAAATCGAGAGCAATGCCCCGCAGGCCCGACGCGTAGCCCTGGCCCACCGCGCGGAACTTCCACTCGCCCGCGTACCGGTACAGCTCGCCGAAGATCATCGCGGTCTCGCTGGACGCGTCCTCGGAGAGGTCGTAGCGGGCGATCTCCTGGCCGTCCACCGAGTTGACCACCCGGATGTAGGCGTTGCGGACCTGGCCGAAGTTCTGCGACCGGTTCTCGGCGTCGTAGATGGACACCGGGAAGGCGATCTTGTCGACCTGCGCCGGCACCAGGTCCAGGTTGACCAGGACCACCTCGTCGTCGCCGTCGCCGTCACCGGTGAGGTTGTCACCGGTGTGCTCGACCGAGCCCTCGGGGCTCTTGAGGTTGTTGTAGAAGACGAAGTACTCGTCGCCCAGCACCCGGTTGTTCGAGCAGAGCAGGGCGCTCGCGTCGAGGTCGAAGGGCGCGCCGGTCGTGGACCGGGCGTCCCAGCCGAGACCGACCTGCACCTGCGTCAGGTTCGGCGCGGCCTTCGTGAGCGAGACGTTGCCGCCCTTGGCGAGCGTGACACTCATGGGCTGTCCTTCCTCCCTTGCCTCCCGGGGCGCATCTCAGGTCTATTCCCCCGCGACCCCGTCCGGCCCCTTCGAGCCGGCTGAACTTTCCTGAACTCCCATCCTTCCAGTGCGACGGGAACGACGGAACGGCCGGGGCGGCCGCCGACGCCATCGCGTCCGCGGCCGCCCCGGCCGTTCGCATCCCTGCACCGGGCCGTCACCGGCCCCGCCCGACTCAGACGTTGACGCCGAAGTCCTGGGCGATGCCGCGCAGACCGGAGGCGTAGCCCTGGCCGATCGCGCGGAACTTCCACTCGACGCCGCTGCGGTACAGCTCGCCGAAGACCATCGCCGTCTCGGTGGAGGCGTCCTCGGAGAGGTCGTAGCGGGCCAGCTCCTTGTTGTCCGACTGGTTCACCACGCGGATGAACGCGTTGCGGACCTGGCCGAAGTTCTGCGACCGGTTCTCGGCGTCGTAGATGGACACCGGGAAGACGATCTTCTGAACGTCGGCCGGCACGGTGGCCAGGTTGACCTTGATCTGCTCGTCGTCGCCCTCGCCCTCACCGGTGAGGTTGTCACCGGTGTGCTCGACCGAGCCCTCGGGGCTCGTGAGGTTGTTGAAGAAGACGAAGTTGCCGTCCGAGCCGACCTTGCCCTGGTCGTTGCAGAGCAGGGCGCTGGCGTCCAGGTCGAAATCCGTGCCCGTGGTGGTGCGGACGTCCCAGCCGAGACCGACCACCACCGCGGTCAGGCCCGGGGCCTCCTTGGTGAGCGAGACATTGCCGCCCTTGCTCAGGCTGACACCCACTTGTCCTCCAAGATTCGGGAGGCACTCCTCGGTGCCCCCGTGGTGCGGTCCGAGACTCCGAAGCGAACCGTCCGGGCCTCTGACCAGCCAACGAGCCGATCGTAGTGCGGGGTTCCCGTCCGCGCCGGGGAACCGGCCCAACGCGGGCGGGGCGAAGCCCGCGAGGGGCCGGGCGACCGGCTCTAGAGGGCGCCGACGGCCGCCAGGTACTCCTGCTCGTCACGGGCGTCCGGCAGGCCGTTCACGACGCTCCAGCGGACCACGCCGGCCTTGTCGATCACGAAGGTGCCACGGACGGCGCAGCCCTTCTCCTCGTCGAAGACGCCGTAGGCGCGGGAGACCTCGCCGTGCGGCCAGAAGTCGGAGAGCAGCGGGAACTCCAGGCCCTCCTGCTCGGCGAAGATCCGCTGGCTGAAGGGCGAGTCGTTGGACACGCCGAGCACCTGCACCTCGTCGTTCTGCAGCCGCGGCAGCTCCTTCTGGATCGCGCAGACCTCGCCGGTGCAGACACCGGTGAACGCGAACGGGTAGAACACCACGACGACGTTCTTCCCGCCCCGGAAGTCGGAGAGCCTGACCGGCTCGCCGTGCTGGTTCCTGAGCTCGAAGTCCGGAGCCTCGGTGCCGATCTCGATGGCCATGCGGGGACCTTTCCCACTCGACGCGACTGGGCCGCGCGGGTGGCGCGACGAGCGTCATCCTCGCATTCGCCGGGAGCGACTGGGCCGGACGGGTGAGCACCGCACCGTCCGGGGCCACCGCTTTCGCCCTGGGCGAACAGTTCGGCCGTCCGGGGCGCCGTCCCCGCCGCCGCCGTCCGGGGCGCCGTCCCCGCCGCCGCCGTCCGGGGCGCCGTCCCCCGCCCGCCTCCGTCGGCCCCGGAGGACGGCCGGGCCGGAAAACGACCGGGCCCCGCCGGAGGGGTGCTCCGGCGGGGCCCGGTGAGGCCTGTCAGGCGGCGCTCAGCGCTTGCCCGGCTTGGCGGTCGACTTGGTCGCCAGGCGGGTCGCGGCCCAGTCCTTGGCGATCGCGATCGAGCTGGTCTGGGAGAGGCCGGCGGTGCGGGACGCGTCGGCGATGTCCGAGGCCTCGATGTGGCCGTCCCGGCCGGTCTTGGGCGTCAGCAGCCAGATCAGGCCGCCCTCGGCCAGGTATTCCAGGGCGTCGACGAGGGCGTCGGTGAGGTCCCCGTCGTCGTCGCGGTGCCACAGCAGGACGGCGTCGGCGACGTCGTCGTAGTCCTCGTCGACGAGATCCGTCCCGGTGATCTCCTCGATGCCCTCGCGGAGGTCCTGGTCAGTGTCTTCGTCGAACCCCAGCTCCTGGATGATCTGGCCTTCTTCGAAGCCGAGACGAGCTGCCGGGTTGGACTTGTCCGCGGGGTCCGCGGTCGCGCTCACGGGAATAACCTCCAGTATTCGGCTCGGCGTCCATGCCGAGGCTGTGGCCGTAGTCCACACGGGCGCGGCGGTTCGCGCAAGTACCCGACCCCCGATCCCCTCCAAAGGTTGACGTGTCGCGCCGGGACACGCCGGGCGACGTGTCGGGAATCACACCGATTTGCCCTTCTCTGCATGGGACAAGGATGCTTCGGGTGGTCCTGGTCCACAGGCCGTACGCACGCCCGAGATGCGAACGGCATTCGGGTCCGCGCGTGCGCGGGCGTAGAGTCTCCTGATGGCCCTCAGCCCGGCCGTCCGCCATCGGACGGGCGGGAAACCAGGTCGGACCACCTCTGTTCGTAACACCCGGGGGTGCGCGGCCCGGACGACGCTGTCCGAACCGCACATCACCAGACCGCTCCTTCTGTCAGGGAGAGCGGTTACCGATCGGTAGAGATGACGGATCTCCGAGCGCGGTAGCACGATGGAGGCGGCGCGACACACCTCTAGTTTCGACCGACAGTGAAGGAACAGCGTGGCTTCCGGATCCGATCGCAACCCGATCATCATTGGCGGCCTTCCGAGTCAGGTCCCGGACTTCGATCCCGAGGAGACCGCGGAATGGCTGGAGTCGCTCGATGCGGCCATCGACGAGCGGGGGCGTGAGCGTGCCCGTTACCTGATGCTGCGGCTGATCGAGCGCGCCCGCGAGAAGCGTGTCGCCGTGCCCGAGATGCGCAGCACGGACTACGTCAACACCATCGCCACCAAGGACGAGCCGTTCTTCCCCGGCAACGAGGAGATCGAGCGCAAGATCCTGAACGCGACCCGCTGGAACGCCGCGGTGATGGTCTCCCGGGCGCAGCGCCCGGGCATCGGCGTGGGTGGCCACATCGCCACCTTCGCCTCCTCCGCGTCGCTCTACGACGTCGGCTTCAACTACTTCTTCCGCGGCAAGGACGCCGAGGGCGAGTCCGGCGACCAGATCTTCTTCCAGGGTCACGCCTCCCCCGGCATCTACGCCCGCGCCTTCCTGCTGGACCGGCTCAGCGAGCAGCAGCTCGACGCCTTCCGCCAGGAGAAGTCGAAGGCCCCGTACGGCCTCTCCAGCTACCCGCACCCGCGGCTGATGCCGGACTTCTGGGAGTTCCCGACCGTCTCGATGGGCCTCGGCCCGCTCGGCGCGATCTACCAGGCCCGGATGAACCGCTACCTGGAGCACCGCGGCATCAAGGACACCTCCGACTCGCACGTCTACGCCTTCCTCGGCGACGGCGAGATGGACGAGCCCGAGTCGCTCGGCCAGCTGTCCCTGGCCGCCCGCGAGGGCCTGGACAACCTGACCTTCGTGGTCAACTGCAACCTCCAGCGCCTCGACGGCCCGGTCCGCGGCAACGGCAAGATCATCCAGGAGCTGGAGTCGCAGTTCCGCGGCGCCGGCTGGAACGTCATCAAGCTGGTCTGGGACCGCAGCTGGGACCCGCTGCTCGCGCAGGACCGCGACGGCGTCCTGGTGAACAAGCTGAACACCACGGTGGACGGCCAGTTCCAGACCTACGCCACCGAGTCCGGCGCGTACATCCGCGAGAACTTCTTCGGCGGCGACCTGCGGCTGCGCAAGATGGTCGAGTCGATGACCGACCAGCAGGTCCAGCACCTGGGCCGCGGCGGCCACGACCACCGCAAGATCTACGCGGCGTTCAAGGCCGCCCGCGAGCACAAGGGCCAGCCGACCGTCATCCTGGCGCAGACCGTCAAGGGCTGGACGCTGGGCCCCAACTTCGAGGGCCGCAACGCCACCCACCAGATGAAGAAGCTGACGGTCGAGGACCTGAAGCGCTTCCGCGACCGGCTGCACCTGCCGATCACCGACAAGCAGCTGGAGGAGGGCTACCCGCCCTACTACCACCCGGGCCGCAACTCGGAGGAAATCCAGTACATGCACGACCGCCGCCAGGAGCTGGGCGGCTACGTGCCGACCCGCAAGGTGCGGCCGCGCAAGCTGGAGCTGCCGGGCGACGACGCCTACAAGGCGGTCAAGAAGGGTTCCGGCAACCAGACCATCGCCACCACCATGGCGTTCGTCCGGCTGCTCAAGGACCTCATGCGGGACAAGGGCATCGGCAACCGCTTCGTGCCGATCGCGCCCGACGAGTACCGCACCTTCGGCATGGACTCGCTGTTCCCGTCGGCGAAGATCTACAACCCGCTCGGCCAGACCTACGAGTCGGTCGACCGCGAGCTGCTGCTGGCGTACAAGGAGTCGCCCACCGGTCAGATGCTGCACGACGGCATCTCCGAGGCCGGCTGCACCGCCTCGCTGATCGCCGCCGGCTCGGCCTACGCCACCCACGGCGAGCCGCTGATCCCGGTGTACGTCTTCTACTCGATGTTCGGGTTCCAGCGCACCGGCGACCAGTTCTGGCAGATGGCCGACCAGCTGGCCCGCGGCTTCGTGCTCGGCGCCACCGCCGGCCGCACCACGCTGACCGGCGAGGGCCTCCAGCACGCCGACGGCCACTCGCACCTGCTGGCCTCGACCAACCCGGGCGTCGTCGCGTACGACCCCGCGTACGGCTTCGAGATCGCGCACATCGTCCAGGACGGTCTGCGCCGGATGTACGGCTCCAGCGAGGAGCACCCGACGGGCGAGGACGTGTTCTACTACCTCACCGTCTACAACGAGCCGATCAAGATGCCGGCCGAGCCCGAGAACGTGGACGTCGACGGCATCCTCAAGGGCCTGTACAAGTACGCGGCCGGCACCGCCGGCCAGATCCCGGCGCAGATCCTCGCCTCCGGCGTGGCCGTGCCGTGGGCCCTGGAGGCCCAGCGGATCCTGGCCGAGGAGTGGAACGTCAAGGCCGACGTCTGGTCCGCGACCTCCTGGAACGAGCTGCGCCGCGACGCGGTGGAGGCCGAGGAGTTCAACCTGCTGCACCCCGAGGAGCAGCAGCGCGTCCCGTACGTGACCGCCAAGCTCCAGGGCGCCGAGGGTCCGTTCGTCGCGGTGTCCGACTGGATGCGCGCGGTGCCGGACCAGATCGCCCGCTGGGTGCCGGGCCAGTGGCAGTCGCTGGGCGCCGACGGATTCGGCTTCGCCGACACCCGTGGTGCGGCCCGCCGCTTCTTCCACATCGACGCGCAGTCCGTCGTGCTGGCCGTGCTCACCGAGCTGGCCAAGCAGGGCAAGGTCGAGCGCAGCGTGCTGAAGGACGCGATCGACCGCTACCAGCTGCTCGACGTGGCGGCGGCCGACCCGGGCGCCGCGGGCGGCGACGCCTGAGCCGCAAGCCGTTAGCACGGCCCCGAGGGGCCCGGTCCTCCCGCCGAGTGCGGGCGGACCGGGCCCCTCGGGCTTTTCCCGATGTGACTCCGGTCACACCGGCGCGCATGCCCTCCGGGCCGGGCGGACCGCGGTGCAGCCGCGGTCCGCCGAATTCCGCGCCCGAACCACCCGGTCCGTCCCATCGGCGGGGCTCCGGCCGGCGGACTGGTCCAGGACGCCTCACGGCTGCCTCTTAACCTTCCCGAGAGTCACGCTTAAGGTGTCTTTCCAGGGGAGTGAGGGAGGGGGCCGCTATCGTGCGCGCACCGAGGACGGGGGCCTTCCCCCTGGCATTGCTGGTCGGGGTGACGACCGGTGCCCTGCTGTCCCAACTGCTGCCCGCCCCGGAGGAACTGGGCGGACCCGCGGTGGCCCTGCCGGCCGCCCCGGACCGGGGTCTGGCCGACCTGCTGCCCGCGCCTGCACCCGCGCCCGCACCCGCACCGGATGCGCCGCCCGCCGCCACCGACCCCGGCGCCGCGCCCCCGGACGCGGGGGCCGGGCCGTCCGCGCCCCCGGACGCCCCGGCGGCGCCCGACCGCGAGCCGCCGGCACCCGCCGTCCCCCGCAACGGGGCCACCGTGCCCGGCCGGGGACCGGCGCTGGGGCTGGTCTCCGCCGAGGTGCCGACGTCCGCGGCGCCGAGCGCCGGCCCCGCCGCACCCACCCGGCCGCCGGCCCCCACCACGCCACTGGCCCCGCTCGCACCGCCCCCGGCGACCGCCCCGCCCGGGGCCGGACCGGCCGGCGGCTCGACGGCGGCCACCGGGACTCCGGTCGCCCCGGTCGCCCCGGCGCCCGGGCCCACCTGGACGACGCCCGCCCCGACGCCGGCCCCGACGTCCGGCGGCAACGACCACTTCGGCCCGACCCAGGTGCTCCCGGAGCCCGCACCGAGCCCGTCGGCGACGCTCACCGACCAGGAGTACTGGCAGCGGGCCGAGCAGTGCTGGGCCGCCGCCGAGACCGACCCGACCCTGGACTGCCCCACCTCCTGAGAGCGGAAGCCCGCGGGCCCCGGACCATCGCGATGGTCCGGGGCCCGCGCACGGGTGGGGCGGCGGGGCGTCAGATGTGGACGGCCGGCCCGGCGTCGGTGGTGCCGCGGCGGGTCAGCAGTCCGAGCAGGGCGGCGGCGAAGGCGACCACCGAGGCGACCGCGAAGGCCAGCGACATGCCGCTGACGAAGGAGTCGTGCACGGCTCCGGCCATCGCGTCGACCACCTGCTGCGGGGTGCCGGCCGGGGCCGGCGGGGCGATGCCGAGCTGGGCGGCCTGGTTGAGGCCCTCGGCCTGCGCCGGGTCCACCGGCGGCAGGCCCGCGTCGGCCCACTCGCCGGGCAGCGTGTCGGTGACCCGGGCGGCCATCAGCGCGCCGAGCACGGCGGTGCCGAGGCTGCCGCCGACCTGCATCGCGGACTGCTGGAGGCCGCCGGCGACGCCGGAGAGCTCCAGCGGCGCGTTGCCGACGATGACCTCGGTGGCGCCGACCATGACCGGGCTGATGCCCAGGCCCATCAGCACGAACCAGAGCGCCATCACGCCGTTGCCGGACCCGGCGTCCAGGGTGGACATGCCGAACATCGCGGTGGTGGTGATCAGCATGCCGGCCACGATCGGGATCCGCGGGCCCAGCTTGCCGATCGCCATCCCCGCGACCGGCGATCCGATGATCATCATGCCGGTCATCGGCAGCAGGTGGACGCCCGCCTGCACCGGCGACATCCCGTGCACGTTCTGCAGGTAGAAGGTGACGAAGAAGATCGCGCCGAAGAACGAGAAGGCCATCAGCACCATCAGCAGGGTGCCGGCCGACAGCGGCAGCGAGCGGAACAGGCTGAGCGGGATCAGCGGCTCCCTGGCCGCCCGCTGCCAGAACGCGAAGGCGGTCATCAGCACGACCGCGCCGCCCAGGAAGAGCAGCGTGGAGACGTCGCCCCAGCCCCACTCGGGGGCCTTGATGATGCCGAAGACCAGCGCGAACATCGCCACCGAGAGCAGCACGATGCCCGGGACGTCGAAGGACTTGGCGGCGTTCTCGGCCCGCACGTCCTTGAGGATCCACAGGCCGAGGGCCAGCGCGATCAGGCCGACCGGGATGTTGATGAAGAACACCGACTCCCAGTTGACGTGCTCGACCAGCAGGCCGCCGACGATCGGGCCGGCCGCGGTGGAGGCGCCGATGACACCGCCCCAGATGCCGATCGCCATGTTGAGCTTCTCGGCCGGGAAGGCCCCGCGCAGCAGGCCGAGCGCGGCCGGCTGGAGCAGTGCGCCGAACAGGCCCTGGAGGACGCGGAAGGCGATCACCGTCTGGATGTTCCCGGCGAAGCCGATCGCCGCCGAGGTGACGGCGAAGCCGACCGCGCCGACCAGGAAGGTGTTCTTGTGGCCGAACCGGTCGCCGATCTTGCCGGCGGTGATCAGGAAGACCGCCAGCGCCAGCAGGTAGCCGCTGGTCACCCACTGGATCTCGGAGGGAGCGGCGTTGAGGTCGGCCTGGATGACCGGGTTGGCGATCGCGACGATCGTGCCGTCCAGGGCGACCATCATCACGCCCACGGCGACGGTGAGCAGGGTCAGCCAGGGGTGTCCCTGGAGGCTCCTCCCACCCGGTGACGTGCCCGGCGGCGGGGTGTCCGCCGTCGCGCTCTTGGTGAGGGACTGACTCATCTGGGCCCTCCGGGGGCTGGCTGCGGTCGGACGTGGAGGTGGCGCCCCGGCCCACCCGTCCCCACGAGTGCCCGGCCCTGGGGCGCCACCCGGTGCAGATTATGTCAGTCGCTGACATACGGCAAACGCTGACTTGTGCGCCTGACTGCCATTTGGCAGATCGCTACAGTAGCCTCCACACCACCAGCCCGATCTCCCTCCGGAAGGCCCGCACCATGGCCGCTCAGCCCGCCTCCCCCGCCCCCGTCCAGGAGCCCGGACTGCGCGCCCGGAAGAAGCAGCGCACCCGGGACGCGCTCATCGAGGCGGCCCACCGGCTCTTCCTCGGCCAGGGCTTCGCCCGCACCACCGTCGACGAGATCGCCGCCGCCGTCGACGTCTCGCAGCGCACCTTCTTCCGCTACTTCGCCAACAAGGACGAGGTCGCCCTCGCCGTCCTCGCCGAGGCCGAGGACCACTTCATCCAGCAGCTGCGGACCCGGCCCGCCGAGGAGACCCCGATCCAGGCGCTGCGCGCCGCGATCGTCGACTCCTGGCGCGACCGCGGCGGGCGGGACGCCGGCCCCTGCTCGGTGACGGCCGCGCTGGAGCTGATCCGGATGATCGAGGACACCCCCACCCTGCTCGCCGCCCACCTGCGCCGGGTGACCGAGCTGGAGCGGCTGCTGATCGGGATCATCGCCGAGCGCGAGGGCGTCGACCCGGCCGAGGACCTGCGGCCCGCCGTGCTCGCGGCGGTCTTCGCCGGCGTGCTGCGCGCCGCCCACCTCTCCTGGAGCGCCGACCAGGAGGACACCGGCCCGGAGGGCATGATCGCGCTGATCGACCGCCACTTCGACCAGCTCGTCCCGGCCCTGGCCGGCCACTGGCGGTCCTGATACCCGGGTATGACACCGGGACCGGACCCCGGGGTGACGCGGGGCCCGCCGGGCCGCCCTACGCTGACCGGATGACCACGCCACTCACCGGGCCCGCCCCGGGCGGTCCGGTGCGCGCGCTGCTCGCCCCGCTCACCCGCCCGTCCACCGACCACACCCCGCTGCTCGCCCAGGCCTCCCGCCCCTGGGTCCGCCTCCTCCCGTACATCCTCGCCACGGGCGCGATCGCCTCACTGCTGCCGACCGGCATCCTCGTGCTGGTCAACGACTACGGGGTGGACGGGGGCCTGGCCGCCGCCCTCGCGGTCGTCCAGACGGTGCCGCTGCTGCTCGCCGTCACCCGGCCGCTGCCCGCCTGGTGGATCACCGGCGGCGGCGCCCTGCTGACCTCGCTGCTGGTCCTCGCCACCGGCGACGGCGCCGGCCCCGACGGGGTCGACGGCCCCTGGCCGTGGCCCCCGCCCGGCATCGTCGGCTACCTGCTGCTGATGCTGACGCTCTCCCTGCGCGAGAGCCGGCGCACCCTGGTCGCGGTCTGGACGGTCACCGCCGCGGCGAGCCTGGCGCTCTCCGTCATCGGCGTCACCGGAAGGTCCGGCGGCGGCAACAGCCTGCTCGCCACCGCCCTGGCCGGCGTCGTCCTGGTGCTCGGCGGGGCACTGCGCGAGCGGGCCGAGGCCCGCCGGCTGCTCGCCGAGCAGGAGCACATCAGCGAGGCCGAGCGCGAGCGGCGCACCCTGCTGGAGGAGCGCGCCCGGATCGCCCGCGAACTGCACGACGTGGTCGCCCACCACATGTCGGTGATCGCCGTGCAGGCGGCCAGCGCGCCGTACCGGATCACCGGCGTCCCGGCCGAGGCCGCCGAGGAGTTCACCGCGATCGCGGGCACCGCGCGCGAGTCGCTGGCCGAGATGCGACGGCTGCTGGGGGTGCTGCGCAGCGAGGAGTCGGGCGCCGAGAAGGCGCCGCAGCCCGGCGTCGGACAGCTCGCCCAACTGGTCGACACGGTCCGCCGGGCGGGCGTGTCCGCCGAGCTCACGGTCGCCCCCGAGCTGGCCGGCGACCCGCTGCCGCCGGCCGTCGGCCTCTCGGTCTACCGGATCGTCCAGGAGGCGCTGGCCAACGTGGTCCGGCACGCCCCCGGCGCCGCGGCCTGGGTCTCGCTGGCCGTCGCCGACGGGTCCCTGCTGGTCACCGTGGTCAACGCGGCCCCGCCGGTGCGGGCCGAGTCGCTGGAGGCCTCGGCCGAGGGCACCGGCCAGGGCCTGGTCGGCATGCGCGAGCGGGTGCGGCTGCTGGACGGCCGGCTGGACACCGGGCCGTTGCCCGACGGCGGGTTCAAGGTGGCCGCCGTCCTGCCGCTCGACGGACTGGCGGATACTCGGTCGGACGACCGCCGGCCGGGCGGCCCCGTACCGCAGGAGCCGGACGGGATGACGGCCGCACCGTAGAACACCCCGGGAGAGCACCGTATGACCATCCGCGTGATCATCGTCGACGACCAGGCGATGGTGCGGGCCGGATTCGCCGCCCTGCTGAACGCGCAGAGCGACATCGACGTGGTGGGGGACGCCGCGGACGGCGCCCAGGCCCTGGAGGTGAGCGGCCGCACCCATCCGGACGTGGTGCTGATGGACGTCCGGATGCCCGTCATGGACGGCCTGGAGGCGGCCCGCCGGCTGCTGGACCCGGCCGTGCCCGGCGCGCACCGCCCCAAGGTGCTGATGCTCACCACCTTCGACGTGGACGACTACGTCTACGACGCGCTGCGGGCCGGCGCCAGCGGCTTCCTGCTCAAGGACGCGCCCCCGGACGACCTCATCGCCGCCGTCCGGGTGGTCGCGGCCGGCGAGGCGCTGCTCGCCCCCTCGGTCACCCGGCGGCTGATCGAGGACTTCGCCCGGACCAGGCCGGCCAGGCGCCGCGACCCCGGGCTGCGGCTCAACGGGCTGACCCCGCGCGAGACCGAGGTCCTGGAGCTCATCGCCCGGGGCCTGTCCAACCAGGAGATCGCCGCCCGCCTGGTCCTCGCCGAGCAGACCGTGAAGACCCACATCGGCCGGATCCTGGCCAAGCTCGACCTGCGCGACCGCGCCCAGGCGGTGGTGCTCGCCTACGAGTCCGGCCTGGTGACCCCCGGCCAGTGAGCCCGGCCCCGGGGCGGCGAGACCCCGGTGGGGCTGTCCCCCGGGGGAAAACCCCCTGATACCCGGGTAGCACCCGGCAGTTGGCCCCGCGGTGTGACGTCCGCGGGGCCGTCCCGTTCCTACCTTCCTGTCCGTCGAAGCCGAACAGGCCACGGAGGGAACGGACATGACGAGGAACCGGATGGCCCGGACGGCGGCCGCCGTCGCACTGGCGCTGGCCGCGGTGCTGGGGGCGGGCGGCTGGGCCGCCGGCGGCGAGCGCCCGGTGACCGGTCCGCCGCCCGGGACCGCCGCCTGGGTCGCCGACACCGCCCCCGGCGTCCCGCTGCCCGACCCCGCCACCGCCACCCCCGCCGAGGTGGCCGCGTTCTTCGCCGCCCTGCCGCCCGCCGCCCGGGAGGACCTGGCCGTCCGTCACCCGCTGGTGGTCGGCAACCTGGACGGCGCGCCCGTCGAGCTGCGCCACCGGGCCAACGCCCGGGCCGTCGCCGAGGAGCGCGAGCGCGCCCTGGCCCGGGCCGCCGACCCGGCGCTCCCCGCACGCGACCGCGCCGCCGCCCGGGAGCGCGCCGAGCGCTACCGCACCCTGCTCGACGGCGCCGCGCCGGACGGACCGCGCCGCTTCCTGGCCTTCGACCCGCGCGGCCGCGGCCAGGTCGCCGAGGTGTTCGGCGACCTCGCCACCGCCCGGCGCACCGCGGTCGTCGTCCCCGGCTCCGACATCGACCTGCGCACCTTCGACCGCGCCGGCGACCCGTACGGCACACCCGTCGGCATGGCCCGGGCGCTGTACGAGGCGACCGGCGGGGGCGCCGCCGTGGTCGCCTGGGCGGGCTACACCACCCCGGTCGGCCTCGGCCCGGACGCCGCCACCGAGACCCTCGCCGAGGCCGGCGCCGAGCGGCTGGCCCGGCTGCTGGACGGACTGGCCGTCAGCACCCGGCCGGACGCCCCGGCCACGGTGTTCTGCCACAGCTACGGCTCGGTGGTCTGCGGGCTGGCCCGGCCGACCCCGCGGCAGTCCTCCGGCGTGGTGGTGCTCGGCTCGCCGGGCCTGGGCGTCGGCTCGGCCGGCGACCTCGACCCGGGCGTCCCGCTCTGGGCCACCGCCCGCAACGGCTCCGACTGGATCGGCAACGTGCCGAACGTGCGGCTGTTCGGCCTCGGCCACGGCGCCGACCCGACCGGCCCGGCCTTCGGCGCCCGCCCGCTGCCGTCCACCGGCTCGCACGGCCACACCGGCTACTTCGCCCCGGGCACCGCCTCGCTGGCCGCCTTCGCCGACGTCGCGCTCGGCCGCTGACCCCGCCGCTTCCCCCTGCACGCCTCCCCTCGAACGGAGACCCCGCCATGCCCAGCACCCTGCTCGCCCCGCTGCACCGGGCCGCCCGCCAGGTGGACGCCCGCACCCCCGGGAGCCGTGACCGCGCCCTGGACGGCCTGCGCGCCCTCGCCCTGCTCGCCGTCCCGGTCGGCCACTGGATGCTCGGCGGCTTCACCCGCTCCGCCGACGGCGCCCTGCACAACGCCAGCCCGCTCTCCTCCCCCGACCTCGGTTTCTTCGCCCCGGTCAGCTGGGGGCTCCAACTGCTGGGCGTGTTCTTCCTGGTCGGCGGCCACTCCGCGGTCCGCTCCCGGGAACGGGCCGGGGAAAGGGGTGTCGGTTACGCGGGCTGGCTGCGCGGCCGGGCGGTGCGGCTGCTCCGGCCGGTGCTCGGGGTGACCGCCGTCTGGGCGTTGCTGATCCCGCTGCTGCCCCGCCTCGGCGTTCCCGCCGACACCGTGCGGACCGGCTCGACGCTGGTGGTGCAGCCGCTCTGGTACATCGCCGTCTACCTGGGCCTGACCGCGCTCACCCCGCTCTGCGCGGCCGCCGCCCGCCGGCTGGGCGGCTGGTCGGCGGGCGTGCTGCTCGCCGCCGTCGCCGTCGTCGACCTGCTGCGGTACGGGCCGTGGGCGGAGTCGGTGCCGTCCTGGGTCGCCCTGCTGAACATCCTTCCGGGCTGGCTGTTCGGCTACCAGCTGGGCGTGCTCTGGGCCGCGGGCCGGCTGGGCCGTCCGGCCGCGCGGCTGCTGCTGGCCGGCGGCGCGGCGCTGTTCGCGGTGCTGCTGCTGGTCTTCCACTACCCGGCGTCGATGGTCGGGGTGCCGGGCGCCGAGCGCACCAACTCGCACCCGCCGTCCCTGCTGGTTCTCGCGCTGGCCGCGGTGCAGTGCGGCGCGGCGGTGCTGCTGCGCGAGCGGCTCGGCCGGCTGCTGACCCGCCGTCCGCTGCTCTGGCTGCCGGTGGTGGCGGTGAACCTCTCGGCGATGACGATCTTCTGCTGGCACCAGAGCGCGATGCTCGCGGTCGCGGTGCCCGGTGCGGCCGTCATCGGCGAGGTGCCGGGGCTGACGGTGGCGCCGGACTCGCTCGGCTGGGTCGCGCTCCGGCTGGCGCTGCTGCCGCTGTTCGGCGCCGCGCTGGTGGCGATCGGGTGGTTCACCCGGCGCTTCGACGGTCCGTGGACGGGGTTCTCCCGGCCGGCCAGGACGGTGGCCGGCGCGGGGGCGGCATTCTTCGCCGCGTACGCGCTGGGCGTCGTCTGACGCGCGCGGGCACTCGGAGCACAGGGCGGGCGCGGACCGGAAGGTCCGCGCCCGCTTCCGCGTTCCCGCGCCCTCCCCCGCTCACCCGCTTGCGGGCCCCGCCCCCGCCGAACGCAGTGCCTCCGCATGCGAACCGCAACCCACCGTGATGGCCTGTTGGCTGTCGGCGACCGGCACTGCCCCCGTCGGCCGTTCCCCCTTCCCCCGCCCGGAGTTCCGAGCCGGACGGCCCCCCTGTTCGAGGAGTCCCATGTCCCTGTCCCCGCGGCCCGGCCGGCGTCTTCCGACCGTGTTCGCCACCGCCGTGGTCTGTGCGCTGACCACCGGCACCGTCCTGTCCGCCGTCGTCCCCGCCGCCGCCCACGGCCCCGGCGGCCACGACGAGGGCGCGGCCGCCACCGCCCCCAAGGTCCCCGACCCCCGGGTCCTCGCCGAACTGCGCGACGACGAGGTCGCCGCGCTCGGCCAGGAGCACGCCGAGGAACACGCCCGGATGCGCGCAGCCGTCCGCGGGATCGGCGACTACCCGCAGACCACCCGCACCAACCGGCTGAAGGCGCTGACGGATTCCCAGGCCGCCCAGAACAGGGGCTTCGCCCCCGAGACCTTCGGGGCGTTCAACCAGTACTTCCCCTCCCCCGACTTCGGCGACCACATCGCACTGCTGCCCACCGGCAAGGTGCTGCTGTTCTCCTTCGAGCGGATCGAGACCAACCCGGAGAAGGAGCCCGCCCCCACCCAGACCACCGGCGAGGAGAACGCCGGCCGGGCGTTCCTCTGGGACCCGGCCAAGGGCTACGGCAAGGACGCGTACAAGCAGGTCACCCCGCCCGTGGTGAACATGCCCGACGGCCTGGACCAGCCCCGCCCGGCGCCGTTCTTCTGCGCCGGCCACTCCTTCCTGCCCAACGGCATGCTCGGCGTCTTCGGCGGCAACCTCGGCGGCAACGGCGGCAGCGGCGCCAAGCTCTCGCTGATCTTCGACCCGTGGACCGAGACCTGGACCCGCAACCCCGACATGTCCGTCGGCCGCTGGTACCCCTCGGTGGTGACCGGCCCGGACGGCCGGCAGCTGATCATGTCCGGCCAGTCCGAGATCGGCTGGGGCACCCCCACCCCGGTGGTCGAGCGCTTCCCCGCCAAGAACTACCCGGTGCCCTCGCTCAAGACCGACACCCCGACGAACACCCCCGTCGACCGGTTCGGGGTCGACGCCCCGTTCTCCCTGGACTACCCGCACCTGTTCTCGCTCAACGACGGCAACATCTACGGCTTCGGCCGGCAGGCCTCCGAGCAGTGGAGGTTCGACCCGGTCGCGGAGACCCGCAGCGACCTGGCCGCCCGTCCGGACGGCCGCAAGCGCAACTACGGCTCGGCCGTGCCGCTGCCCGGCGGGATCAACGGCCCGGACTCCGCGCTGATCCTCGGCGGCGACCGGGACAACCCCAGCACCCTGCGCTTCTCCAACGGCAGCTGGACCGCCGAGAAGTCCCGCGCCTTCGGCCGCACCCAGGACGACACCCTGCTGCTGCCCAACGGCCGGCTGATGACCGTCAACGGTGCCTACGACATCCGCGACTACGGCAACGGCCCGTACAACCCGAACGCCGACCTCAAGTACCGCCAGGTCGAACTCCGCGACGACCAGGGCAACTGGAAGCTCGGCCCGGTCCAGCGGCTGCCGCGCGGCTACCACTCCAACGCCGTGGTGCTGCCCGACGGGCGCGTCATGGTCACCGGCGACGAACTCCAGCAGATCGCCAACAACCCGGACATCAACGGCACGGTGGCCGACATCCCCGGCACCTCGGCCCCGGTCACCATGAACGGGACCATCGAGATCTACGAGCCCGCCTACCTCCACCAGGGCGACCGTCCCGCCCTCGACCGGGCGCCGACCACGCCCCTCGGCTACAACCAGAACTTCCAGGTCACCTCCGAGACCCCGGGCCTGGTCTCCAAGGCGGTACTGCTCTCGCCCACCACCTCCACCCACTCGGTCAACACCAGCCAGCGCCACCTCGACCTGCGGCTCAGCAGCCGGGCCGGCAACCGGCTGGAGTTCCAGACCCCGCCGGACGCCAAGGCCGCGCCGCCCGGGTGGTACATGCTCTTCCTGCTCAACGACCAGGGCGTGCCCTCCGTCGCCAAGTGGATCCAGCTCACCGCCTGACCCCACCCCCGCCCGAAAGGACCACCCACCCCCATGGCAACGGCAACGGCCACGGATCTGCGACTGCGCGACAGCGAGGAGATCCAGGGCGACATCCTGGCCGGCTTCAAGAAGGACAACGTCAGCGTCCTGTTCCTCAAGTTCGAGGACGCCTCCCGGGCCCGCGACTGGCTCCGGCAGCTCACCCCGCAGATCGCCACCACCCGTGAGGTCGCCGCGTTCAACGACGCGTTCAGCGAGGCCCGCAGGACCTCCGGGGGCGACGACCCCAAGGCCCTCAAGGCGACCTGGCTGGGCATCAGCTTCACCTACGAGGGCCTGCGGATGCTCTCCACCACCGACCCCTTCGCCAAGCCCCCGCCGCCCGGCAGCGGCCTGGAGGCGTTCAAGGAGGGCTCCGCCAAACGGGCCGGAGCGCTCGGCGACACCGGCGACAACTCCCCGGCGAACTGGCTCTTCGGCAACGGCAAGAGCCAGCCGGTGCACGCCGTGCTGAAGCTCTCCGCGGACACCGAGAAGGACCTCCAGGCGGCCGTCGAGGCCCAGCGGATCGCCGCCGCCGAATGCCGCGTGCTGATCGTCTACCAGCAGAACGCGCAGACCCTGCTCGGCACCCGCCGCGGCAAGGAGCACTTCGGCTTCAAGGACGGCATCAGCGAGCCGGGCGTGCGCGGCTTCGACCGGCCCGACCCGAACCGGCCCGAGGAGGTCGAGGGCCACCCGGGCACCCGGATCGTCCCGGCCGGCGAGTTCGTCTGCGGCGAGGAGCCCGCCCCGGGCAGCTTCCGGGACTTCCCCGACTGGGCCCGCGACGGCTCCTTCCAGGTCGTCCGCCGGCTCGCCCAGGACGTCCCCGGCTGGTGGTCGCAGGTCTCGGCCAAGCTGAAGGAGCTCAGGCTCGCCAAGGCCGTCCCGGACTCCGCGACCACCGAGTGGCTGGCCGCCCGGCTGGTCGGCCGCTGGCGCTCCGGCGCCCCGGTCTGCAAATTCAAGGACCACGACGTCCCGAACAACCCGGTCGCCGCCGCGGACAACGACTTCGACTTCCGGGACGACCTGGAGGGCCTGACCACCCCGCTCTGGTCGCATCTGCGCAAGACCAGCCCGCGCGCCGGCCTCCAGGCGCCGGACCCCAGCCGCCCGCCGTTCGACGCCAAGGACCTCGACGGCCGCCGGATCATGCGCCGCGGCACGCCGTACGGGGCGCCGTTCGACCCGGCCTCCGAGGGCCCGGGCGGCCCCGACGACCCGCGCGGGCTGCTGTTCGTCTGCTACCAGGCCGACATCCAGCGGCAGTTCGAGTTCATCCAGGCCGACTGGATGGACCAGGAGGACTTCCCGCCCGGCCGCAACCCGGTACCCGGCAAGGACCCGGTCGTCCTCGCGGCCACCGACGTCGACTTCGAGAGCCGGGACTCGGACGGCACGATCAAGCACACCCCGCTGACCTTCGCCCAGTTCGTGCAGACCACCGGCTCGGTGTACGCCTTCATGCCCTCCCTCAGCACCCTGCGGGGGCTCGCCGACGGGCGGCTCGTCGGCCCCGACCGGACCTCCGCGGGCGGCCAGGCCACCCAGGGCGGCGGGCAGGGCCAGAGCCAAACGCAGACCCAGCAGGGCGGCCAGGGCGCGTACCCGGCCGGCCCGGCCTACCCGTGCGACGAGTTCCTCGCCGTCCCGGACCAGTGGCGGCGCGGCGGTCAGAGCCAGTTCTGGGCCTACCACGGCGACCGGTACCGCAGGATCTCGGTGGCCGACGGCGCCTCGCACACCGACCGGCTGGTCGGGGGCGACGCCCCGCTGAGCGACCTCCGCTGTTTTCAGGGCATCGGCCGGATCGGCTGCGTCCTGCCCATGCCCGACCTGCAGAACCCCGGGGGCAAGAGCTGGTACTGGGTCTTCCACAGCACCGGCGGGCGCCAGCGCTACCGGGTGGTCTCGATCACCGGCGGCGACGAGCACACCGGCGTCCTGGAGCGCCCGGACCGCGACCTCGCCGCCTGGCGCTCGCTGGACGGCGTCGACCGGGTGGACTGCTTCCTGCCCGTGCCCGACCAGCAGCGGACCGGCGGCAAGAGCTGGTACTGGGTCTTCCACACCACCGGCGGGCGCCAGCGCTACCGGCTGATCTCGGTCGCCGACGGCGCCGCCCACGCCGACGTGCTGGAGCGCTCCGACCGGGAGCTGTCCCAGTGGGGCTCGCTCAACGGCACCACCGCGGTGAACTGCTTCCTGCCCGTCCCCGACTCCCAGCGGACCGGCGGCAGGAGCGAGTACTGGGTGTTCCACGGTGACACCTACCGCAAGATCTCGGTGGCCGACGGCAGCGGCCATCCGGACCGCCTGGTCGGCGGCCCGCGCTCCTGCTCGGGCTGGAACTCGCTGAACTGAACCGCGCCCCGCACCCCGCACCGCCGCCCCCGCGCCCCCGGCCGCGGGGGCGGACCGGGTCTTCGCGCGAACGACCAGGACGCGTCCGGGACACTCCCGGTTCATGTGATCCATCCCACAGTTTAAGCCGGACTCAGCGCGCCTCCTGGCCCCTAGGCTTGCGCTGGAAGTTGGCAGTCGTACCACCCTCGGGCCCCGTCCGGGAACGGTGACGGGACTCTCAGGGAGTTGAGGCGATGCGCCGTCGGCGGTGGAAGCACGTCCTGATCGGCGCCTTCGCGGGCGCCGCCGTCCTCGCCGACGCCGGCGCGGCCGCCGCCCAGGCCGCCGCCGCCACCGAGCAGTTGGCCATCTCCACCCCGCCGGCCGGCAGCGCCGCCTGGGTCGAGGACCACACCTACGGACACCACCTGCCCGACCCGGCCACCACCGCCCCGGCCGCCGCCGCCGAGTTCTTCGCCCAACTCGCCCCCGGCGAACTGGACCGGCTGGTCGACGCCTACCCGCTGGTCGTCGGCAACTTCGACGGCGCCCCGCTCGCCGTGCGCTACCGGGCCAACCGGATCGCGCTGGCCGCCGAACGCGACCACGCCCGGGCCCGCGCCGGCGACCACTCGCTCGCCCCGGAGCAGCGCGCGCTCG
This sequence comes from Kitasatospora sp. NPDC008115, assembly GCF_042957205.1. NCBI lineage: Bacteria > Bacillati > Actinomycetota > Actinomycetes > Kitasatosporales > Streptomycetaceae > Kitasatospora > Kitasatospora sp. NPDC008115. The sequence continues at coordinate 95,818 of NZ_JBIBHU010000020.1, read as the reverse complement.
CCGTCTCCCGGGCCAACGACGTGCAGAGCCTGCTCGCGCCCGGCCGGCAGATCCTCGCCTTCGACCCGCGCGGGCGCGGCCTGCTCACCGAGGTCTGGGGCGACCTCGGCGCCGCCGACCGGGTCGCGGTGCTGGTCCCCGGCTCCGACGCCGATCTCGGCCACTTCGACCAGGCCGTCGAACCGCTGCGCTCCCCCGCCGGCATGGCCCGGGCGCTGTACCAGGAGGAGCGCCGGCAGTCCCCGGGCACCCGTACCGCGGTGGTCGCCTGGACCGGCTACGTCACCCCCTCCGGCCTCGGCCCCGACGCGGTGACCTCCCGGCTCGCCGACGTCGGCGCGCCCCGGTTGCGCCGGCTGCTCGCGGGACTCAAGGAGACCACCCGGCCCGAGGCGCCGCCCGCGCTGTTCTGCCACTCCTACGGCTCGGTGGTCTGCGGCACCGCCGCGCCGGACATCCCCCGGGCGGCCGCCTCCCCGGCCGACACCACCGGCATCACCGACCTGGTGGTCTTCGGCTCCCCCGGCATGGGCGTGGAGGACACCTCGGAACTCGGCGACGGGGTGCACGTCTGGGCCACCCGCAACGAGACCGACTGGATCGGCAACGTGCCGTACCTGGAGGTCGGCGGGCTCGGCCACGGCGCCGACCCGACCTCCCTGGACTTCGGCGCCGAGCGGATCTCCTCGGCCCGCTCCTCCGGCCACAACGGCTACTTCGCCACCGGCACCGACAGCCTGCACAACTTCGCCGCCGTCGCCCTCGGCGCCTACCAGGACGTCCTCCGCCCGGCCCCCGAGGCGTAGCCGGCGGGCTAGCGGGCCTCCCCGTACAGGCGGACGGCGTCGGCGGCGGCGCGGCCCATCTCGCGGCGGGCGGCGGGCGGGGAGAGCACCTCGGCGTCCGCGCCGAACGCGAGCAGCGCCCGGACGGCCGACAACGACTGGATCCACAGCGCGAGTTCGACCCAGTCGTCGGGCGCCCCGCCCCCACTCTCCGGCGGCGGGGCGGTCAGCCGGCCGCCGTGGATCCGGACGAACATGTCCAGCCGTCCGCGCCGCACCCGCACCTTCACCGTCAGCTCCTTGGGCAGCCGCTCCACCTGCTCGCGCAGCATCGCCCAGACCTCGCCCAGCCCCACCCCGGGCCGCCTGCGCACCGGCTCCTCCGAGGTGTCCGCGCACAGCACCCGGTCGGCCCGGAACAGCCGCGGCTCGCCGTGCAGATCGGCCACCAGGTACCAGACCGAGGCCTTGCTCACCAGGCCGTACGGGTCCACGGTGTACTCCGCCGGCGCGGGCGTGCCGCTGTGCCGGTAGCGCAGCCGCAGCCGGCGGTCGGCGAACACCGCGTACTGCAACTCGCCCAGGTCCGGCCCCGGCGGCGCGCCCGACTGCATCCAGCGCGCCGGGTCGACCAGGACCCGCTCGCTGATCCGCTCGGCGCCCGGCCGGTGCGGGGCGGGCAGTGCCGCCATCACCTTGCGCAGCGCCGAGCCGAGCGCGCCGTCCAGGCCGAGGTCGCTGTGCGCGCCCTGGGCGGAGAGGACGAACAGGGCGCGCGCCTCGTCGGCGGTCAGGCCGCTGACGTCGGTGCGGTAACCGGGCAGCAGACTGATGCCGCCGTGCCGGCCGCGTTCGGTGTAGACGGGCACGCCGGCCACCGAGAGCGCCTCGACGTCGCGGTAGATGGTGCGGACCGACACCTCCAGCCGTTCGGCCAGTTCGGTGGCGGGCACCCGGCCGCGGGTCTGGAGCAGCAGCAGGATCGAGAGCAGGCGGTCGGCCTTCATCCCCTGAGGATCGCAGAAATCATGACGGCGGTTGTCAGGTTTTACCGGGAGATTGCCTCCCGCCCGGAATCCCATCCGCACCAGTGGAGTTGAACCACCCCATGGACACCGCCCAGGACCCGCGCCCGCTGTACCAGCTCGCCCTCGACCAGTTGGAGAAGCTGTTCTCCGAGGCCGGGCCGGAGAAGCTGGACCGGCCCACCCCGTGCACCGAGTACGACCTGCGGGCCCTGCTCGACCACGTGGTCGGCGGCGTCCACCGGCTCGCCTACACCGGCGAGGGCGGGCTCAGCAATGACGTCGCCGCCGCGACCGGCGGGGTGCCGGACGACGGCTGGCCGGCCGCCCTCGGCCGGGCCCGCGCCCGGGTGACCACCGCCTGGGCGGAGGACGCCAAGCTGGACCGCCCGACCTCGGTGCCCTGGGGCGAGCTGTCCGGCCGCGAGGCGGTGGGCAGCTACGTCCTGGAGACCGTCATCCACTCCTGGGACGTCGCCCGCGCGCTCGGCACCGACCACACGCTGGACGAGGCGCTGGGCGAGGCGGCGCTGGCGATCGCCCTGGCCATGATGCCGGCCGAGCCGCGCGGCGGAGCCGTCCCGTTCGGCCCGGTCCAGCCCGTCCCGGCCGGCGCCGGCGCCTACACCCGGCTCGCCGCCCACTCCGGACGCACCGTCTGACGACCCGCCCTAATGGCTCGGTGCGCACCGCGCGAGCCGCCCGTTGTACACGTCGATCTTGTGGTCGAGCACGGCCAGGGTCGCGTGCAGGTCCGCGATCTGCTGCCGCACCGCCTCCCGGTGGGCGAGCAGCAGGTCGCGGCGGTCCGCCGAGGTCCGCTCGCCCCCGCGGGCCAGCTCCACGTACCGCAGCATGTCGGCCACCGGCATCCCGGTCAGCCGCAGCCGGCCCAGGAAGGCCAGCCGGTGCAGATCGGCGTCGCTGTACCGGCGCTGGCCCGAGGCCGAGCGGTCCACCGGGTCGAGCAGGCCGATCCGCTCGTACCAGCGCAGGGTGTGCGCGGTCAGCCCGCTGGCCGCCGACACCTCGCCGATGGTGTGCCGCGGCGTCCGGTCGGGCGCGCCGACCGGGTCCTGGAACACCTCGCAGCAGGTGCGCAGCCCGGCCTCGATCGATGCGAGTGCGGTCATGGTCGGTCCCCCGGTGATGAGCGTGACGACGACGCTAGCGCCTTGGAGTGCACTCGAAGCAAGTGCTCCGGCCAAGCCTGCCATCCCCCCGGGCCCGCCGCCCCGATTAGAGTCGGGCCCCATGGAGAGCTTGCGGAAGATCGAGACCTGGCCGGTGCCGCACGCGGCGGCGGCCGTCGTACGGGGCGCGGACGGCGCGGTGCTGGGCGCGCACGGCCCGCAGGACCACCTGTTCCCGCTGGCGTCGGTGACCAAGCTGCTGACCTCGTACGCCGTGCTGGTCGCGGTCGAGGAGGGCGTCTTCGAGCTGGACGACCCGGCCGGACCCGCGGGCTCGACCGTCCGGCACCTGCTGGCCCACACCTCGGGCCTGGCCTTCGACGAGCACAAGGTGATGGCCGGGCCCGGCAACCGCCGGCTCTACTCCAACGCCGGCTTCGACGTGCTGGCGCGGACCCTGGAGCAGGCCGCCGGGATCGAGTTCGGCCGGTACGCCGCCGAGGCCGTGTTCCAGCCGCTCGGCATGCACGCCACCCTGATCAACACCGCGCACCGCTCGCCCGCCGGGGCCGGCGGCCTGTCCACCCTCGCCGACCTCACCCGGTTCGCCGCCGAGTTGCAGTCGCCCAAGCTGCTCGACCCGGGCACGCTGCGCGCCGCCACCGGCGAGGTCGCCTTCCCGGGAACCAGCGGCGTGCTGCCCGGCTTCGGCCACCGCCGGCCGAACGACTGGGGCCTCGGCTTCGAGATCCGCGACGGCAAGGCACCGCACTGGACCGGCACCGCCAACTCCCCGGCCACCTTCGGCCACTTCGGCCAGTCCGGGACCTTCCTCTGGGTGGACCCGCAGGCCGGCGCGGCCTGCATCGCGCTCACCGACCGGGACTTCGGCCCGTGGGCCGCCGAGGTCTGGCCGGTCCTGAGCGACGCCGTCCTCGCCGAGATCTCCTAAGGCCCGTCTTCAAACCCCCGCCTGCCTGGCGACGCCTGGGCACGCACCTCGCCGCGTTGTCGTCGGTCGCCGATGCTCCGCATGGACTCCCTCCTCCGCCTTGCGATGCACGCACCCAGACGCCGCCCGGCCCGCCCTCCGGGCGGACGACGGGAGTTTGAAGACGGGCCCTAGGCCGTCAGCCGTACGAGACCGGCGAGTGCATCTCCCACAGGAGCAGCTCCGCGCCGTTCTCGCCGGCCGTCGGCGCCGCGAAGGCGTCCCCGGTGATCCGCACGCTGTCGCCGGGGACCATCGAGCGGCCGCCGCCCTGCGGCCCCGGTACCGTCCGGTAGCCGAGCGAGCCGGCGGTCAGGTGCGCGTAGCGGTAGGTGGCGGCAGGCAGGGCGGGCAGCGGCTGCCACGGCCCTGCGGTCACCAGCCACAGCGCGGCGTCCCCGCGCCGCAGCCGCAGCGCCGGGCCGCCGGCGTCCCGCTCCATCCCGGAGGCGAGCAGCGTCAACCCGTCGGCGGCGCGCTCCACCCCGCGCAGTCCGTACGCGGGGGGCGCGTCGAAGACGTCGGGCTGGAGCCACATCTGGACGAAGCGCACCGGGCCGTCGGCGCCCCCGACGTTCCGCTCGGTGTGGGTGACGCCGGAGCCGGCGCTCAGGTGCTGCACCATGCCGGGGCGCACCACCCCGCCGTGCCCGCGGGAGTCCCGGTGGGCGAGCGCGCCCTCCAGCACCCAGGTGAGGATCTCGGTGTCCCGGTGCTTGTGCTCGTCGAACCCGGCGCCGGGGGCGAGGAGTTCCTCGTTGCACGCGAGCAGCGCGCCGAAGTGGGTGTTCTTCGGGTCGTAGTGCCCGGAGAAGGAGAACGCGTGCCGGGTCTCGACGCCCTCGGCGGGCGTCGAGCGGTAGCGCTCGGCGGTGCGGCGCAGATCGGTACGAGGACGGGCAACGGCATCGGTCACGGACCCACCGTAGTGGCACCCCTCGGCCAGGTGTGACCGCCGCCACCCCGCCCGTCCACCGGGGGCTGTGCACGAGCAGTCACTCCGGTGAGGCAGTCTTGTCCATGTGCCAGCCGCTTCCGCGAACTCCAAGAGCGATCCGACCGCCAATCCCGACAGGAACGGGAAGAGCCCGACGCCGGGCGCCGGGAGAGACCGGCCCGGCCGGGCGGCCCCGCGCCTGACCGCCCAGGAGCGCCGGCTCGCCGCCGAGCGCGCCGAGCGCCGGGCCGCAACCCTCAAGCGGCTGGAGAAGTCCTCGGGCAAGCTCGCCTCGGCCGCGATCGCCCGGATGGACGACCAGCTCGGCTGGTACCGGCGGATGCCGCCGGAGCACCGGTCCTGGATCGGCCTGGTCGCCCAGGCCGGCATCGCCGCGTTCACCGAGTGGTACCGCAAGCCGGACACCCCGCAGGCGATCTCCACCGACGTCTTCGGCACCGCGCCGCGCGAGCTGACCCGGGCGATCACCCTGCGCCAGACGGTCGAGCTGATCCGCACCACCATCGAGGTGATGGAGGAGGCCATCGAGGAGGTGGCCGCCCCCGGCGACGAGGCCGACATGCGCGAGTCGGTGCTGGTCTACGCCCGGGAGATCGCCTTCGCCACCGCCCAGGTGTACGCCCAGGCCGCCGAGGCCCGGGGCGCCTGGGACGCCCGGCTGGAGGCGCTGGTGGTCAACTCGCTGCTCTCCGGCGACGCCGACGAGGGCGTGCTGTCCAGGGCCGCCGCACTCGGCTGGGGCCAGCCGAGCCAGGTCCGGGTGGTGATGGGCTCGGCTCCGGACGGTGACAGCGAACTGGTGGTCGAGGCGATCCGCCGGGCCGCCCGGTACGCCAAGCTGCACGTGCTGACCGGGGTGCTGGGCAAGCGCCTCGTGGTCGTGGTGGGCGGCGACAAGGAGCCGGTGCACGCGGCCCGGGCGCTGATCGGCCAGTTCGCGCCGGGCCCGGTGGTGGTCGGCCCGACCGTCCCCGACCTGCTCTCGGCGACCCGCTCGGCGCACGCCGCCGCCGCCGGCCTGCGGGCCTGCGCGGCCTGGCCGGACGCGCCGCGGCCGGTGCTGGCGGACGACCTGCTGCCCGAGCGCGCGCTGGCCGGCGACCAGGCGGCCAGACGCCAGCTGGTGGAGGAGATCTACACACCGCTGGACGAGGCGGGCTCGGCACTCCTGGAGACCTTGAGTGTCTATCTGGAACAGGCCTCCTCACTGGAGGGAGCCGCCAGGATGCTCTTCGTCCACCCCAACACGGTGCGCTACCGGCTCCGACGTGTGACCGACGTCACGGGCTACGCGCCCTCCGACGTACGTTCGGCGTTCACCCTGCGTATCGCACTGGCGCTGGGGCGGCTCACGGCCGCCGGAGAGTCAAGCTGACCAGGCTGTAGGGACCTTACAATCCCGGATGCTTTTCTTCGTTACCGTCGCCTACCCGCCCCCGGGCGCCTGGCGAGAGAGGGTTGAACCGTGCTCGTAATCGTCGCCCCTGGACAGGGTGCCCAGACCCCCGGTTTCCTCAGCCCCTGGCTGGAGCTCGACGGTGTCGCCGACCGCCTGCGCGGCTGGTCGGAGGTCGCCGGGCTCGACCTCGTGCGCGCCGGAACGGAGGCGGACGCCGAGGAGATCAAGGACACCGCCGTCGCCCAGCCGCTGCTGGTGGCGGCCGGTCTGGTGACCGCGCGCGCCCTGTTCCCGGACGAGGACGCGGCCCGTGCGCTGGTCGGCGCGGTCGCCGGCCACAGCGTCGGCGAGATCACCGCCGCGGCGGGCGCCGGCGTGCTGAGCGCGAGCGACGCGCTGACCTTCGTCCGCGAGCGCAGCCTCGCCATGGCCGAGGCCGCCGCCGCCACCGAGACCGGCATGCTCGCCCTGCTCGGCGGCGACGCCGAGGAGGTCGCCGCGAAGCTCGCCGAGCACGGCCTGACCGCGGCCAACAACAACGGCGGCGGCCAGATCGTCGCGGCCGGCACCCTGGCGCAGCTGGAGGCGCTGCGGGCGGACCCGCCGGCCGCCTCCCGGCTGGTCTCGCTGAAGGTCGCGGGTGCGTTCCACACCAGCCACATGACCCCCGGTGTCGAGCGGCTGGCGAAGCTGGCCCCGAGCCTGCCGGTCGCCGACCCGAAGGTCGCCTACGTCTCCAACCGGGACGGCGAGGTCGTCGCCTCCGGCGCCGAGGTGCTGGACCGTCTGGTGTCGCAGGTCTCCAACCCGGTCCGCTGGGACCTCTGCATGGAGACCCTGCGGCGGCTGGGCGCGACCGCCGTCATCGAGCTCGCCCCGGCGGGCACCCTCACCGGACTGGTCAAGCGCAACCTCAAGGGTGTGGCGACGCTTGCCCTCAAGACCCCCGCCGACCTGGACAAGGCCCGCGAGCTCGTCGCGGAGCACGGCGGTCAGCAGCAGGAGCAGCAGGCATGAGCGACACCCCCCAGATCCGCCCGGTGACCGGTGCGCGGTACTCGCGCATCCACGGCGTGGGCGGCTACCGCCCGATCCGGGTGATCCCCAACGCCGAGGTGCTGACCTGGATCGACTCCTCGGACGAGTGGATCCGCACCCGCAGCGGGATCGCCGAGCGCCGTTGGGCCGGCCCGCAGGAGTCGGTCGCCGAGATGTCGGTGCAGGCCGCCGGCAAGGCGATCGCCCAGGCGGGGATCGACCCGGCGCGGATCGGCGGCGTGATCGTCGCCACCGTCTCGCACCTCAAGCAGACCCCGGCCGTCGCCACCGAGATCGCCGAGCGGCTCGGCTGCGGCACCGCCCCGGCCTTCGACATCTCGGCCGCCTGCGCCGGCTTCGGCTACGGCCTCGGCCTGGCCGACGGCATGGTCCGCGGCGGCACCGCCGAGTACGTGCTGGTGATCGGCGTGGAGCGGCTCAGCGACCTGACCGACACCTCGGACCGCTCGACCGCGTTCATCTTCGGCGACGGCGCCGGCGCCGCGATCGTCGGCCCCTCCGACACCCCCGGCATCGGCAAGGTCGTCTGGGGCTCGGACGGCTCGCAGAAGGACGTCATCTCGCAGACCGAGGCCTGGGACACCGCCTTCGCCAAGGAGGACGCCGTCAACGGCGCCGGCGAGGAGATCAAGTGGCCCGCCCTGCGGATGGAGGGCCAGACGGTCTTCCGCTGGGCGGTCTGGGAGATGGCCAAGGTGGCCCAGCAGGCGCTCGACGCCGCCGGGATCACCGCGGACCAGCTCGGCGCGTTCATCCCGCACCAGGCGAACATGCGGATCACCGACGCCATGATCAAGGCCCTCAAGCTGCCCGCCTCGGTGCCGGTCGCCCGTGACATCACGGAGACCGGGAACACCTCGGCGGCCTCCATCCCGCTGGCGATGGAACGCATGCTGGAGAGCGGTGAGGCCCGCAGCGGAGACCTCGCCCTGATCATCGGGTTCGGGGCGGGTCTCGTGTACGCCGCGGCAGTCGTTACGCTCCCCTAGGCGATTTCGCCCGATCCACCCGCAAACCTGCGTCCGTCCGCCGGGCGGCCGCATTCAACACCGAAGAGGAGCAGCCAGTATGGCTACCAAGGACGAGGTCCTGGAAGGTCTCGCCGAGATCGTCAACGAGATCGCCGGCATCCCGACCGAGGACGTCGAGCTCGACAAGTCCTTCACCGATGACCTGGACGTCGACTCGCTGTCCATGGTCGAGGTCGTCGTGGCCGCCGAGGAGCGCTTCGACGTCAAGATCCCGGACGACGAGGTCAAGAACCTGAAGACCGTCGGCGACGCGGTGGACTACATCCTCACCCACGCCTGAGCGGTCGACGCGTCCTACGCGTTCGACGCCTGACACCGGCCGGCTCCCTCCGAGTCGGCCGGCCCGCCGGCCGGGACGCCCCACCGGGCGCCCGGCCGGGCTCACCTTCGGCCGCCGCCGACCCCCGCACAACGTGAGAGAAGAAGAACCAGTGACTGTTGAGAACCGTACCGTGGTCGTCACGGGTATCGGCGCCTTCACGCCGCTGGGCGGCGACGCCGCCACCACCTGGGAGAACCTGGTCGCCGGGCGCTCCGGGGTGGCTGCCCTGACCGAGGAGTGGGCCGCCGATCTGCCCGTGCGGATCGCCGCGCGCACCGCCGTCGAGCCGGGCGAGATCCTGCCCCGCCCGCTGGCGCGCAAGCTGGACCGCTCGGCCCAGTTCGCCCTGATCGCCGCCCGCGAGGCCTGGGCCGACGCCGGCTACGAGACCCCGGCCACCGACGAGTCGTCCAAGCTCGCCCCGGAGCGCCTGGGCGCCGTGATCGCCTCCGGCATCGGCGGCGTGACCACCCTGCTCGACCAGTACGACGTGCTGAAGGAGAAGGGCGCCCGCAAGGTCTCCCCGCACACCGTCCCGATGCTGATGCCCAACTCCCCGGCGGCCAACGTCGGCCTGGAGGTCGGCGCCCGCGCGGGTGTGCACACCCCCGTCTCCGCCTGCGCCTCCGGCGCCGAGGCGATCGGCTACGCGATCGAGATGATCCGCAGCGGCCGTGCCGACGTCGTGGTGGCGGGCGGCACCGAGGCGGCGGTCCACCCGCTGCCGATCGCCGCGTTCGCCAACATGATGGCGATGTCCAAGAACAACGACGATCCCGAGCGCGCCTCCCGCCCGTACGACAAGGCCCGGGACGGCTTCGTGCTGGGCGAGGGCGCCGGCGTCGTCGTGCTGGAGTCGGTGGAGCACGCCGAGGCCCGCGGCGCCCGGATCTACTGCGAGGCGGTGGGCCAGGGCCTGTCCTCGGACGCCCACCACATCGCCCAGCCCGAGCCGACCGGCGCCGGCGTGGCCCGCGCGCTGGCCGACCTGTTCGACCGCAACCAGCTGGACAAGGCCGAGATCGTGCACGTCAACGCGCACGCCACCTCGACCCCGCAGGGTGACACCGCCGAGCTGAAGGCGCTCCGCAAGGAGCTGGGCGAGGACCTCGACCACATCGCCATCTCGGCCACCAAGTCGATGACCGGTCACCTGCTGGGCGGCGCCGGCGGCATCGAGACGGTCGCCACCGTGCAGGCGCTGTACCACCGCGTCGCCCCGCCGACCATCAACGTCGACGAGCTGGACGACGACGTGGACGCGGACATCGTCCGCGGCGAGGCCCGCAAGCTGCCCGAGGGCCGGATCGCCGCGCTGAACAACTCGTTCGGCTTCGGCGGCCACAACGTGGTGCTGGCCTTCCGCACCCGCTGACCCGCACGACGAGGGGGCCGGCGCTCATCGCGAGCGCCGGCCCCCTCGGTGTCTCCCCGTCCGGTCAGACCACCTGGTGCAGCCAGCGCACCGGCGCGCCCTCCCCGGCGTAGCGGAAGGGCTCCAGCTCGTCGTCCCAGGGCTTGCCGAGCAGCATGGCGATCTCCGCCTCCAGGTCCGCCCCCTCGCTGCGGGCGCGCAGCAGGACGGCCCGCAGCCGGTCCTCGGGGATCAGGATGTCCCCGTGGATGCCGGTGACGGCGTGGAAGATGCCGAGCCCGGGCGTGCTGCTGTACCGCTCGCCCTCGGCGGCGGCGCAGGGCTCGCTGGTGACCTCGTACCGCATCAGCTGCCAGCCGCGCAGCGCGGAGGCGAGCTTCGAGGCCGTACCGGGCTCGCCCTGCCAGGAGAGCTCGGCACGCCAGTGCCCGGGCGCGGCCGGCTGGCGGATCCAGTCCAGGCTCACCCGCACGCCGAGCACCCCCGCGACGGCCCACTCGACGTGCGGGCACAGCGCGCGGGGCGCGGAGTGGATGTACAGGACTCCACGTGTCGTCACCGGGACCTCCAGGCTGTGGACGAGGGTCGCCTTCCCCAGCTGCCTCGTGTTCGTGCCCGTAGTTGATCCGCAGTTACCCACGCTAGCCGACATTAAGCCACTAAATTGAGCAAAACGGACAGGCTTTCGCTCAATGCTAGTCGAATCCGCAACGAGGTCCACCCCTCGGTCGGATCTCTCCCCCGAACGGCCCCATCGCCGGGCCCGACCACCGTACCGCGCCGCCCCTCACCACGGATGACGCACTTTCGGATCCGGCCGGAATGCGGTAGTGCGGCCGGGTCCCCTCCGCCGGGTACGCAAACCGCCCCGCACCGGCGGGACCCGGTGCGGGGCGGTGCGGGGCGGAGCCGGGTTGACGGCGGGTCAGCCGTCGAGGCGGACCACCATCTTGCCGGTGTTGGCGCCGCGCAGCATGTCCAGGAAGGCCTGCGGGGTGTGCTCGAAGCCGTCCACCACGGTCTCCTCGAAGCGCAGGCTCCCGTCCTTCAGCCAGCCGCCCGCCTCGGCGAGGAACTGCGGCCGCAGCGCGTCGTGGTCGCGGACCAGCAGGCCCTCCAGGCGCAGCCGCTTGCCGATGGCCTGGAACAGGTTGCGCGGGCCGGGCGCCGCGGAGGTGTCGTTGTACTGGGCGATGGCGCCGCACAGCACGGCCCGGCCGTGCACGCCGAGCGCGCCGATCGCGGCCTCCAGGTGCTCGCCGCCGACGTTGTCGAAGTAGAGGTCGATGCCCTCCGGGGCGGCCTTGGCGAGCTGCTCGCCGACCGGGCCGTCCTTGTAGTCGAAGGCGGCGTCGAAGCCGTACTCCCCGGTCAGCCGGGCCACCTTGTCCGCCGAGCCGGCCGAGCCGACCACCAGCGAGGCGCCCTTGAGCCGGGCGATCTGACCGACGATCGAACCGACCGCGCCGGCCGCGCCGGAGACGAACACCCGGTCGCCCTCCTTGAGGCCGCCGACCGCCAGCAGGCCCGCGTACGCGGTCAGGCCGGGCATGCCGAGCACGCCGAGGTAGGCGGAGAGCGGCACGCCCTCGATCTCCGGCACCTTGACGGCCTGCGCCGCCGGCACGGTGGCGTACTCGCGCCAGCCGAGCCCGTGCAGCACCGCGTCGCCCGGGGCGAAGCCCTCGGCGCCGGAGGCGACCACGTACCCGACGGCGCCGCCGTCCATCGCCGCGCCGAGCGCGAACGGCGGGACGTAGGACTTCGTGTCGTTCATCCGGCCGCGCATGTACGGGTCGACCGACAGACGGGTGTTGCGGACCAGGACCTCACCCGGGCCCGGGGTGCGGACCGGCACCTCGACGAGGGCGAAGTCGGTCGGGACCGGCCAGCCCCGGGGGCGGGCGGCAAGGTGCCACTCACGGGCGGCGGCGGGCATTTGCGGCGCGGTCGGCTCGGCGGCCATGGTGATTCTCCACATGAAAGGTTGAGCTAGTGAAGTAACCATGCGCCTGAAAAGTTCACGTTGTCAAATGTTCAGGTAGACTGGTCACCATGAACGCCCAGCCGAACCGGGACAGCACGCCGCCGGGTGACGAGATCACCCGCGAGGTCGTCGATCTCATGGCCAACCTGGTCGCGCTCTTCCACCGCGAGTACGAGGAGGCCGCCGCCGCCCGCTCGCTCACCGGAGCGCAGGCCAAGGTCCTCGCCCTGCTGCGGCGCGGCCCGATGCCCATGCGCCAGATCGCCCAGACGCTCAGCTGCGAACCCTCCAACATCACCGGCATCGTGGACCGGCTGGAGACCCGCGGCTTCGTCACCCGCCAGCCCGACCGGCAGGACCGCCGGGTCAAGCTGGTCGCCGCCACCGACACCGGCAGCACCGCCTCCGAGGAACTGCGCGATTCGCTGAACTTCGCCCGCGAGCCGCTGGCCGCACTCGACTCGGACGAGCGGACCCAACTGCGCGACCTGCTGCGGCGGATGCTCGCCGGGGCCTCCGGCCCGGGCGCCTGAGAAGCGGCGCGGGCGAAGGCGCGTGAGAAGCGTCACAGCACCGGCCGGCGAATTGGCCGCCGATCGGAGGTAACCGAACACTCCCCCGAAACGTCTAACGTTCGAAGGTCGACACCCGCCCGCGACCAGGCGGTACGGGTGGGGAATCAGAGCGGAAGGCGGGGGGACGGGAAGGATGAGCAGCAGCTCGCGCCGTCGGCGTGTCATACGGACCGTCATAGGACTCGCCGCCGTCCTGGTGCTGTCCGTGGCCGGCGCCGGAGCCTGGTTCTACCACCGGCTCGACACCAACATCACCACCTTCGACGCCGGCGGCGTCGCCACCGAGCGCCCGCCCGCGCCCGTGCCGACCGCACCGGGCGCCTCGGTGCCGGTCAACGTCCTGCTGCTCGGCTCGGACACCCGCAACGACGGCAACGCCGACCTCGGCGGCGGCGACGAGGGCGTCGGCCACTCCGACACCGCGATCCTGCTGCACATCTACGCCGACCACAAGCACGCCGTCGGCGTCTCCATCCCCCGCGACGCCCTGGTCACCGTCCCGTCCTGCCGGCTGCCCAGCGGCGACTGGACCAAGCCGCGGACCAACCAGATGTTCAACGAGGCGTTCACCGTCGGCGAGTCCCCCCAGGGCAACCCGGCCTGCACCCAGAACACCGTGGAGGCCCTCACCGGCCTGCGCATGGACCACACCATCGTGGTCGACTTCAAGGGCGTCGCCGCGATGACCGAGGCCATCAACGGCGTGGACGTCTGCGTCCCCAATGACGTCGACTCGCACAACATCAAGCTCAAGAAGGGCCCGCAGAAGATATCCGGCCAGCCCGCCGTCGACTACCTGCGCGCCCGCTACGGCTTCGGCGACAACTCCGACATCGGCCGGATGAAGCGTCAGCAGGCCTTCCTCTCCTCGATGATCCGCAAGATCCAGTCCCAGGGCTTCTCGCTGCCGACCCTGCTCCCGCTGGCCGACGCCGCCACCAGCTCGCTCACCGTCGACGAGGGCCTGGGCACCGCGATGAAGCTGGTCGACTTCGCCCAGTCGCTGCAGCAGATCAAGCTCTCCGACATCACCTTCGTCACCGCCCCCTGGCGGTTCTCCACCGTGCAGAAGGGCCGGATCGACCTCGTCCACCCCGATGTGGACACCCTGTGGCGGCTGCTGCGCGAGGACCGCACCCTGGACGGCCAGACCACCGGCGAGCTCCCCGGGACCGCGAGCGCGAGCGCCGCCCCCGGCGCGGCCGCGCCCTCCCCGACCGCCACCCCGCTCACCGCCGAGCAGCTGGCCACCCCGATCACCGTGGTCAACGGCGTCGGCACCGACGGCCTCGCCGGCCGCGGCTCCACGGCGATCCGCGCCCAGGGCTTCCAGAACGTCGCGCTCGGTCAGACCACCGGCGGGCGGCTGAGCACCGAGATCGCCTACGACCCGCCGTTCAAGGCCGTCGCCGAGCAGCTCGCCCCGCTCTTCCCGGGCTCGCGGATGACCGAGGAGCCGGGCTCCGAGGGCGTCACCGTCACCCTCGGCCGCGACTACCGGCCCGCCTCCGCCGTCGGCCCCGCCCCGGGGGCCCCAGGGGTGCAGGGCGCCCCCACCGCCGCCCCGGACGCCCCCGGCACCCCCAGCGGCCCGCCGCCCACCGGCATCCCCAGCGGGATCACCGAGAACGCCCGCAGCGCCGACACCGACCCCTGCTCCGACCTCATCGGCTGAGCCGGCCGGCGCCTTTCGGCCCGGTTCACACCGGGTCGGGCAGCCCGGTGACGACGGCGGTCAGCCTGGTCCCGGGCGGGAAGGCGCCGGCCGCCGTGAGCGCGTACAGGGCGGCCAGCGTCTTCGCCACGTAGCGGCGCTCCAGGGCGATGCCGTGCCGCCGCTCGAAGGCGGCCGCGAACTCCTCCAGCGCGGCCGGCACCCGCCCGTACCCGCCGCCGTGGTGCCCGTGGTCGATCCGCCAGCCGTCGAACTCCCGCCCGTACGCCTCCCGGTGCAGCCGCGTCACCTCGCCCTCCAGGTAGCCCTCCGCGCCGCGCAGCACCGCCACGCCCAGCGCCCGCGCCCCCGGCGGCAGCCCGGCCGCGATCCCGGCCAGCGTGCCCCCGGTGCCGACCGGGCAGCACACCACGTCCCCTTCCCCGAGCCCCGCCAGCTCCGCCACGACCGCCTCCGCCCCGCGGGCCGCGAGCGCGTTGGAGCCGCCCTCGGGCAGCACCAGGCACGGTCCCCAGCGCCGCCGCAGCGCCGCCTCCCCCGCACCGCCCCCGGCCACCCGCCCGGCCGCCTCCCGGTACTCGGCCCGGGACAGGAACACCAGCTCCATCCCGGCCTCCTCGGCCGCCCGCAGGGACCAGTTCCGCGGCGCCCCCGCCAACTCCTCCCCCCGCACCAGCCCCACGCTCTCCAGCCCCAGCGCCCCCGCCGCCAGCGCCACCGCCCGCAGGTGCGTCGAGTACGCCCCGCCGAACGTCACCAGCCGCCGGTGCCCCTCGCGCACCGCCGCCTCCAGATTGGGGCCGAGCTTGCGCCACTTGTTCCCCGGCACCAGCGGATGCACCAGGTCGTCCCGCTTCAGCCGCAGGCCGACACCGGCCCGCTCGAACACCTCGTCAGCACAGTCGACGACCGGGGTCGGCACACGCGGGAGGGCAAGCATCCGCCCAGCATACGGAGCCGCGCACGGCCCCGGAGGGCGTCATCGTCCGGGTGAATCCTGGCGCGTCGCGGCGTGGCAGCATGCCCGATCCCCTAGGGTTTTCCCAGCCAGGGGGCCGCTCGCGCGGGTACGGAGGGTGGGGCGGGTGGGACTCGAACCCACGACCAAGGGATTATGAGTCCCCTGCTCTAACCGGCTGAGCTACCGCCCCGGTTCGCAGCGCGCGACGGCAGGCCGGTCGCGGCAGCAGCAGACGGCCCCGAAAGGCCGTCCCGGGCAGCATAGCCGGTCGATCACCCGTGGTGCGCGCCGGGGGCGCACACGGGTGCGCGAGCGGGGGCGGGCGGGGCGACGGTGGCGCGGGGCGGACCGGACTGGTAGATCTTGGTCCCGAACGGCGGAACGCGTGAACGGCCGCGACCGCCCCGAGGACGATACGGAGCCTTGGATGCCCTCCCGCCCGGTCCCGACCGCGCGAGCCGCCAGGACGGTCGCGGTGGCGGCCCTGCTGCTGGCCGCCGCGATCGCGTGCGGCGGCGGCCGGGACGGCGGGCGGACGGCCTCGGTGGCCCCGCAGAACCCGGCCTGGGACCGGATCGGCACGCTGTCGGTGCACACCGCGCAGGGGCCCCGGGCGTGCACCGCGAGCGTGGTGCAGAGCCCGCGGCGCAATCTGCTGGTGACCGCCGCGCACTGCGTGGAGAACCACCGGATCGGCCTGCTGGACGGCCTGGTGTTCACCCCCGGCTACCGCAACGGCTACTCGCCGTACGGGAGTTGGCCGGTGAAGTCGGTCACCGTCGATCCGCGCTGGTCCGCCGACGCCGACCCCGAGTACGACGTGGCGTTCGTCACCGTGGGCACGGCGGGCGGGCGACAGGTCGAGGACGCGGTCGGCGGCAACCCGCTCGGCACCGACCAGGGCTTCGGCCTGGCGGTCTCGGTCACCGGCTACCCCAACGAGCGCGACGAGCCGATCACCTGCTCCGGCCTGACCGCCTCGCAGAGCCCCACCCAGGAGCGCTTCGACTGCGCCGGCTACACCGACGGCACCAGCGGCAGCCCCTGGCTCACCACGAACGGCCGGGTGATCGGCGTGATCGGCGGCTACCAGGAGGGCGGCGAGACGCCGGGCACCTCGTACAGCGTCACCTTCGACGACCGGGTCGCCGGGCTCTTCCAGCAGGCCGTGGCGTGAGACGGCTCACGTCGGACGGGAGGACCCGGGGGCGACCGGGGGCGACCGGGGGCGACCGGGGGCGGCCGGGAACGGTCGGGGCAACACGAAGGCCCCCCGGTCTACCGAGGGGCCTTCGCTCTGAGCAGTCACCGGGCGGGCCCGGCGCAGCTCCCGCATTTGGACTCGAACCAAAAACCTGCCGGTTAACAGCCGGCTGCTCTGCCAATTGAGCTATGCGGGACCGCGGTACACAACTCCTGTACCACGAGTGGGTGTCAGCACCAGATGGGCATCCACCCGAGCTCCCCCAATTGGACTCGAACCAATAACCTGCCGATTAACAGTCGGCTGCTCTGCCAATTGAGCTATGGGGGACCGAGCTTCCCGCTCCGGCTCCCGGTCTCCCGGGCCCCTCGGCGGTCGCTGCGGGACATACATTAGCGCACTCGGGGGGGTGGTCCGCCAATCGCTTTCCCCCGGCCGCCGCCGGGCGGCCCCGCGCGGCGCGTTCCCCGCGCGGCCGGGCCGCCGTCCGTGGATGCTGGGGGCGCCGACGGTTCACCGTCCCGGCAGACGGGTAGGGCAATGCGGCAATGGCCGCCAGGAGAGGGTGGAATCCGACCATGTGGAAGCTGTCGTTCGGTGTCGGACTCGCGACGGGCTACGTCCTGGGCACGCGGGCAGGGCGCCAGCGCTACGAGCAGATCGCCAGGGTGACCCGCCAGGTCGCCGGGAACCCCAAGGTCCAGGGCGCGGCGGACAAGGCCCGGCAGCAGGCCGGCGCCGTCGCCGGGAAGGCCGCCGGGGCCGTCGCCGACAAGGTCGGCGACCGGCTGCCGAACTCGGTCACCGACCGGGTGCCGTACTTCAACCGCGCCAGGAGCGAGGACGACAGCTGGGGCACCTACCGCCCCTGACCGCCGTCCCGCACCCGGGCCCCGGCACCCCGTAGCGGCCGTCCGTGACGGGCGGGTGACACCGCGGTGAAGGCCTGCCGGACGCGGGCTTCCGGGCGCGGTACCGAACGGGCAACACTTGCCCGGCCGGGCCGCGTCCGGACGCCCGCTGAGGCATGATCTCGACTATGGCCATCGTCGCGGGGATAGACAGCTCGACCGGTCGCACCAGGATCGTCGCGTGCGACTCCGCCACCGGCGCCGTCCTGCGCTCCGGCAAGGCCCCGCACCCCGCCCCCGACGACCCCGACGCCCGCCCCGGCGAGGCCGACCCGCAGCTCTGGCTGCACTCCCTCGGCGACGCCGCGGCCGGCGGCCTGCTGGAGGGCGTCCGGGCGATCGGCGTCAGCGCGCAGCAGCACGGCATGATCGGCCTGGACGCCGGCGGCGTGCAGGTCCGGCCGGCGATCCTGTGGAACGACCCGCGCTCCAGCGGCGCCGCCGCGGCCCTGCTGGACGAGCTGGGCGGTCCGGCGGCCTGGACGGCGGCGATCGGAGCCGTCCCCAGCCCCGCGTACACCATCGCCAAGCTTCGCTGGCTCGCCGAGTTCGAACCGGCCAGTGCCCGACGGATCGCCGAGGTGCTGCTGCCGCACGACTGGCTGGTCTGGCAGCTGCTCGGCCACCCCAAGCGCCGCACCACCGACCGGGGCGACGCCTCCGGCACCGGCTACTGGTCCCCGATCACCGGCGAGTACCGGCAGGACCTGGTCGAGCTGGCACTCGGCCACGAGCTGAGACTGCCGGACGTCCTCGGCCCCGCCGAACCCGCCGGCCACACCCCCGAGGGCCTGCTGATCTCGGCCGGCACCGGCGACAACATGGCCGCCGCGCTCGGCCTGGGCCTCGGTCCCGGCGACGCGGTGGTCTCGCTCGGCAGCTCCGGGACGATCTTCGCGGTGCACGAGCAGGCCGTGGTGGACGCCACCGGCCTGGTCTCCTCCTTCGCCGACGCCACCGGCCGCCACTTGCCGATGGTCGCCACCCTGAACGCCGCCCAGGTGCTCCGTTCCACCGCCGCCCTGCTCGGCCGCGATCTGGAGGGCCTCAGCGACCTCGCCCTGCAGTCCTCCCCCGGCGCGTACGGGCTGGTGCTGCTCCCCTACCTGGACGGCGAGCGGACGCCCGCGCTGCCGCACGCGGCCGGCACCCTGACCGGGCTGCGCGCGGAGTCGATGACCCCTCAGCACCTGGCCCGGGCCGCCGTCGAGGGCATGCTCTGCAACAGCGCGGACGCCCTGGACGTGCTGCGCGCCCGGGGCGTCGAGGTGAAGCGGGTCTTCCTGCTGGGCGCCGCCGGCCGGCTGGAGGCGGTGCGGCACGTCGCGCCGCAGCTGTTCGGCGTACCGGTGGTCGTCCCGCCGCCTGGCGCGCACGCGGCGCGCGGCGCGGCCCGGCAGGCGGCCTGGGCGCTGGCCGGGACGCCCGAACCGCCGCGGTGGGACCTGCCGGAGGCCGTCACCGCCACCCCCGACGCCGACCACGACCTGCCGGTCGGCTCGGCGGTCCGCCAGCAGTACCGGGCCGCCCGCGAGCAGATCCACCCGGAGACGGCCTGATCCGCCCGGTGGGGGCCGGCCCGGCGGTGAAGATGCGTCCCCCGGCGACCGGTGGCAGCGTGGGATCGGACCCGGCCACCGGACGGAAGGGCGGCAGATTCCCATGGCACTGCACAAGGGAGCCGGTGACGACCGCCGGCTGACCGTCGGCCCGTTCCTCGGCACCGCCGCCGACCCGCTCGGCGCGATGGAGCTGGCGCCACCGCTGCACCGGCTCGCCGACGGTCCCGTCCCGGCCGACACCGCGTACCAGCTGATCCACGACGAGCTGCTGCTGGACGGCAACGCGCGGCTCAACCTGGCCACCTTCGTCAGCACCTCGATGGAGGTCCAGGCCACCCGGCTGATGACCGAGTGCCTCGACAAGAACATGATCGACAAGGACGAGTACCCGCAGACCGCCGAGCTGGAACGGCGCTGCGTGTCCATCCTCGCCCACCTGTGGCACGCCCCCGACCCGGACGCCGCCGTCGGCTGCTCCACCACCGGCTCCAGCGAGGCCTGCATGCTGGCCGGCCTCGCGCTCAAGCGCCGCTGGATGCGCCGCAACGCCGACCGCTACGCGGCCGGGGCCCGGCCCAACCTGGTGATGGGCGTCAATGTGCAGGTCTGCTGGGAGAAGTTCTGCACCTTCTGGGAGGTCGAGGCCCGCACCGCGCCGATGGACGGCGAACGCTTCCACCTCGGCCCCGAGCAGGCGGTGGCGCTCTGCGACGAGAACACCATCGGCGTGGTCGGCGTGCTCGGCTCGACCTTCGACGGCTCCTACGAGCCGGTCGCGGAGATCTGCGCCGCGCTCGACGGCCTCCAGGCGCGCACCGGCCTGGACGTCCCGGTGCACGTGGACGGCGCCTCCGGCGGCATGGTCGCGCCGTTCCTGGACGAGGACCTGGTCTGGGACTTCCGGCTGCCCAGGGTCGCCTCCATCAACACCTCCGGCCACAAGTACGGGCTGGTCTACCCGGGCGTCGGCTGGGCGCTGTGGCGGGACCCAGAGGCGCTGCCCGAGGAGCTGGTGTTCAAGGTCAACTACCTGGGCGGCGAGATGCCGACCTTCGCGCTGAACTTCTCCCGGCCGGGCGCCGAGGTGATCGCCCAGTACTACGTCTTCCTGCGGCTCGGCCGGGCCGGTTTCCGGGCCGTCCAGGGCGCCTGCCGGGAGGTCGCCGGATACCTGGCCGACGGGGTCGAGGCGCTCGGCGGCTTCCGGCTGCTGACCCGGGGCGACGAACTGCCGGTGTTCGCGTTCACCACGGCGGACGACGTGCCGTTCGACGTCTTCGACGTGTCGCGCCGGCTGCGCGAGCGCGGCTGGCAGGTGCCCGCGTACACCTTCCCGGCGAACCGGGAGGACCTCGCGGTGCTGCGGGTGGTCTGTCGCAACGGCTTCTCCCGGGACCTCGCGGACCTGCTGCTGGGCGACCTCGGACGGCTGCTGCCGGAGCTGCGCCGCCAGCCGGTCCCGCTCAAGGACCTCGGGGTGCCGGCCAGGACGGGCTTCCACCACTGACGGAACGGCCGTCGCACGCGCGGCGGGAGTGTTCGCGGCGGGGACGGGCGCATCTGGGCGACCCGTCCCCGCCGCGCGTCCCTGCGGTCCGGGGCAGCCTCCCCCCGTGGAGGCTGTCACGCACCGGTGGGGGCCAGGGCACGGCAGGCGCCGGGCCGTCAGAAACGGTCCCCGGACGAAGGACCGGGGCGGCGAACCGCTCCGGCCGGAAGAACAATGCCCGACGGCCATATGAATGTTCGAGCGTCTCCCGGTGTTGTGAGACACTTCCGTCCGTCTCAGCGCCAGGACCTGGGCTTTGGGACGCCGGGTCGCCGAGGCTTGAGACGCGAAGACGCCCTCCGGGCCCGGAGCGGTGCCCCGCCGGGTACCGCCTGTTCCAGCACCGCCGCCCCGCCCGCCTCGTATGTTTGGAAGAGACCGCATGGGTTCCGCCTGGAAGCAGTTGCCGGACGACCTCTCCGTCCCCGCCAAGCTCCTGACGGAGGAACTGCGCGCCGTCAAGGACGCGACCGGGCTCTCGCTCTCCGAGCTGGCCGCCCGGACCCACTACAGCCGGGCCTCCTGGGAGCGCTGGCTGAACGGCAAACGGATCATCACCGAGCAGGCGCTGGACGCGCTGATCGGGGCCGTGGAGTGCGACGGTCCGGCGCTGCGGGCGCTGTGGGAGCGGACCGCGGCCGCGGGAGCGGCGGGCGATGCGGCCGCGGACCGCGGGCCTCTCGTCGACGGGGTCGCCGCCGGGGATGCGGAGGCGGCTGCGGAGGCCGTTCCGGACCCGGTGCCCGACACCGCGCCGGACCCGGAGGCGGGCCAGGAGGCGGACCCGGTGGCGGGCCAGGACCCGGAGCCGGCTCCTGAGCCGGGCGCCCGCGACGCACGGCGCCGCCCGGTGGCGCTGGTCGCCGCCTCGGTGGCGGTGGCCCTGCTGCTGGCGCTCCTCGGGGTGCGGCTGTTCTCCTCCTCCGGCGGCCAGGACGGCGCCGCGCCGACCGCCGCCACCGTGCCGGCCTCCGCCCCGGCGAGCGGCACCGCCCCGGTGTCCCCGTCGGCCGCGGTACCCGCCAACCCCGCCCCGTCGGTCCCGGCCTGCCAGGCCCTCGGCTGCGCGCACAAGGACCCCAAGGCCACCGGCTGCGGCGGGGACGCCCGGACCCTGCTGACCACCAACATCGGCAAGGTCGTCGTCTACCTCCGGTACAGCCTGAAGTGCCAGGCGGCCTGGGCCGCGATCACCGAGGGCCAGCCCGGCGACCAGGCGACCATCAGCACCAGCGCCGGCGAGACGGAGACGGCGCTGATCCATTGGGGGTACGACAACTACTCGTGGATGGTGAACGCGGCGGATCCGGCGGTCACCCTCCAGGTCTGCGGGCAGCGCAAGGACCCGGAGGGCGCCGCCTGCACGGCCTCGGTCTCCGACCTGGCCCGGACGGTCGCCTCGACCCCGATCCCGCCCGGCCCGGCCTCCCCGCCGGCGGCGGCCACCACCGACCCGGCCCAGCCCGCGCCCTCGGACCCGCCGAGCCCGACGAGCTAGTCGAGCCGACCGGGTCAGTCGGGTCGGCCGGGTCAGTCGAGGTAGCCCCGGAGTTGGGCGGCGAAGGCGTGGTCGCGCAGCTTGACCAGGGTCTTCGACTCGATCTGCCGGATCCGCTCCCGGGTGACCCCGAAGAGCACCCCGATCTCCTCCAGGGTGCGCGTCCGCCCGTCGTCCAGGCCGTAGCGGAGCTGCACCACCTGGCGCTCGCGCTCGCCCAGGGTGGCCAGCACCGCCTCCAGGTGCTGACGCAGCAACAGGAAGGCGGCGGACTCGGCGGGTGACGCGGCGTCGGCGTCCTCGATGAGGTCGCCGAGCGCGACGTCGTCCTCCTCGCCGACCGGGGTGTGCAGCGAGATCGGCTCCTGGGCGAGCCGGAGCAGTTCGCGCACCCGCTCCTCGGTGAGGTCCAGGACGGCCGCGATGTCCGCCGCGACCGGCTCGCTCCCGCGCTCCTGGAGCAGCGAGCGCTGCACCCGCACCACCCGGTTGATCAGCTCGACCACGTGCACCGGCACCCGGATGGTGCGGGCCTGGTCGGCCAGCGCGCGGCTCATCGCCTGGCGGATCCACCAGGTCGCGTAGGTGGAGAACTTGTAGCCGCGGGCGTAGTCGAACTTCTCCACGGCCCGGATCAGGCCGACGTTGCCCTCCTGGATCAGGTCGAGCAGGGTCAGCCCGCGCCCGACGAAGCGCTTGGCGACGGAGACCACCAGCCGCAGATTGGCCTCGATCAGCCTGCGCTTGGCGAGCCGGCCGACCGTGACCAGGGTGTCCAGTTCGGCGGCCAGCCCGGCGGCGGGCGGCGGTTCGCGGTCCAGCCGCTCCCCGGCGAACAGGCCGGCCTCGATCCGGCGGGCCAGTTCGACCTCCTCGGCGGCGGTGAGCAGCCGGATCCGGCCGATCTCGCGGAGGTACTGGCGAAGCAGGTCGGCAGCCGGGCCGCCGGGCTCGGCACCGGGCCGCTCCTGGGCCTCCTCGGCCTCCTCGGCGGTGTCCCGGCCGGCGTCCTCCCCGGCGTCCGGGTGCCCGGCCGGCAGGCCCTGGGCGGGCACCCGGGCACCGTCCGGCGGCGGCGCCCCCGCCCGGCCGTGGTCCTCGGGCGGGGCGGACGGGTCGGCGGCGGGCTGGGCGGTGGCGGGCTGGGCGGTCGCGGCGAGGCCTCGGTCCACGGGCATCCCCTCGGGGCGGGCGCGACTCTGGCGGACCCGCGCTGAACGGAGGTGGGACGTCCTCCAGTGTGGGGCACGCCACACTCCGTGGCCGAGACTCGTGCGCGGACTTTCTTCTACAGGGCGGCGGCGCCCCGGCTGCGCAGCGCCTGCCCGTACTGCTGGAGCTGCCACAGCTCGGTCTGCACCGCGTGCAACTCCTCGGGGGCGGCCCGGTTGCCGAGCCGCTGGAGGTGGGCGCGGACCTCGTCGACCCGCCGCTCCACGGCCAGTGTCCGCAGCCTGACCAGGAACTCCCCCGCGTAGACGGCGTCCACCTTGCGCCGCGAGCGCACCGGCTCCACGGTCAGCTCGGTGACCAGCGAGCGCACCCGGTCGTCCGGGCAGACCTCGCGCACCACGGCGGTGAAGTCGGCCAGGGTGGCCCCGTACGCGGCGCCGCCGGCCTGGCCGATCGCACGGCGCACGGCGGTGTACGGCGGGGTCGGGAACTCGTCCTCGGCGTAGTTGTCGAAGGCCGGGGCGACCAGGTCCGGGTGCTGGAGTGCCAGTTTGAGCAGCTCGCGCTCGACGAACTGCGCCGGGTCACGCGGGTTGAGCACGAAGACGGGCCGGGCCGGGCGGGCCGGCTGCGCCTGCTCGGGGCGGTGCTGCCGGCCGTTGGCACGCGGGTTCTGCTGGCGCTCGCGGTCCCAGCGGGCCAGCTGGGAGACCCGGCGGACCACGAACGGCTCGTCCAGGATGCCGAGCATGCCAGCCAGCCGGACGGCGTACTCGTGCTGGATCGAGCGGTCCTTGATCTTGGCGACGATCGGCGCCGCCTCCTCCAGCGCCGCCGAGCGGCCCTCCGGAGTGTCCACCCGGTGCTTGGCGACCGCCGAGTTCAGCGCGAACTCGAAGAGCGGCACGGGGTTGTCGATCAGCTCGCGGACCGCCTGGTCGCCCTGGGCCAGCCGCAGCTCGCACGGGTCCATGCCGCCGGGGCTGACCGCGATGGAGGTCTTGGCGGCGAACTTCTGGTCGTCCTCGAAGGCGCGCAGCGCGGCCTTCTGGCCGGCGGCGTCGCCGTCGAAGGTGAAGACGGTCTCGCCGCGGTACTGGGAGGTGTCCATCAGCAGCCGGCGGATGATCTTGATGTGGTCCTCGGCGAAGGCGGTGCCGCAGGTGGCCACCGCGGTGGTGACCCCGGCCAGGTGGCAGGCCATCACATCGGTGTAGCCCTCGACCACCACCGCCCGGCCCGACTTGGCGATCTCCTTCTTCGCCAGGTCGATGCCGTAGAGCACGTGCGACTTCTTGTAGATCGGCGTCTCGGGGGTGTTGAGGTACTTCGGCCCGTTGTCGTCCTCGCGCAGCCGCCGGGCGCCGAAGCCGATCACCTCGCCGGCGATGTCGCGGATCGGCCAGACCAGCCGGCCCCGGAACCGGTCGATCAGACCGCCGCGCTGGCCCTGCGAGGCCAGGCCGCCGAGCAGGATCTCCTTGTCCGTGAACCCCTTGCCGCGCAGGTAGCGGACCAGGTGCTCCCAGCCGGCCGGGGCGTAGCCGACGCCGAAGGTCTTCGCGGCCTCCTCGTCGAAGCCGCGCTCGGCCAGGAAGCGGCGGCCGATCTCAGCCTCGGGCGAGCCCAGCTGCTCCTGGTAGTAGGCGGCGGCCACCTTGTGCGCCTCGACCAGCCGGGTGCGCTCGCCCTGCTGGTGGCGGGGGCTGTAGCCGCCCTCCTCGTAGCGCAGGGTGATGCCGGCCTGGGCGGCCATCCGCTCGACGGCCTCGGCGAAGGTGAAGTGCTCGATCTTCATCAGGAAGGCGATGGTGTCGCCGTTCTCCTGGCAGCCGAAGCAGTGGAAGACGCCCTTGGAGGGGTTGACGTAGAAGGAGGCGGACTTCTCGTCGTGGAAGGGACAGACGCCCTTGTACTCGCCGCCGCCACCGTTGGTCAGCTGTACGTAGTCGCCGACCACCGCGTCGATCGGCAGTGCGCTCCGCACCGCCTGTACGTCTTCGTCCCTGATCCGCCCGGCCACCCCGGAAGTCTACTGGGGCGGACGGGCCGGACGACGGGGGCGACCGGCCCGGGTCAGCCGCGGTCCGGGCCGACCAGCCGGGCGTGCAGGGCCAGCGCGGAGGCGTCGGTGAGGGTGGCGATCTGGTCGACCACCGTGCGCAGGGCGGCCCGGTCGTCCTCCGCCTCCCGGTACATCGCGGCGAACACCGGGTCGAGCACCTCGGGGGCGCGCCGGCTGAGCGCCTCGGCCAGCTCGGCGATCACGATCCGCTGCCGGGCCCGCAGCTGGGCCTGCTCGTCGCGCTGCATCACGTACCGCACGGCGACCGCCTTGAGCACCGCGCACTCCAGCCTGACCTCGCGCGGCACCACCAGCTCGGCCGTGTACCGGGTGAGCCGGCCGGGGCCGTAGCGGGCCCGGGTGGCCTGCTCGGCGGCCAGGCAGAACCGGCCGATCAGCTGGCTGGTGAGGTCCTTGAGCCCGGCGCGGGCGCGGGCGGTGCCGTCGTAGGACTCGGGCCACCACTCCTGGGCGAGCAGCCGGTCCAGGGCGGCGGACAGCTCCTCGGGGCCGGCGTCCGGGGCGTAGCGCTCGGCGACCTTGAACAGCTCGGCCCGCTCGCCCGGGGCGCGCAGCGCGGCCGGGTCGATGTGGCCGGCCTGGAGGCCGTCCTCGACGTCGTGGGTGGAGTAGGCGACGTCGTCGGACCAGTCCATGACGGTGGCCTCGAAGCACCTGCGCCCGGCCGGGGAGCCGGCCCGCAGCCAGCGGAAGACCGGCAGGTCGTCGGCGTAGACGCCGTACTTGGGCGAGGCCGGGTCGGCGGGGTGGGCGCCGTGCGTCCACGGGTACTTGGTGGCGGCGTCCAGGGCGGCGCGGGTCAGGTTGAGGCCGACGCTGCGGCCGGGCCAGGGGGCCAGCCGGGCGGGCGTCTCGTCCTGTGGGGCGAAGCGCTTGGGCTCCAGGCGGGTCAGGATGCGCAGCGACTGGGCGTTGCCCTCGAAGCCGCCGCAGGCCTCGGCGGCCTGGTCGAGCGCCTCCTCGCCGGTGTGGCCGAACGGCGGGTGGCCGATGTCGTGGGCCAGGCAGGCGGTCTCGACGAGGTCCGGGTCGCAGCCGAGGGCGGCGCCCAGTTCGCGGCCGACCTGGGCGCACTCCAGCGAGTGGGTCAGCCGGGTGCGCGGGAAGTCGCTGCGCATCGGGGCGACCACCTGAGTGGTGCCGGCCAGCCGGCGCAGGGCGGCGGAGTGGAGCACGCGGGCGCGGTCGCGCTGGAACGCCGTGCGGCCGGGGCGCTTGTCCGGTTCGGGCACCCAGCGGGCCTCGGCGGCGCGGTCGTACGGGGTCGGGGTCGGGGCGGCGGTGAGGCGGTGCGCGGTGTCGTCCATATGACCCTCACGGTACGCCGCGGCTGTGACACCGGAAGTGTGCCGCGCGCGACGGCGCGTGAGCCGGAGCGTGAACCCTTGGCCCCGCGCGCCGCGCCCCCGGGCACGCCCCGGCCCGGCCCCGGCTCACGGGCCGTCCCCGTCCCGTCCCGGCCCTTTTGAGCCCCGTCCCGGCCCCTTTTGAGCCCCGTCTCAGCCCCGGACCGCCTTGAGGACGGCCTCGGCGGCGCCCTGCTGGCCCTTGGCGTTCGGGTGGATCGCCGCCAGGCCGTGCGCCGGGAACGGCGGCTCCACCCAGCGGGTGTCCTCCCCGGCGCACATGTCGTGGCCGGCCGAGGGCGCCGCGAGGTCCACGAAGACCGCCCCGGCCGCCTCGGCCCGCCGCTTGAGCATGGCGTTGAGCTGCTGCTCCTTCTCCACCAGGAAGCCCAGGTCCCCGCCGGCCACCGTCGAGCCCAGCACCGGGACGCAGCCCGCCGGGTCGGCGGGCAGCAGCGAGGGGTAGCCGACCACGTAGACCCGGGCCTGCGGGGCGCGGCGCTTGATCTCCTTCAGCTGCTGCCCGAGCCGCTCGCCCGCGGCGTCCACCTTCTGCTGCACCTGGTCGCCGCCGCCCGCCGCGGCGTAGGAGTCGCGGCACGGCGCGGCGGCGCGGTCCGAGCCGACCAGGCCCTTGAACGCGTCCACCAGGTTCTCCTTGGCGCACTGGCCGACGACGTCCATGAACCCGGCGTCGTTGCCGCCGATGCCGACGGTGACCAGGCGGGTGGCCGGGCTGAGCGCGTCCAGCTGCGGCGGATTGCTGCCGCCCTCGGTGCTCTGGGCGCCGGTCAGGTCGACGGTACGGGCGCCGCTGCAGCTGACGTCGCGGAACCGCTCCCCGGACAGGCCGAGCGCCTTGGCCACCAGCGACGGGTAGTTGACCGCCGACCGGGAGCAGCCCTTGGGCTCCGCGGCCTGCTGCGGGCTGATCCGCAGGCCGGAGGTGTAGGAGTCGCCGAGCGCCACGTACGGCCCGACCGGGGTGGGCGTCGGGGTCGCCTTGGCCGCGGCGGCGGCCCGCGGCTGCGCGGAGCCGTCCGCGGCGGCCAGGCCCTCGGCGCCGGTG
Source organism: Kitasatospora sp. NPDC008115 (assembly GCF_042957205.1). Classification (NCBI taxonomy): domain Bacteria; kingdom Bacillati; phylum Actinomycetota; class Actinomycetes; order Kitasatosporales; family Streptomycetaceae; genus Kitasatospora; species Kitasatospora sp. NPDC008115. The sequence continues at coordinate 68,144 of NZ_JBIBHU010000020.1, read as the reverse complement.
GAGCCCGAGCAGCCGGCGACCAGCACGGCGGCGAGGCCCGCGCCCACCGCCCCGGTGAGCGCGGCGGCCGGACGGGCGGACGGCGGACGCACGGACGGCGGGCGCACGGACAGCGGGCGTACGGACAGTGGCACGGGATCCCCCCGGGTAGGAGCCGTTGGCGTTCTTCCTACGACGGCCCGTCCCCCGGGCACCGCCCATGCCAACGGGCGGGCGCGCCCGATCGCTCCCGCCCGGGGGCACCGGTTTTCCTCCGGCGGGCGCCCGCCCGCCGTTCCCGCTACTCCGGGCCGCGCTCGTGCTCGGCCAGGAACTGCTCGAAGCGCCGGCCCAGCTCGTCCGCCGACGGCAGGTCCACCGGCTCGGCCAGCAGGCTCTCCCGGTCCTCGGCGCCGGCCACCGCGTCGTACTGGCCCTCCATGCCGCGGATCGCCGAGCGCAACTCGCTGTCGCCCTGTGCCAGCTGCTCCTCGATGTCGGCGTACACCACGTCGACCCGCTCGCGCAGCAGGGTGCCCGGCAGCACCAGCCCGGTCGCGGACTGCACCGCCTCCAGGATCATCACCGCGGCCGCCGGGTACGCCGAGCGCGCCACGTAGTGCGGCACGTGCGCGGCGAAGCCCAGCACGTCGTGCCCGGCCTCGGCGAGCCGGAACTCCAGCAGGGCCTGGGCGCTGCCCGGCACCTGGGCCTGCTCGAACCACTGCGGGTAGCCGGCCGCGAGGTCCAGCCGGTTGCCGTGCGGCGTCAGGCCGACCGGGCGGGTGTGCGGCACGCCCATCGGGATGCCGTGGAAGTCGAGGCTCAGCCGGACGCCGAAGCGCTCGACCAGCTCCCGGACGGCGGCGGTGAAGCGCTCCCACTCGACGTCCGGCTCGGGGCCGGTGAGCAGCAGGAACGGCGAGCCGGCCGTGTCGTGGACCAGCTGGAGGAGGATCTCCGGGGGCTCGTAGGACGACCAGTGCTCGCGGTCGAAGACCATCGCGGGGCGGCGGGCCCGGTAGTCCACCAGACGGTCGTGGTCGAAGCGGGCGACCACCTGCGGGTCACCCGTCTCCAGCAGGTGGGCGACCACCTGGGCACCCGCCTCGCCGGCGTCCATGAAGCCCTCGAAGTGGTGGAGCAGCACCAGGCCGGCACCGGTGTCCGCCAGCGCGGCCCTCGCCGCGGCCACGGCGGCCACACCCTGCTGGTCCAGCTCGTACAGCGCCTGGGGATCACGCACCGCTCACCCACACCCCGTTTCTCTTCCTCGTCGCGGTTCGCCGTGTCCGCCCTCCCCCGCGCGTCGGCGCGCGCGAGGGCTCGTGCCCGGCTCTCCTCGTCCAGCGCGCGGGGCACCGCCGGAATTCCCGGCGGGCCGCTCCCGTTTCGCCCGGGGCGCCCCCGGCGCGCCCCGGCGGGTCGGCCGGACCATGATCGCACTCGCCCGGAAAGCCCCTGGTCAGAGGGGGGCGAACGGCCGCCGGGGGCCGTCCGGGCGCCGCCGCGGGGGCCATTCGTGTGCCGCGAAGTGACGCACCGCCTTCTGACGGGTATCGTCCTCTCGCTGCCTCGCATCGTCGCGTCGTCGTCACGTCGTCCGTAACGCCGTCGACCACGTCCCGGACCGGTGTTCGGCCAGCCACCCACGACGCATCTTGCCTTCACCTGGCCGCCTGCTTCCCTTCGCGCACTCGTTTCCTCCTCGGCCATCTCGCGGACGCACACTGTCCCCTCGCTCATCCCGCCGGACCGGTCCGTGGACCCGTGTCCGTTCCGGCACCGCGCTGCCCGTCTCCGGGCCGTCGCTCCCCGCCCCGCCCGACCGGACCTCCGGCGTGCACGGGCACCGGTGGGCGCACTCCGGGACGGGGCGGAAACAGTCATCGCTCGCCCGCGCCGCACCCCGGCATGGGCCAGCGCCCTCCGACCGATGAAGGACCGAAGGTTCCGTGCCCGTACCTGTCATCCTCACCGGCCGCACCGTGCGGCTGGAGCCCCTCGCCGCGCACCACGCCGAGGCCATCGCCGAGGCCGGCGCCGAGGACCGTACGACTTACGCCTTCACCCCCGTCCCGCACGGCCTGGAAGCGGCCCGCGAGTACATCGCGCGCGCCCTCGCAGACCAGGCCGCGGGCCGTTCGCTGCCGTTCGCCACGGTGAACCAGGCCAATGGCCGGGTGGTGGGCTCCACCCGGTTCCTGGAACTCGACTACTGGCGGGGGCCGCTGGTCTGGCCGCCGGTGCCCGGCGTGCCGTTCGGCGATCCGGACACCGCCGTCCCGGACGCCGCCGAGATCGGCAACACCTGGCTGTCGCCGCGAGCCCAGGGCACCGGCATCAACACCGAGGCCAAGCTGCTGATGCTCCGGCACGCCTTCGAGGCGTGGGGCGTGCAGCGGATCTCGCTGCGCGCCGACGCCCGCAACCTGCGCTCGCGCACCGCCATCGAACGGCTCGGCGCGACCTCCGAGGGCGTCCGCCGGGCGCACTCGCGCGGGCTGGACGGGGTGGTGCGGTCGACCGCGTTCTACTCGATCCTGGACGACGAGTGGCCGGCCGTCCGGGACATCATCGAGCTGCGGATCGCCGCCGCGACCTCGCCGAGCGCCCCGGATCCGGCGATCAACCAGGAGTGCCTTAGACACGGCGGCGGCGCCGGGCACCTGATCACGGCCTGACCGTCAGGACCGGCGCGGCTCCCCGGTGACGGCGGCCCGCGGCAGCAGGCCGGGCAGGCGGGCGTCGTCCCCGGGCGCGTGGCGCGGGCAGGTCTCGACGAGGGCGGACACCGGGCGCCGGCCCGCGCGGCCCGGGGCGACGGCCGGCTCCCGGACGGGGTGGCCGTCGGCACGGCAGCTCCGAAGGACGCCCTCCCGGGTCCTGACGGACCAGCGGTGGTCCGTCAGCGCGCCGGTCCGCAGGGCCTGCCACCGCGCGTCCGTCCACCCCACGCCCGGCACCGGGTGCGGCCGCGGCCATTCGCGACGGCGGTCGCGCCGTCCACGACCTGCGGGTGGGTGTGCGCGCACGACCCGGGCGCGGCGGCCGGCCCGGCCACCGCGCCCGGGTCGTGCGCGCAGGCCGCGCCGGGCGGGGCGACCCGCATCGCGGCGCCGTCGCCGCACGAGCCCCGGCCGTCGAACAGCCCGGCGGCCGGCGCCTTCGCGTCAACCTCGTTTGACCGGGCAGTCCCCCGGCGGGCGATGTTCCGCATACCGCCGATCCGGGCGGGAACCACCCGGGCATGACCAGCGCCAGCTCCCTCGTCGACCCGCTGCTGCTGCTCGGCGCCGACCAGCAGCACATCGCCACCCGCGCCCAACTGCGCGGGCTCGGCGTGCCGTCCGGCACCATCGCGCACCGGCTGCGGCCCGGCGGGCCGTGGCAGCGGGTGCTGCCCCGGGTGATCTGCCTGCAGACCGGGCGGCTGACGGCGCACCAGCGGCTGCGGGCCGCCGTCGCCTACGCGGGGCCCAAGGGGCTGACCGCGCCGCCCGGCGGGCAGGTGCTGCTCACCGGGGTCGCGGTGCTGGCCGACGCCGGGCTCCCCTCGGCCGGGCACCCGGCCGACCTCACCGAGGTGGACGTCCTGATCCCCGCCCCGCGCAAGGTCGCCGACCGGGGGTTCGTACGGATCCACCGGGCGAGCGGGCCGATGCCCGGCGGCTTCGAGCGCGACGACGGCCTCTGGAGCACCTCGGTCGCCCGGGCGCTGGCCGACCTCGCGCCCCGCGAGAGCGGACGGCAGCGGTTCCGCGCGCTGTGCGCCGAGGCCGTCCAGCGCCGCCACTGCGAACTCGGCGAGCTGCTCGACCAGTTGCTCGCCCGGCCGGACGTGCGCGAGCTGCCCCGGCTGGCCGGGGTGGTGGAGGAACTGACGGCCGGGGTGCGCTCGGTGGTCGAGGGCGAGGCACGGGACGCGGTGCGCGGCGCCGGGCTGCCCGAGCCGCTCTGGAACCCGGTGCTCTTCCTGGACGGGCGCTTCCTGGCCGTGCCGGACGCCTACTGGCCGCAGGCCTGCGTCGCCCTGGAGATCGACTCCCGGGCCTGGCACCTGCGCCCGGCCGACCACGAGCGGAGCCTCACCCGGGCCAACCGGCTGACCGCCGCCGGCCTGCCGGTCGTCCGCACCACCCCCGTCCAGCTGCGCCGCGACCCCGGACCCGTCCTCCAGGAGCTGGCCGTCCTCCTCGCGGGCGGCCCGCACGGCCCGCACGCCCGGATCACCTGGCGCCGCGCCCGCTGACCGGCGCGGCGCCGCGGCCCGTCCTCAGCCCCCGCCGAGCAGCTTCCTGGCCGCCGCGACGCGCTGCGCCGAGACCTCCTTGACCGTGTTCAGGGCGGCCTCGTTCCGGCCGATGAGCTGCTGCTGGTAGGCGGTCTGGACGGTGTACCAGGTGCCGATCAGCCCCACCCGGGCCTTGCAGTCCATGTCGGCCACCGCCGTCGCCCGCTCCCGGTCCGAGACCGGGTCCGGCCAGGCCTGCGAACTCGCCTGCGCCGGGCCGGAGTAGTGGTGGCCGAGCCCCTCCATGCAGGACCGCCAGGCGGCCAGCGCGGCCTTCACCCGGCTGTCGGCGGCGGTCCGGTCGTAGGCCTTCGCCCGGAGTTCGCCGATCAGGTCGCCGGAGGTGCGCCCGACCCCCTCGGCCTGGAACCACTGCTCGATCTCGCCCGTGCAGCCCCGGTCGGTCCCGGGGGTCGCGAGGCCGGCCCGCCCGCTCCTGGGGCCGTTCAGCGCCAGCTCGTAGGCGTCGCTCCGCTCCCCCGCGCCGTCCGCCGAGGTACCGCTCCTGGCATCCGGCCGGGGCAGACGGTGGTAGCCGGTCTGCCGGGCGGCGGCGCCCGAGAGCAGCCCGAGGTGGTCGTGATCGATGGGGGTCAGTGGCGGGGGCACGGGGGGCTCGCCCGGCTGGTAGTCGAACCCCTTGGCCTTCATGCACGTCCGGGTGGCCTGGCCCCTCGCCCGGAAGATGGCGGCGGACTCCTCGGCGGAGACCGAGTAGCCGTCCAGCGGCAGCGCGACCTTGGCGCCGTCCAGCGGCTCCGCCATGACCGGCCCGATCGCCGGCTCGGGCCCGGTGTCCTCGGCCCGCCCGCCCCCGGCGTCGGCGCCGCATCCCGCCAGCAGACCCGTGAGGGCCATCGCCGCGACCGCCCCGTGCACCCTGCGTAATCCCATACCACCGCTCCCGTGAACGTCCCCGCCCTGGAGGCTTCACGGTAGACCCCGCCGTCGGGGCGGCTGTTCGCACCCCTTCGGCGCTCAGCAGCGGGCGTCGATCTCCTGGAAGGTGCCGTAGTGGTCGGCGGTCCAGTACTGCTCGCCGGAGTCGCCGGTGACCACGCGGCGGGCGCCGCGGTCGGCGGAGCCGGGGGTGACGACGGTGAACTCGTGGTAGTAGCCGGAGGCCTTGCGCGGGAGGCGGTTCTCCCGGTTCTCGAAGACGATGCCGTCCGAGCGGTAGGGGTACGGGCCGCCCTTGGCGATCAGGCCGAGGGTGTCGAGGGCCTGGCCGGGCAGCCTGGTGCGGCAGACGTCGGGCATCGCCGGATCGGCCGGCACCCAGGTGGTGGCGGCGGTGGCCGCGGGCGGGGTGGCCGGGGCGGACGGCTTGGGCGCGCTGGGCTTCGGGGCCGACGGGGCCGACGCGGTGCCGGACGCCGCGGCCGGGCCGGTGGAGCTCGCGGCGGCCTTGGGCGTGCCGTCGCCGGTGCCGTCGGACACGACGTAACCGGCCACCGCGGCGATCGCGCAGAACAGCACGGCGAGGACGGTCCACAGGCGGTTCTTGCTGGTCATGGGCTCCAGCTTGACAGTCCGCGGCCCCGGGCGCGGTCAGCCACACACGTGGCCGCGGCCACATCCGGGCGGCCGCGCCGCGCCCGGCCGCGGATGTGCGAGCGGCCGGGGCGGGTACGGACGCCGTTGTCCGTTCCCGCCCCGGCCGCGTTACGTACGCCGGTTCTCCTGCGCCGAGCTCCGGTGTACGCCCCTCCCCGATGGAGGGGAAACGGTCAGCGGTCGCGCCGTGCCGGGGGCTCTGAGCCCCCGGCGCTCAGCGCGAGTCGCTGCCCGCGGACTCGATGGCGGCGCGGCCGGCCTCAAGGCGCGCCACCGGGATCCGGAAGGGGGAGCAGGAGACGTAGTCCAGCCCCACCTCGTGGAAGAAGTGGACGGAGTCCGGGTCGCCGCCGTGCTCGCCGCAGACGCCGAGCTTGAGGTCGGGGCGGGTGGCCCGGCCGGCCTCGACGGCGTGCCGGACGAGCGAGCCGACGCCGTCGCGGTCGATGGTCTCGAACGGCGAGACCCCGAAGATGCCCTTCTCCAGGTAGGCGGTGAAGAAGGAGGCCTCGACGTCGTCGCGGGAGAAGCCCCAGACCGTCTGGGTGAGGTCGTTGGTGCCGAAGGAGAAGAACTCGGCGGCCTCGGCGATCTGGCCGGCCGTCACGGCGGCGCGCGGCAGCTCGATCATGGTGCCCAGCTTGATGTCCAGCTGGACGCCGGTGGACCTGGCGACCTCGGCGAGCACGCGCTCGCACTCGTCGCGGACCAGCTCCAGCTCCTGGACGGTGCCGACCAGCGGGATCATCACCTCGGGGCGCGGGTCCCCGCCGGCCAGCCGGCGCTCGGCGGCGGCCTCGGCGATGGCGCGCACCTGCATGCCGAACAGGCCGGGGATGACCAGGCCGAGGCGCACGCCGCGCAGGCCGAGCATCGGGTTCTGCTCGTGCAGCTTGTGCACCGCCTGGAGCAGGCGCAGGTCGTTCTCGTTCGGGTCCTTGCGGGCCTCGGCGAGGGCGACGCGCACCGACAGCTCGGTGATGTCCGGCAGGAACTCGTGCAGCGGCGGGTCGAGCAGGCGGACCGTGACGGGCAGGCCGTCCAGCGCCTGGAAGAGCTCGACAAAGTCGCCCTTCTGCATCGGCAGCAGGGTGGAGAGCGCCTGCTCGCGGTCCTTGTCGTTGTCCGCGAGGATCAGGTGCTCGACCTCCTTGCGGCGCTCCTCACCGAGGAACATGTGCTCGGTGCGGCACAGGCCGATGCCCTGGGCGCCGTAGCGGCGGGCGCGCGAGCCGTCCTCGGCGTTGTCGGCGTTGGCGCGCACGGCGAGCCGGCGGCGGCCGTCGGCGTGCGACATCAGCCGGTGCACGGCCTGGACCAGGCCGCCCTGGACGTCGGCGCCGGCGTGCAGGGTGCCCTCGAAGTACTCGACCACCGGGGAGGGCAGCACGGGTACCTCGCCGAGGTAGACCTTGCCGGTCGCACCGTCGATCGAGACGATGTCGCCCTCCTCCAGCACCAGGCCGTCGGCGGTGGTCATCCGGCGGCGCTTGGTGTCGACCTCCAGCTCCTCGGCGCCGCAGACACAGGTCTTGCCCATGCCGCGGGCGACGACGGCGGCGTGCGAGGTCTTGCCGCCGCGCGAGGTGAGGATGCCCTCGGCGGCGATCATGCCGTCCAGGTCGTCCGGGTTGGTCTCGCGGCGGACCAGGATGACCTTCTCGCCGGAGCGCGACCACTTCACGGCGGTGTAGGAGTCGAAGACGATCTTGCCGATCGCGGCGCCGGGCGAGGCGGCGAGGCCCCAGGCGATCTGCTTGGACTCGGTGTTCGGGGCGAAGCGGGGGAACATCAGCTGGGAGAGCTGGCCGCCGGTGACCCGCATCAGGGCCTCGTCCAGGTCGATCAGGCCCTGGTCGACCAGCTGGACGGCGATCCGGAAGGCGGCCGCGGCGGTGCGCTTGCCGACCCGGGTCTGGAGCATCCAGAGCTTGCCGCGCTCGATGGTGAACTCGATGTCGCAGAGGTCGCGGTAGTGGTTCTCGAGCGTCTGCATGATCGCCATCAGCTCGTCGTACGACTTCTTGTCGAGCTTCTCCAGCTCGGACAGCGGCAGCGTGTTGCGGATGCCGGCCACGACGTCCTCGCCCTGGGCGTTGGACAGGTAGTCGCCGTAGACGCCCTGGGTGCCGGTGGAGGGGTCGCGGGTGAAGGCGACACCGGTGCCGGAGTCCTCGCCGAGGTTGCCGAAGACCATGGTGCAGACGTTGACCGCGGTGCCCAGGTCGTTCGGGATGCGCTCCTGGCGGCGGTAGAGCCGGGCCCGGTCGCCGTTCCAGGAGTGGAAGACGGCGTGGATGGCGAGGTCCATCTGTTCGCGCGGCTCCTGCGGGAACGCCCGGCCGGTCTCGCGCTCGACGATGCCCTTGAACACCTCGACCAGGTGCTTCAGGTCCGCGGCGTCCAGGTCGAGGTCGTTGGCGGTGCCCTTGGCGTGCTTGGCCTCGTCCAGGGCCTCCTCGAACAGCTCGCCGTCGACGCCCAGCACGGTCTTGCCGAACATCTGGACCAGGCGGCGGTAGGAGTCCCAGGCGAAGCGCTCGTTGCCGGACTGCGCGGCCAGGCCGGCCACCGAGGTGTCGGAGAGGCCGATGTTCAGGACGGTGTCCATCATGCCGGGCATGGAGAACTTGGCGCCCGAACGCACCGAGACGAGCAGCGGGTCGTCGGCCTGGCCGAGCTTCTTGCCCATCTCCTGCTCAAGGGCGTCCAGGTGGGCGCTGATCTCCTCGTGCAGCGAGGTGGGCTCGCTACCGGTCTCCAGGAAGACCTTGCAGGCCTCGGTGGTGATGGTGAACCCCGGAGGGACCGGAAGGCCCAGGTTGGTCATCTCGGCCAGGTTCGCGCCCTTACCGCCAAGAAGATCCTTGAGGTCCTTGTTTCCTTCAGTGAAGGAGTAAACAAACTTCTGCTGGGACGCCACGGGTCGGTCTCCTCGCACACGGTTGCCCTGACGCCGGAGAACATACCCATTTCGAAGGCGCTTTCGCGCCGCCAATAGGGCGTACGTCGTCAGGATCGGCAAGTAACCCGCTAGATCGAATGCACTGAATGGCGTTCACCTCTGGTGGTGAAATCGTCCGGCTGACGCTAGCGAGTGTTCAAGTCTTGAAGGCGGGGAAACCTGAAGATCACACAACCGGAACGCTCGGTAGTCACCTGCGCCCCGGCCTGACGGACCGGCTTGATTTCCTGCACCCTCAGCGGCCGATCCGCCGCCGGTCCCCTTCGGGAAGCGATCCGCCCCCGACTTGTTCATTTCGTCCTGTCGGTCACCTCCGACCGCCAGGGTATGTGGCCAGCGTCACGAGCGCATCTCACCGCCCGGACGTAGGACCGCTGCGTCCATCGTCGCACTGCGTCCAGAAACGAGTCCGTTCCGTGATGGTCGGCTGCCGAAAAGGAGCCCTCTTGGCCAGATTGGCAAAGAGGGCTGGGCCGTGGTGGCAGTCGGCCCCGAAGGGCCTTTTTTGCCGCTACGGATATATCAACCGCCAGAGGTGTCCGATTCGGCGTCCTCACCCGGCCGGGCGCAGTCGTACGGATCGTCCAACCAGCCTTCCGGCAGAACGACCCGGTTGTTGCCGCTGGTCCGTCCGCGCGGACCGTCGGCGCCGGCCGGCCAGGCCTGGGACTGCTCCACCAGGGCGAGGGTTTCGGCCAGTTCGGCCAGCGAGGAGGAGTTGGCCAGCTTCACCCGCAGCTCCGAGCCCACCGAGAAGCCCTTGGTGTACCAGGCGACGTGCTTGCGGAAGTCGATCACGCCGCGGGCCTCGTCGCCGAGCCACTCGCCGAGCAGCTGCGCGTGCCGGACCATCGCCCGCGCCACGTCGGCGAAGGTCGGGCGGGCGTGGTCCACCTCGCCCTCGAAGACCGCCACCAGGTCCTTGAACAGCCACGGGCGGCCCAGGCAGCCGCGGCCGACCACCACGCCGTCGCAGCCGGTCTCGCGCATCATCCGCACCGCGTCCTCCGCCGACCAGATGTCCCCGTTGCCGAGCACCGGGATCCCCGCCGGGACGGACTCGCGCAGCCGGGCGATCGCCGACCAGTCGGCGGTGCCGCCGTAGTGCTGGGCGGCGGTGCGGCCGTGCAGGGCGATCGCGGAGACGCCCTCCTCGGCGCCGATCCGGCCGGCGTCCAGGTAGGTGAGGTGGTCGTCGTCGATGCCCTTGCGCATCTTCATGGTGACCGGCAGGTCGCCGGCGTTGGCCACCGCCTCGCGCAGGATCTCGCGCAGCAGGTTGCGCTTGTACGGCAGCGCCGAGCCGCCGCCCTTGCGGGTCACCTTGGGGACGGGGCAGCCGAAGTTGAGGTCGATGTGGTCGGCGAGGCCCTCGTCGGCGATCATCCGGGCGGCCTTGCCGACGGTCACCGGGTCCACGCCGTAGAGCTGGATCGAGCGCGGCTTCTCGCTCGGGTCGAACTTGATCAGCTGCATCGTCTTGGCGTTGCGCTCGACCAGGGCCCGGGTGGTGATCATCTCGGAGACGTAGAGGCCCTTGCCGCCGCTCTGCTCGCGGCACAGGGTGCGGAACGGCGCGTTGGTGATGCCGGCCATCGGCGCCAGCACGACGGGCGGCCAGACCTGCATCGGGCCGATCGACAGCGGCGCGAACTCGGCAGCGGCGGCCGGGGCGGTCGCCGTCGCGGTGGCGGTCGCCGTCGCGGTGGCGGTCGCCGTCGCCGTCGCGGTGGCGTCGCCGTCGGCGGGGCCGGTCGCGGTCGCGAGGGCGGTCGCGGTGCTCGGCTCGGTGGGTGCGGGCGGGACTGTCATGCGCGGCTGACCTCGGGGACGGCGGGTGGGGGACTCTTCATTGTCCCCCACCCGGCCGAGCCGCCCGGGGCACTCCGGGGGTCACCCGGCGGCGGGGACGTCCTTGGCGAAGACCGTCACCGAGCCGGAGCTGACCGAGGCCCTGATCTTGTTCGGACTGGAGCGGTCGGCCAGCGCCGGGTCGATGCTGCCGCGGGCCAGCGGGGACGCCCCGCCCTCGAAGTCGTAGCGGGACCCCCTGGGCAGGCCCAGCACCACCGAGCCCGAGGTCACCCCGATGTCCACGGCCCGCGGGACCGCGGCGAAGCCCAGCTCCACCGAGCCCGAGGTCGCGGCGGCGGTCACGGTCGGGGCGCCGAGGCGGCTGCCCCGGACGGAGCCCGAGGTGGTGCGCACGGTCACCGGGCCGGACACGTCGGACAGGACGACCTCCCCCGAGGTGGAGACCAGATCGATCTCCCCGGCCACCCCGGAGACGTCGACGCTCCCGCTGGAGAGCCTGCCGGTCACCGCGACCCCGGACGGCACGTCCAGCTCGATCTCCGCGCCGCAGCCGAGTTCGGTGGCCGGCAGCACCTGGTTGCAGCGCATCCGGACGTCGAGCCGGTCCTGGTCGAAGAGCGCCGAGACGACCGGCATCCGGACCATCCAGTCCAGGCGCTGGCGGACCACCACCTCGCCCTCCCGCCCCGGCCTGATCCGCACGGCGGCGCTGCCGGTGTCCAGCCTGAGCCTGGTCACCGCGACCGGGTAGGACGACTCCGAGCGCGTGCGCTGGTGCACCGCGATCGCCCAGGTCTGCACGGCGCCGACGACCAGCGTCACGGCGAGCACCAGCGTGCCGAGCACCCGCCAGGCCCGGTGGCCGCGGCGGGCGTCCGCCGGTGTCCGCTCCCCCGGTGTCCGTTCGCCCGCGCCGGGCGCCGTCCCGCTCGCGGTCGTCCCCTTCCCCGTCGTCATCGTCACCCCACTCCCAGGAAGCGCAGCACCGCCAGCACCCGCCGGTGGCTCTCGTCGGCGGGCGGCAGGTCGAGCTTGGCGAAGATCGAGTTGATGTGCTTGGCCACCGCGCTGTCGCTCACCACCAGCGCGGCGGCGATCGCGGCGTTGGACCGGCCCTCGGCCATCAGGGCGAGCACGTCCCGCTCGCGCGGGGTCAGCCGCTCCAGCGGATCGCGGTGGCGGCGCACCAGCAGCTGGGCGACCACCTCCGGGTCCAGCGCGGTGCCGCCCTCGGCGACCCGCTGCAGGGCGTCCACGAAGTCGTCGACATTGGCCACCCGCTGCTTGAGCAGGTAGCCGACCCCGCTGGTGTTGCTGGTCAGCAGGTCCGCGGCGTAGCGCTCCTCCACGTACTGGGAGAGCAGCAGCACCGCCACCTCCGGCCACTGCCGGCGGATCACCAGCGCCGCCCGCACCCCCTCGTCGGTGAAGCCCGGCGGCATCCGGACGTCCGCCACCACCACCTGCGGGCGGTGCTCCTCCACCGCGGCGAGCAGTTCCTCGGCGTCCCCGACGGCGGCGGCCACCTCGTAACCCACCGCCTCCAGGACCTTGACCAGGCCGACCCTGAGCAGGACCGAGTCCTCGGCGATCACAGCACGCACGGCAACTCCACGGTGATGGTGGTCGGGCCCCCGACGGGGCTGAGCACGGACAGGGACCCGTCGACCGAGGCGGCGCGCCGGCGCAGACCGGTCAGGCCGGAACCGCGCGAGGCGTCCGCCCCGCCCACGCCGTCGTCGCTGACGACCAGGCGCAGCCGGCCGCCGACCGTGCGCACCGAGACGTCCGCCCGGGAGGCCCGGGCGTGCTTGGCGACGTTGGTCAGCGCCTCGGAGACGGTGAAGTAGGCGACCGCCTCGACGGTCGGCGCTATCCGCTCGGCCAGTTCGACGTCAAGCCGGACCGGCAGCGGGGCGCGGGCCGCGATGCCGGAGAGCGCCGCGTCGAGGCCGCGGTCCTCCAGCACGGCCGGGTGCAGGCCGCGGACCAGGTCGCGCAGCTCGTCGATGGCCGCCTGGGCCTCCTCGTGCGCCTCGACGATCACCTGCATCGCCTCGGGCGGGACATCCTTGAGGGTGCGGCGGGCCAGGCCGAGGTTCATGGCGAGCGAGGTGAGCCGCTGCTGGGCGCCGTCGTGCAGGTCGCGCTCGATCCGGCGGCGCTCGGCGTCGACCGCGTCCACCAGGCCGGCCCGGCTCTCGACCACCTCCTCGATCCGGTGCTCCAGTTCGGCGGTGCGGCCCGGACCGAGCATCCGCACCGCGACCGCCTGGTCCAGCCGGGCCAGCAGGCGGACCGCCGTGGGCAGCACCGCGAGCAGCAGCAGGCCGCCGGCGGTGAGCGGGATGTCCGTCCTGAGCCACTGGTCGCGGACCGGCGAGGTGGGCGGCATCAGCCAGGTCCAGCCGAAGACCGTCGAGGCCACCAGGCCCGCGCCCCAGCCGTACACGAGGGCCAGCGCGCCGGCCGCAACCAGCGGGCCGGCCACCAGGTGGTACCCGACCTGGCGCCAGCTGACCGTGGTGCGCAGCGAGGTGAGCAGGCCGGCGGGCGTGCGGGCGGAGCGCAGCAGCGGCGGGACCTCCACCCCGCGCAGCGCGCGCAGCCGGCCGCGCTGGGCGGCGGTGAGCGGACGGATGGACAGCAGGATCGCGCCCAGGAGGAGCAGCGTCATCTTCGGGACGAGGGCGATCAGCCAGACGGGCAGGGCGAGCGGGATACCTGCGGCGAGGAAACGGGTGTCCCGCCAGGCCGCCGCCGCCCAGGTGAGCCGGACGGCGCTCCTGGCGGGCGCGCTGGGCGGCGTCGTGGAGAGCACGGCGGACAGCCTAGAACGAGGTGATCAAGCGTCACCATGAAGGGGGCTGCCGAGAAATGGTGAAGCTAGGTACACCCCCGATTCGGATCGGTGCACTACCGACAACGCGGCCCGTGACGGCGAGCCTTGACGGCATGACGAGTACCGCATCGCACTCCGCCGTCCCGCCGCACGGGCGTCCGGCCCGCCGCACCGCCCGGGACGCTGCCGCCGCTCCGGCCGACGCTGCCGCCGCCGTTGCCGCCGCGCGCGCCGTGGACGAGGGCCGGCTGCCGGTCGGGCCCGGCGCGCCCTGCGGTCCGGGCGGGCCGTGGTCGGTGCGCGGCGTGCCGACCGGTCGCGGGCGGCGGGCGGCCCTGGAGGTGTACGAGCACGGCGAGTTGGTGGACGTGCTGGTCGCCGCCCGGCTCGGCCGCGGCCTGCTGCGCGGTGCCCGGGCCTGGTCCGGTACGGGCGCGGGCGGGCGCCGCCGTCCCCGGCAGGGGCTCGCCTGGGGGCGGCTGCCGCAGGGCGGCGCCGTCCCGGCCGTCGGGTTCACCGGCGGGCGGGCGCTCCGGCTGCCGGGGCGGCCCGCGCCGGTGGTCGCGGCGGGCGAAGTGGTCACCGTCGCCGGGGAGTTCTGGCTCGCCTGGGCCGAGGGCGTCTTCGACGGCGTACTCGTCGAGGCGGCCGGCGGGGCCGGGCCCGAGCGGTCCCCGCTGACCCGGGTCCGCGCCGCCGCCGGTGCCCCCGCCGGTGCCGAGGGGTCCGGGGGTGTCCGATGAGCGCCGCCGTGCTGCCCGTTCGGCACGCTCGTCGGGTCCACCGTGCTCGCCGGGTCCGCGACGGCCGCCCGCCGCTCGTCCCGCTCCTCCCGCTCGCCTCGCGGGTGCCCGGGTGCGCCGCCTTCGCCCTGCTGCCCTGGGTGGCGGTGCTCGCGGCCACCGGCGAGACGGCGTGGGCGGCGCTCGACCTGTGCGAGTTCGCCGCCCTGCTCCGGCTGGACGCCGTGCTGCGCCACCGCCGCCCGGCCGCCGTCGCGCCCGCCACCGTGGTCGCCCTGCTGCTCGCGGCCGACGCCCTGATCGACATCGCCACCGCCGGCCCGGGCGCCGAGACGCTCACCGCGCTGGTGATGGCGGGCTGCCTGGAACTCCCGCTCGCCGCGCTCTGCCTGGTGCTCGGGTCGGCCCGCGCCGGGCTGCCGTCAGCGGGCCGGCACCGCCACGGCCGGTCCCGTGGTACCGACCGGCGCCGGGACACCGGCCGCCGACGGCAGCCGGGCGGGCAGCCGCGTCAGCAGCGCGGCGCTCTCCTCGTCCTTCGGGGTGTAGACGACCATCCGCGGGCCCTGGGAGGGGCCCAGCCAGAAGCTCGTGTACTCGAAGCGCAGCAAGCCGACCTCCGGCAGGAGGAAGCGCTTCAACCCGTTGCCCGGCCGCAGGACGTCGTGCCGCTGCCAGGCCGCGTCGAACACCGGGGAGGCCTTGCGCAGCCGGGAGAGCAGCGCCCGCCAGGCGGGCTCGCCCCCGTGCTCGCCCATCCCGGAGCGGAACCGGGCCACTATGACCTCGCGCTCGTCCTCGTGGTCCACCAGCACATCGCGGAAGCGCGAGGGGGTGAACGCCAGCCACATCAGATTGCGGTCCTCGGGCGGCAGTGCCTCCAGATCGCCGACGATCCCGGTGTACTGCGCGTTGTACGCCAGCACGTCGTAGCGGGAGTTGATCACCGCGGCCGGGAAGGGCGCCATCCGGTCCAGCGCCAGCCGGACGCCCGGCGTGACGGTCGGGCACTCCCGTACCGGCGTCGGGTCCTCCGCCCCGGCCAGCGTGAACAGGTGGGCCCGCTCGCTCGGATCGAGCAGCAGGGCGCGCGCCACCGCGTCCAGTACCTGGACGGACACCTGGATCTCGCGCCCCTGCTCCAGCCACGTGTACCAGGTGACCCCGACGGCGGCGAGCTGCGCCACCTCCTCGCGGCGCAGCCCGGGCGTGCGCCGCCGGCCGGTCATCGGCAGCCCCACCTGCTCGGGGGTGATCCGCTCCCGGCGGCTGCGGAGGAACGCCGCCAGCTGCTGCCGCCGCGGATCGGCGGGCGCTTTCCCGGTGCTTGCCGTAACGGCGGTCAGACTCATTCCACCAGGATGCGCCACTCACCATCCTGTTTCCAGGTACTTCTTATACCCGGATAAGCACACTCTGGTACCAGGGTGCGGCGCGGCGGATCGTAGGACCGTGACCCAGCAACTGACCGCCGCCGAGCCCCTCGCCCCCGCTTCGCCGGCCTCCCTCTCCTCCCCTCCCTCCGGTCCTTCCCTCGGTCCTTCCCTCGGCACCGCCGGACTGGTCACCGTCCTGCTCGGGGCGTTCCTCCCGATGCTCGACTTCTTCATCGTCAACGTCGCGCTGCCGACCATCGACCAGGACCTCGCCGCCGGCCCCGCCGTGCTGGAACTGGTCGCCGCCGGCTACGGCATCGCCTTCGCCGTCCTGCTGGTCCTCGGCGGGCGGCTCGGCGACATCTTCGGTCGGCGCCGCCTCTTCGTCGCCGGGGCCGCCGCCTTCGCCGTGACCTCGCTCGCCTGCGGGCTCGCCCCCGACGCCTGGTCCCTGGTCGCCGCCCGGGCCGCCCAGGGCGCGTCGGCCGCGCTGCTGATCCCGCAGGTCCTCGGTACCATCACCGCCGCCACCCACGGCGCCCGGCGCGGTCGCGCACTCTCCGTCTACGGCGCGGTCGGTGGCATCTCGGTGGTCATCGGACAGGTGCTCGGCGGCATGCTGGTCGCCGCCGACCTGTTCGGCAGCGGCTGGCGCTCGGTCTTCCTGCTGAACGTCCCGTTCGCCCTGCTGGCCCTCGTGCTCGCGCTGCGCTTCGTCCCGGAGAGCCGCGCCGAGCAGGCCGCCGAGGTCGACGTCGCCGGCACCGTCCTGCTCACCGCCGCCCTGCTCGCCCTCCTCGTCCCGCTGATGGAGGGCCGCGCCGCCGGCTGGCCGCTCTGGTCCTGGGTGCTGCTGGCGCTGTTCCCCCTGCTCGCCACCGCCTTCGCCCTGGTCGAGCGCCGCACCGAGCGCCGCGGCGGGACCCCGCTGGTGCCGCCCACCCTGCTGCGCATCCCCGAGATGCGGCGCGGCCTCGGCATCGCCCTGCCCTACTTCGGCGGCTTCGGCGGCTTTATGTTCGTCATCGCGGTCGCCCTCCAGCAGGGCCTGCGCCTCGGCCCGGTCGCGGCCGGCTGGGCACTGGTCCCGATGGCCGTCGGCTACTTCACCGCCTCGCTCTCCGGCCCGCGCCTCATCGGCCGCTTCGGCAGCCGGGTGCTCACCGCCGGCGCCGCGATCCAGGCCGCCGGCCTGGCGACCCTGGCCGCCACCGTGCTCGCCGACCCGGACGGCTTCTCCGCGCTGCGGATGGCCCCCGGCGTCGCCCTGGCCGGCATCGGCCAGGGCCTGATCGGCACCCCGCTGTTCCGGGTGGTGCTCTCCAAGGTCCCCGCCGCCCGCGCGGGCGTCGGCAGCGGCGTGCTCGCCACCGGCCAGCAGGCCAGCCTCGCCCTGGGCGTCGCCACCCTGGGCTCCCTCTACCTGTCCCTCTCGCCCACCCTGGGCATGGCCGACACGCTCGCCCTCTGCCTGGGCATCCAACTCCTGGGCTCGTTCACCATCTTCTACCTGACGACCCGCCTCCCCCGTTCCATCGGCTGACGGCCGGGCCCGGGTCCCGGGCTCCGTCGCGGCCACCCACTCCCCTGCGATGGGTGGCCGCGACGCGGGCGGCTACGCCCCTCCGGCCTTCCTCAACTCGCACCGTCCGTCGACGCACTCGCGCTCCAGCCGCCCCCGCGACACCGTCTCCATCAGCCCGATCACCCAGCACGTCGGACACCCGCGGAAGGCCAGCACTCCGACCAGCAGCAACAGCAGTGCCACCGGCCCGACGAACGGCAGCAGCGCGAACGCCCCCACCAGCGCCCCGAACCCCACTCCGCCCCGGGCCAGATGCCCGGCCAGCGTCCGGCTCGCGAACCCCGATCCCTCCGCCGTCACCGCTCCCCTCCGACCGTGGCCGCCCGGACCGAGGCCCGGGCCCGGTGCAGCCGCGACTTCATGGCGGCCGTGCTGAGCCCCAGCAGGTCGGCGACCATCCGCCCGCCGAGCCCCTGCACATCCCGCATGATCAGCACCCGGCGCTGGTCCTCCGGCAGCGCGGCGATCGCCTCCGCCACCCGCCCGGCCTCCAGCCGCCCCAGCACCTCGTCCTCCACCGACCGGGACGGCCCGTCATAGGACCCCGGACGCTCCCGCAGCACCGTGCGGGCCCGCCGCAGGCACTCGTTGCGCACGATCCGGAACATCCAGGAGCCCAGCGCCCCGGTCGCCCGCAGCATCCCGATCTTGCGGTACAGGATGATCAGCGCCTCCTGAGCCGCGTCCTCGGCGTCCTCCGGCGTGGCGCAGAGCGACCGCGCGAACCGCTGGACGTGCGGGTGCGCCCCCGACACCAGCGCCGCGATCGCCTCCACGTCCCCGTCCTGCGCCGCGGCCACCACCGAACTCCCCGGCCACCCACGCACCTCAGCCACGCCGCCGCCCCCACTTCCGCAGCACGGTCACACTGCACGTCACGATCAGCGCCGCGCCGACCAGCACAGCCACCCACACCATCATCACCGTCTCCTCGTCCGCCCCGGCCCTCGCCGAAGCCACCTATAAGAGACGGCGACCCCCGGGAAGGATTCACCCCGGCTCGCGCCTCAACGGAAACGGCAAGCGGCAAGCGGCAAGCGGCAAGCGGCAAGGAAAGCGGAAAGCGGAAAGCGGCCCCACCGCGAACAGCAGTGGGGCCGCCTTCACTTCGGGCTCAGGACGCGTCAGTGCCGGTGGCGCCGACGACGGGAGACGAGCACGAGGGCCGCGCCGGCCAGGATCACGGCGGCGCCGATGCCGCCGATCAGCGCGACCTGGCCGCCCGTCGCGGCGAGGTTGCCGCCGCCCGGCTGCTGCGGCGTACCGGTGGGCGCCGGGTGGGCGCTGCTGCTGCCGGTCGCGCCCGGCGAGGCCGAGGTCGTCGGCGAGCCCGTCGGCTCAACGGAGGGCGAGCCGGAGGGGGAGGAGGTCGGGGACGCGGTCGGGGACGACGTCGGCGAGGCCGTGGGGGACGGCGTGGACGTGGTCACCGTCACCGTGGCCGTGCACTCGCCCGCCGTCGCACCGGCCGGGCAGTTGCCGCCGGGCCGGTCGGCCACGACGGTGTTGCGCAGCGTGTGGTCCCCGGCGGCCGGGTCCTTCACCTTCACCGTGTACGTCACCCGGGCGCTGCCGCCGACCGGCAGGTCGCCGGTCCAGCTCAGCACCGGCTGGGCGTAGGAGGCCTTGCCGGCCGTCGCGGCGGCGTCACCGTTGTACACGGCGTCGTCGAGGACGGCCGAGAGGTCGTCGGTGACGGTCAGCCCGGTGAGCGGCGCGTTGCCGGTGTTGGTGATGTCCACCTGGTAGGTCACGGTGTCGCCGGGCAGGGCCTGGGCCTTGTCGGCGGTCTTGGCGAGCCGGTAGCCGGCGTGCTCGGCGACGGTGTTGCGCACGGTGTTGCTGGTGCGCTGCTGGTCGCGGCCGGTCTGGGCCCCCCGGTAGGAGAGCGACGAGGTGTTGTCGAGCCTGGTGCCCGGCGCGAGGCCGGCGTCGACCTTCGCGCGGAAGGAGACGGTGGTCTCGGCGCCCGGCTTGAGGTCGGCGGTGGTGCAGGTGACGTTCCGTCCGACGGCGGTGCAGCCGGGGCCGGAGCCGTCGACGTAGCCGGTGCCGGCGGGCAGCACGTCGGTCAGGGTGACGCCGGTGGCGGTGTCGAGGTCGGCGCTGGTGCCGTCCTTGTGCCGGTTGGCGACGGTGAAGGTGTAGGTGATCTCGGCGCCGGGGTCGACGGTGCCGGGCGGGGTGTTCGTGGTGGAGCCGGCCGGCTGGTTGGCCTTGGTGATCTGGAGGTCCGGTTCCAGGGCGTCGACGGCGAGCCAGGCGGCCTGCGGGTGCAGCGCGTCGCCGGCGCCGTTGATGCGGAGCACAGCCTGGGTGCTGCCGCCCGGTATCTTGCCGGTGACGTCGATCATCCGGGCGTCGTAGCCGTAGTTGTTGGTCGGCGCGGGGTCACGGGTGGTGAGGTTGGTGCCGGTCCCGTCCGCCGCGACGTGGTCGATCCGGCCGGTGAAGGCGTTCTCGGTGTCGGTGCCGGTGGGGACGGGCATCGGCAGCAGCGTCAGGTTGTCGGTCGAGGAGCCGACCAGCAGCTGGTCGCCCGCGATCGGCACGTCGCCGTCGCCGACGGTGACACCCATGGTGGCAGGCGGGGCCGTGGCCGGGGTGTGGATGCCGGAGAGGGTGAGCGTGGCCAGGTTGTCGGGGCTGCGCAGCAGTTGGAAGCCGTCCCAGACCTGGAGGTAGCGCAGCGGCTCCGCCTGGTTCTCGTAGGCGACCACCAGGGACCAGCCGCCCCAGCAGCCGACGTTGTTGCCGCCGAAGTTCTGGGCGGAGGAGCGTCCGGCGCAGGCCTGGATGTCCGCGACGGTGTAGCTGCCGGGGCCGGCGGCCTTCACCTGGGCGGTGACGTCCTTCACGCCCGCCCCGGCGAGCAGCGGCTCCGGCGGGGTGCCGCCGACCTGCTGGTCGAACCAGTCGTAGGTGTCGGCGGTGAGCTTCTCGTAGGAGCTGCCGCCCGGGACCTTCCAGGACACCTGGTTGCCGGTGTTGATGTCCCCGGAGGTGCCGCCGGCGGTGCTGGTGTTGGTCGGGTTGAACTGCCAGTACAGACGGGCCGAGAGCACCTTGGCCCCGGCCGGGATCACCAGTTGCGCCGAGGACGCGTTGTTGCCGGGCGCGTTCGGGTCGACCTTCACGTACTTGGTGCGGTTGTTGTTGGTGCCCTCGGTGTCGTTGCAGACCGAGCCGTCGCTGTCGTCGCAGGTCAGCACCGAGTTGGACGCCATGGTGAGGTTGCCGTGCGCCAGCAGGTCCACCACGGGGGCCGGTCCGATCGGACGCTGGGCACCGGTCCCCCGCGCGGCCTTGCCCGGGGCCGCGGCGGCCGACGAGGCCGGCACCGTCGGCGCGAGCGCGAGCACGAGCGCCGAGGCGGCCAGAGCCCCGAGGACCGCCCGGCCGGGCAGGCGACGGGACCGGCGTTCGGGCGCCAGGTGTTGCCCGCAGGCGGCGGGTGGCGTGCGGTCTCTCATGGGGGACTCCAGAGATGTTCGAGGGTGAGGGAGGATGAGGGCGTCCTCCCCGGAGGAATCGTGACGATACGTCCGGATTCGACCGGGCCCAATGATATGTCACATTCTTTAGTTCATCGATCAACAGTTCCATTTGCAACCACCTCGCCCGAGGCCCGAAAACCCGCTGGCTGCCACGAACCCCTTTGCGTCAGTATGACGATATGAGCGACGAACGCACGATCGACCCCGTCGACACCCGCGACCGCGCCGCGCTGACCGCCGCCGTGGCGGCCGGGGCGGAGCCCAAGTGGCTGATGTTCTGGGGACACCAGGAGCAGCGGGACGGATCGCTCGGGCCCGGGGTGCTCAGCCAGTGGTGGCCCGGGCACCCGTTCACCGTCGACGGCGTCGAGTACGCCACCGCCGAGCACTGGATGATGGCCGGCAAGGCCCGGATGTTCGCGGAAGAGAAGACGCTCGCCCGCATCCTCGCCGCGGCGAGCCCCGCCGAGGCGAAGAAGCTCGGCCGCCAGGTCCGGAACTTCGACGACGCGACGTGGACGGCCGGGCGGTTCGAGCTGGTCGTCCGGGGCAACGTGGCCAAGTTCGGCGACCACGAGGAACTGCGCGGGTACCTGCTGTCGACCCGTCAGCGGGTCCTGGTGGAGGCCAGCCCGCTCGACCGGATCTGGGGCATCGGCCTCGGCGCCGACA
Source organism: Kitasatospora sp. NPDC008115 (assembly GCF_042957205.1). NCBI lineage: Bacteria > Bacillati > Actinomycetota > Actinomycetes > Kitasatosporales > Streptomycetaceae > Kitasatospora > Kitasatospora sp. NPDC008115. The sequence goes on along the minus strand of NZ_JBIBHU010000020.1, from coordinate 46,819 downwards.
ACGAGCGCGCCCGGCGCCCCGCCGAGTGGCGCGGTGAGAACCTGCTCGGCTTCGCCCTCATGGAGACCCGCGCCCGGCTGGCCGCGGGCGCCGGATGAGCACCGCTCCTGCGCCCCATTCGCTCCTGGAGACCACTCGCAAGACGGTGGACGCACTGCCGTAACGCCACCGCCGCATTCCGACGAGAGAATGTCTGGCCGTCAGGGCCAAGTTGGACAGGTTGCGGTGATCATGCGTACACGGCACGTGGAACAGCCCCTCACCCCGGATGCGGGCGGCAGCGAGAGCGAGCAGACGGCTCTCGAACTCAGGGCCCAGCTCGACGAGTTACTCCGCGCCCGGCAGTACGCGGGGCAGCGTGAGCGGCGGCTCGCCGAGGCGCTGGGATCCCTGCCCGAACGGCAGCGGTCGGACGGCGAGCTGCTGCGCCAGCTCACCCAGGCGCGGACGCTGCGCGAGGGGCTGGGCACCCGCTGCCTGGAGCTGAGCGACCAGCTGAAGGCGCTGGAGGAGCGGCTGCGGCAGCCGGCGCCGCGCCGCTGGATCCCGCGCCAGCCCACCGGCACGCCCACCCCGCCGCCGCCCGCACCGGCCGGCACCCCACCCAGTACCCCACCCGCCGACCCGCCCACGGATCCGCCCACCGACCCGGCCGCCGGGAAGCAGGCGCCCCCCGCCCCGCCCCGGCGCCGCTCCCCCGGCGAGCTGGCCGCCCTCGCCGAGCGGATCACCGCCCTGTACCGCCAGGCCTCCCCCGACGAGGCCGCCGCCATCCTGGACCAGGGCGCCGAGCACCTCACCCCGCACGACACCGCCCGACTGGCCGCCCTGCTCGCCCGGCGCGGCCCGGCCGGCGCCTCCGTCCGCCTGGTCCGCAGCGCCGTCCAGGCCGGTCCCCAGCACGCCGCCACCACCCTCGCCGAGCTGCGCCAGGACGGACTCGCCGAGGAGGCGGGCAGCCTGTTCCACGCGCTGCGCTCCTGCCCGGCCGGCGTCCTGCCCGCCCTGCTGGAGGCCCTGGAACGGGCCGGGCAGCACGCCGACGGCACCACCCTGCTCTGGGAGTGGGGCTCCGCGCCGACCGCCGAACTGGCCGCCCTGGCCACCGGGCTCTACCGGGCGGACCGCGCCGTCGACGCCCGGACCCTGCTGCGCCAGGCGGCCGGCCGGCCCGCCGGGGACCTCGCCGCGCTCGCCGTCACCATGGCCCCGCCACTGCCCGCCCTGCTTCTGGGCGAGCTGCCGGCGCTCCGCCCGCCGGCCGAACTGGTCCGGCTGGCCACCGCGTTGGCCGGGCGCCCGGACCTCTACGAGGCGCTGCTCACGCCGCTGCTGGACGACCCGGTACGCCACCGCACCACCCTCGCCGCCCTCCGCACGGCCGGCCTGCCGACGGCCCCGGCCGCCCGCCAGCGCTCCCGCTGGGGCCGCCGCCAGGGTCCGGCGCAGACAGGCCCGTGACAGCACGGAGCCCCCGCCCGCCCCGGAAGGGCGGACGGGGGCTCCCCGCGCTGCGGAAGGACGTCAGCAGCCGATGAGGCGCGCGGCCAGGTAGGACTTCACCTGGTCCAGCGAGACCCGCTCCTGCGTCATGGTGTCGCGCTCGCGCACGGTCACCGCGTTGTCCTCCAGGGTGTCGAAGTCGACCGTCACGCAGAACGGCGTGCCGATCTCGTCCTGGCGGCGGTAGCGCTTGCCGATGGCGCCGGCGTCGTCGAACTCGACGTTCCACGCGGTGCGCAGGTCGGCGGCCAGGCCGCGGGCCTTCGGCGAGAGGTCGGCGTTGCGCGACAGCGGCAGCACCGCGACCTTGACCGGCGCCAGGCGCGGGTCGAGGCGCATGCCGACGCGCTTCTCCATGACGCCCTTGGCGTTCGGCGCCTCGTCCTCGAAGTAGGCGTCGAGCAGGAAGGCCAGCAGGGCGCGGTTGAGGCCGGCCGCCGGCTCGATGACGTACGGGAAGTACCGCTCGCCGGACTCCTGGTCGAAGTACTTGAGGTCCTGGCCGGAGGCCTCGCTGTGCACCGCCAGGTCGTAGTCGGTGCGGTTGGCGATGCCCTCCAGCTCGGAGAACTCGGTGCCGCCGAAGTTGAAGCGGTACTCGATGTCCACCGTGCGCTTGGCGTAGTGGGAGAGCTTCTCCTTCGGGTGCTCGAACAGGCGCATGTTCTCGGTGCGCAGGCCGAGGCCGACGTACCAGTCCCAGCGCTGCTGCAGCCAGTACTCGTGCCACTGCTCGTCGTCGCCCGGCTTGACGAAGAACTCCATCTCCATCTGCTCGAACTCGCGGGTCCGGAAGATGAAGTTGCCGGGGGTGATCTCGTTGCGGAAGCTCTTGCCGACCTGGGCGATGCCGAACGGCGGCTTCTTGCGCGAAGTCGTCTGGACGGCCTTGAAGTTGGTGAAGATGCCCTGGGCGGTCTCCGGGCGCAGGTACGCCAGGCCGCTCGCCTCCTCGGTGACGCCGAGGTGGGTCTTCAGCATGCCCGAGAAGTCCTTGGGCTCGGTGAACTGGCCCTTGGTGCCGCAGTCCGGGCAGTTGATGTCCTGGAGGCCGTTCGGCGGCGGGAAGCCGTGCTTGGCCTCGTACTTCTCCTCCAGGTGGTCGGCCCGGTGGCGCTTGTGGCAGGAGAGGCACTCGGTCAGCGGGTCGTTGAAGGTCTGGACGTGGCCGGACGCCTCCCAGACCTCGCGGGCCAGGATCACCGACGAGTCGAGTCCGACGACGTCCTCGCGGGCCTGGACCATCGCGCGCCACCACTGGCGCTTGATGTTCTCCTTGAGCTCGACGCCCAGCGGTCCGTAGTCCCAGGCGGCACGCGTGCCGCCGTAGATCTCGCTGCAGGGGTAGACGAAGCCACGGCGCTTGCTCAGGCTGACGATCGTCTCGATCTTGTCGGCTGCCACAGTGCTCTCTTCAGTACGTACGGCCCGGTCAGGGCACGGCTGGTTGCGCGTACCCGAATACCTCAGGTTACCGGCCATATGGGTACGGGGTTCAAATCGGTATCGCCGGCACCGGCCCACTCACCGTCACCGCCCGTTCACCCATCCGAGTGATTTGACAATCATTTCCATCTAATCTGAGAATGGTTGTCATGATGATCCGACGAGGTGCCCGCAGCACCCTGGCCCTGACCGCCACCGCCCTCGCCGCCGCCCTCACCCTGACGGCCTGCGGCGACGGCGGCGACCAGGGTCCGGACGGCCGGCTGAACGTCGTCGCGTCCTTCTATCCGATGGAGTTCCTCGCCACGAAGATCGGCGGCGAGCACGTGAAGGTCACCGGTCTGACCGCCGCCGGCGTCGAGCCGCACGACCTCGAACTCACCGCCAAGCAGGTCGGCCGGGTCCAGAAGGCCGACGCGATCGTCTACCTCAAGGGCCTGCAGCCCACCGTCGACAAGGCCGTCGCCGGCTCCGAGGCCAAGCACAAGGTCGACGCCACCGCCGCCGTCCCGCTGGAGGACCACAACCTCCCGGAGGGCCACGCCGAGGGCGACGGCCACGACCACGAGGGCCACGACGACGGCCACCACCACGACGAGGCGGCCGGCGACCCGCACATCTGGCTCGACCCGACCCGCTACGCCGCCGTGGCCAGGAGCGTCGGCGCCGAGTTCGCCGCGGCCGACCCGGAGCACGCCGAGGACTACCGGCGGAACACCGACGACCTGGTCGGCCGGCTCACCGCCCTGGACCAGGAGTTCAAGGACGGGCTGAAGGACGCGCCGAACCGCACCTTCGTCACCAGCCACGCCGCCTTCGGCTACCTCGCCGAGGCCTACGGCCTCACCCAGGTCTCCATCAACGGCGTCGACCCCGAGTCCGAGCCCACCCCGGCCCGGATGGCCGACGTCCAGAAGGCCGCCAAGGAGAACGGCGTCACCACGATCTTCTTCGAGACCCTGGCCAGCCCCCGGCTCGCCGAGACCGTGGCCAAGGACCTCGGCCTCAGGACCGCCGTCCTCGACCCGCTGGAGGGCGTCAAGGACCAGGCCGAGGACGACTACCTCACGGTCATGCGGCAGAACCTGACCGCGCTGCAGACCGCCCTCGGCGCGAACACGAACGCATCCGCGAACGCAGGCGCGAGCACGGGCACCGGCCCGGCCGCCACCACCCCCACCAGCTGACGGGATCACCGGTATGACCCCCCCGACACCCCCGGCCGTCCGCCTGCACGACGCCGTCGCCTCGCGCGGCGGACGGCCGGTGCTGCGCGGCGTCGACCTCACCGTCCGCCCCGGCGAAGTGGTCGCCCTGCTCGGCGCCAACGGCTCCGGCAAGTCCACCACCGTCAAGGCCGTCACCGGCGCCGTCCCGCTGGAGCGCGGCGGCCTGGAACTGTTCGGCACCCCGCTCGCCCGGTTCCGCGCCTGGCACCGGATCGGCTACGTCCCGCAGCGCACCACCGCCGCCTCCGGCGTCCCCGCCACCGTGCGCGAGGTCGTCTCCACCGGCCGGCTGCCGCTGCACCGGCTGCTGCCCTTCCGCCGCGCCGACCGCACCGCCGTCGACCGCGCGCTGGCCGCCGTCGGCATGCTCGACCGGGCCCGCGACGGCGTCGGCGACCTCTCCGGCGGCCAGCAGCAGCGGGTGCTGATCGCCCGCGCGCTGGCCGGCTCCCCCGATCTGCTGATCATGGACGAGCCGATGGCCGGCGTGGACGCCGCCAGCCAGCAGGTGCTCGCCGACACCCTGCGCGCCGAGGTCGCCCGCGGCGCCGCCGTGCTGCTGGTGCTGCACGAACTCGGGCCCCTGGAACCGCTGATCGACCGCGCCGTGGTGCTCCGCGACGGCTGCGTCGCGCACGACGGCCCGCCCGTGCCCAACACCGGCCTGCACGCCCTGCCCGGCCACGACCACGTCCACCCGCACGCCGACCACGGCCACGACCACGAACGGATCCGGGGACTGCTGTCATGACCGAGATGCTTGGCTACGACTTCATGCAGCGGGCGCTGATCGCCGCCGTCCTGGTCGGCGTCACCGCCCCCGCCGTCGGCATCTACCTGGTGCAGCGCCGCCAGGCCCTGATGGGCGACGGCATGGGCCACGTGGCGATGACCGGCGTCGGCCTCGGCTTCATCTTCCAGACCAACCCGGTCTGGATGGCCGTCCTGGTCTGCGTGCTCGGCGCCGTCACCATGGAACTGGTCCGCTCGCGCGGCAACCAGCGCGGCGACATCGCCCTCGCGATGCTCTTCTACGGCGGCATGGCCTGCGGCAAGCTGCTGGTCTCCAAGTCCGCCCAGGCGGGCGCCGGTTCACTGGAGAGCTACCTCTGGGGCTCCATCCTGACCGTCTCCCCCGCCGACCTGGCCGCGATCGCCGCGCTCGGCGCCGTCGTCATCGCCGTCACCCTGGGCCTGCGCCGCCAGCTCTTCGCGATCTGCCAGGACGAGGACTTCGCCAAGGTCACCGGCGTCCCGGTGCGGGTGCTCAACCTGCTGCTCGCGGTGATGGCCGCGGTCACCGTCACCGTCGCCATGCGGGTGGTCGGCCTGCTGCTGGTCAGCGCGCTGATGGTGGTCCCGGTGGCCGCCGCCCAGCAGCTCACCCGCTCCTTCGCCGCGACCCAGGCCGGCGCGATCGCGGTCGGCGTGATCGTCGCCCTGGCCGGCGTCACCGGCTCCTACCAGCTCGACGTGCCCTCCGGCCCGGCCATCGTGCTGCTCGCCATCGCGGTGTTCGCGGTGTTCAGCGCTCTCGCCGCACCGCTCGCCCGGCGCCGCCACCGCGCCACCCCCGACGCCGGACCGCAGGTGTGCGACGTCCTGCTGCCGGACACCCGGCAGACCGGCGCCGACGCCCCGCAGCAGGCCGCGGCGGCCCCCGGGGGCCGGGCGGACGCGGGCACTCCGGCGCCCGGTGCGGGGCTGGCACAATGAGGTGCCAGTCGCCCACACCACCAGGAGGACCCACGGTGACCACCGCAGGCCCGTCGCCGCGAGCCCGATCGACCCGGCAGCGCGCCGCCGTCTCGGCGGTCCTGGACGAGATCGAGGACTTCCGCAGCGCGCAGGAGCTCCACGACATGCTGAAGCACCGGGGAGACTCGGTCGGCCTCACCACCGTCTACCGGACGCTCCAGTCGCTCGCCGACGCCGGCGAGGTCGACGTCCTGCGCACCGCCGACGGCGAGGCCGTCTACCGCCGGTGCAGCAGCGGACACCACCACCACCTGGTCTGCCGCCAGTGCGGTGCCACCGTCGAGGTCGAGGGCCCGGCCGTCGAGCGCTGGGCCAACTCGGTCGCCGCCGAGCACGGGTTCAGCGACATCGCGCACACCCTGGAGATCTTCGGCACCTGCGCGGAGTGCGCCAAGAAGGCCTGATCCACGCCGGGAACGGCAGGAGGGCCCGCGGGAGAAACCTCCCGCGGGCCCTCCTGCCGTTCCCGGGCGCGCTCAGCGCTGCGCCGGCACCTCGGCGGCCAGATCGGCCGGCATCTCGTTGGGGATCGCCCCGCCGAACCGGCGGTCGCGCATCGCGTACTGCTCGCAGGCCCGCCACAGGTCGCGCCGGTCGAAGTCCGGCCAGAGCACGTCCTGGAACACGAACTCCGCGTACGCCGACTGCCAGAGCAGGAAGTTGGACGTCCGCTGCTCGCCGCTGGGGCGCAGGAAGAGGTCCACGTCCGGCATGTCCGGGTGGTACAGGTACTTGGCGAGGGTCTTCTCGTTGACCTTCTTCGGGTCCAGCCGGCCCGCCGCCACATCGGCCGCGATGGCCGCCGCGGCGTCCGCGATCTCGGCCCGGCCACCGTAGTTGACGCACATGTACAGGGTGACCGCGTCGTTGTCCTTGGTCTGCTCCTCGGCGACCTGGAGCTCCTGGACGACGCTCTTCCACAGCTTGGGCATCCGGCCCGCCCAGCGCACCCGCACGCCCATCGCGTCCATCTCGTCGCGGCGGCGGTGGATGACGTCGCGGTTGAAGTTCATCAGGAACTTCACCTCGTCGGGTGAGCGCTTCCAGTTCTCGGTGGAGAACGCGTACAGCGAGACGTTCTTCACGCCCAGCTCGATCGCGCCCTTCAGCACGTCCAGCACGACGCCCTCGCCGACCTTGTGGCCCTCGGTGCGCGGCAGCCCGCGCTCCTTCGCCCAGCGGCCGTTGCCGTCCATGACGATCGCGACGTGGCCGGGGACCAGCTCGCCGGGGATCTTCGGGGGCCGGGCGCCGCTGGGATGCGGGGTCGGGGGGAGGTACTCCCTCTGCTTGCCGCCGCCGAAGAGCCGTCGCGCTGCCATGTGCTCACTTCTCCACGTATCTCATCGAGCGGATGCCCCGCTCCAGGTGCCACTGCAGATAGGCCGCGACCAGGCCGCTGCCCTCCCGCCAGTACCTCGGCTCGCAGGCGTCGGCAGTCCGCCAGTCCCCTGACAGCAGCGCCCCGAGCAGTACCAGTGTCTCAGGGGAGGGTACGGCACATCCGGGCACCCGGCAGTCCGGGCAGAGCACGCCGCCCGCCTGGAGCGAGAAGAACCGGTTGGGGCCCTCCATGCCGCACTTGGCGCAGTCGTCGAAGCTCGCGCCGTACCCGTTGACCGCGAGCGACCGCAGCAGGAAGGCGTCCAGCACCAGGTGCGACTCGTGCAGTCCGGCCGCCAGCGTGCGCAGGCCGCCGACCAGCAGCAGGTACTGCTGGACGGCCGGCTGGCCCTCGTTCTCGGCGAACCGTTCCGCCGTCTCCAGCATGGCCGTGCCGGCGGTGTAGCGGCCGTAGTCGGCGACGATCGGACCGCCGTACGGGGCGATCGTCTCCACCTGGGTGCACAGTGGCAACCCGCGCCCGACCAACTCACTCCCCCGGCTGAAGAACTGCACGTCCACGTGCGAGAACGGCTCCAGGCGCGCGCCGAACTTCGACTTGGTCTTGCGCACCCCGCGCGCCACCGCGCGCACCTTGCCGTGGTTGCGGGTGAGCAGGGTGATGATCCGGTCGGCCTCGCCGAGCTTCTGCGCCCGGAGCACCACGCCGTCGTCCCGGAAGAGGCTCATGCGCCCGCCTCGCCGCGGCGGGCCTCGAACAGTGTGGACATCCCACCATTGTCCCCCAGCCGCCCCTCTCCGGAGGACGGCCGTGGACCCCGGAAGGTCCCTAGTACGGCGCCCGGGTCGCCGCCTCCAGCAACTCCCCCACCCGTGACTGCGGCAGGTCCAGGCAGCGCCCGACGGCGTCCAGCGCGTCCCGCTCCTGCGGGCGGTACCGGCCGTCGGCCAGGGCGATCGCCGCACCCTGCAGCAGCAGCCGCTCCCGGCCCGGCTGGGCCAGGTGCGGGGCGAGCGGTTCGAGCACCGCGTGCAGTTCCACGGCCAGCCCGCCGGCCATGCCGTGCGCGTCGTACAGTTCGCCGCCGAGGCCGGACAGCGCCGCCAGCGCGGCCAGCACCTGGGCCTCGCCGCAGTCCTCGAACCCGGCGTCCCGGACCGCCGCGCAGGCGGCCTCGCGGGCCGCGCGGTGCGCGGTGCCGCCGGCGGCCAGCAGGGCCAGCGCGACGGTGTACTGCGCGTCGCGCAGCATCCCGCCCAGGCGTACGCAGGTGGGCTGCTCCAGGCTCTCCACCCCGAACCGGCCGTGGCAGCTGGTGCACTGCACGCTGCCGATCACCGGTCCGAGCGGAAGCACCGGGGTCCCCAGCAGCCGCAGCCACCGCCGGCCGTACTGCCGGCGGTAGTTGCGGTCCCCGCCGCAGCCTGGACAGAAGAAGTCACCGAGAACGTCAGTCCGCCACCGCGGGCGAACACCCCACATCCCTGTCACGGCGCCACTCCCCAGACATGGCAGGCGGCCTGCACAACAATGGGCAGGTCACGCGACCGGCCACCGGGCCGTCCCACCGACCCGGCTTTCCGGTGGGACGATGTTGCCACGGTTGCCGACACGTGTCAGTACTTCGAACGGCCCGAACCGCGAAAAGATGTGGCGCAGGACACAGCGCGCACGCCCCGGGCCCGGGGACCGCACGGCCCGGCCCGGGAACGCCGCCGGGCCGCCCCGAACGGGACGGCCCGGCGATGACCACTCGTACGAACTACCCCCGCCGAGCCCGGTTGACGGCGCTGATCATCGCCTTCAGCGAGGCCAGCACGGTGTTGCCGTCGATCCCGACGCCCCACAGCACCCGGCCGTCCACCGCGCACTCGACGTACGCGGCGGCCTGGGCGTCGCCGCCCTCGCTCAGCGCGTGCTCGGCGTAGTCCAGCACCCGTACGTCCACGCCGATCCGCACCAGCGCGTCGGCGAACGCCGAGACCGGGCCGTTGCCGGTACCGGTCAGGGGCACCGGCACGCCGTCCACCACGGCCTCGGCGGTCAGCGCGTCCCGGCCGTCCTCGGTGGTCAGGGTGCGCGAGCCGGTCAGCGAGATCCGGCCCCACGGGTTCGCCGTGGTCGGCAGGTACTCGTCCTCGAAGACCCGCCAGATCTCGGCCGGGGTGACCTCGCCGCCCTCGGCGTCGGTCTTGGCCTGGATGATCCGGGAGAACTCGATCTGCATCCGGCGCGGCAGGTCCAGCTTGTGGTCGTTCTTCAGCACGTACGCCACGCCGCCCTTGCCGGACTGGCTGTTGACCCGGATGACCGCCTCGTAGGTGCGGCCGACGTCCTTCGGGTCGATCGGCAGGTACGGCACGCCCCAGGTGTGCTCCTCGACCGGCACGCCCGCCGCGGCCGCGTCCGCCTCCAGGACGTCGAAGCCCTTCTTGATGGCGTCCTGGTGCGAGCCGGAGAAGGAGGTGTACACCAGGTCGCCGGCGTACGGGTGGCGCGGGTGCACCTCCATCTGGTTGCAGTACTCGGCGGTGCGGCGCACCTCGTCGATGTCGGAGAAGTCGATCTGCGGGTCGACGCCCTGGGAGAACAGGTTCATGCCCAGGGTCACCAGGTCGACGTTGCCGGTCCGCTCGCCCTGCCCGAACAGGCAGCCCTCGATCCGGTCCGCGCCGGCCATGTAGGCCAGCTCGGCGGAGGCGACGGCGGTGCCCCGGTCGTTGTGCGGGTGCACCGACAGGCAGACGAACTCGCGGCGCGACAGGTTGCGCGACATCCACTCGAACTGGTCGGCCTGGACGTTCGGGGTGGCCCGCTCGATGGTGGCCGGCAGGTTCAGGATGATCTCCCGGCCCTCACCCGGCTGCCAGACGTCCATGACCGCCTCGCAGACCTCCAGCGCGAAGTCCAGCTCGGTGTCGACGAAGATCTCCGGCGAGTACTGGTAGCCGAAGACGGTGTCGTCGCCCAGCAGCTTCTCGGCGTACTCCATCACCAGCCGGGTGCCCTCGGTGGCGATCGCCTTCGTGGCCGCCTTGTCGTTGCGGAACACCACCCGGCGGAACAGCGGCGCGGTCGCGTTGTACAGGTGCACGGTCGCGCGCGGCGCGCCGACCAGCGACTCGATCGTCTTCTCGATCAGCTCCTCGCGCGCCTGGGTCAGCACCGAGATGGTGACGTCCTCGGGGATCGCCCCCTCCTCGATCAGCGAGCGCACGAAGGCGTGGTCGGTGGCCCCGGAGGAGGGGAAGCCGACCTCGATCTCCTTGTAGCCCATCGCGACCAGTAGGTCGAACATCTTGCGCTTGCGGGCCGGGGACATCGGGTCGATCAGCGCCTGGTTGCCGTCCCGCAGGTCGGTGGAGAGCCAGCGCGGCGCCTTGGTGATGACCTTCGACGGCCAGGTGCGGTCCGGCAGGTCGACGGTGCCGAAGGGCAGGTAGCGGCCGTGCCGCATGCCGGACGGCCGCTGGCGCACCGAGTCGGCGGTGATCGGGGTGGGGCGGTCGACGAAGGCCCGGGCGGCGGGAACGGGCGCGGCGGAGCTCTGCTCGGTCATGGAGGTGAGTCTCGGCTTCCTGTGATGCGTGGTGCGGGCTGGTCGGGGCGGTGTCCTCACCCGACTCGGCCGGCCTGCTGCCGCTCGTGACCCGCCAGGGGGTCACCCGAATTCAGCGCGCAGCACAGTCCCCGCGGCGAGGGAGCCGGCCCTGGTGGACTACAGGCCCTCGACGCGGCAGCTAAGAAGAAGCAGCCCGTTGCGCATGATGCGGCCCAGCCTAACCCAGCGCCGCGCGACCCCGAAGCGGGCCCGCCGGTCTTCCCACTCCTTGAGACGGCGCACGGAACCGGGCGGGCGGCGCGCAATCCGGTCCGCGCCGGTGACAACACGTCATCAATGCCTCACTCTGGGCCACATGACAGCCGAACCGACGCTCTGCGCGATCGTTCCGCCGTACGTCCTGGACCGCCTCGCCGAGGACGGTCATGAACCCGCCGCCCGCTCGCTCGCCCTCGACGCCGCGCACCGGACCGCCCGGCTCACCGCCGTCCTGCCCGCCCGGGCCCCCGCCGACCGCCTGGAGCGGGTGATCTCCGACGCCGGGCACCGCGAACGCCTGCCCGGCCGCACCGTCCGCCGGGAGGGCGGGAGCCCGCTGCCCGACCAGTCCGTCAACCGCGCCTACGACGGGCTCGGCGCCACCTGGACACTGTTCTCCGCCGTCTACGGGCGGCACTCCATCGACGACCAGGGCCTGCGGCTGGACGCCACCGTCCACTACGGCCGGGACTACGACAACGCCTTCTGGGACGGCCAACGCATGGTGTTCGGCGACGGCGACGGCGAGGTGTTCGGCGACTTCACCGCCTGCGTCGACGTCATCGGCCACGAACTCGCCCACGGCGTCACCCAGTTCACCGCCGGCCTGGAGTACCGCAACCAGCCCGGCGCGCTCAACGAGTCGGTCTCCGACGTCTTCGGCTCGCTGGTCAAGCAGTACGCGCTGCAGCAGGACGCCGCCGCGGCGGACTGGCTGGTCGGCGCCGGACTGCTCGCCCCCGGCGTGCAGGGGGTCGCGCTGCGCTCGATGAAGGCGCCCGGCACCGCGTACGACGACCCCCGGCTGGGCAAGGACCCGCAGCCCGCCCACATGCGCGACTACGTGCGCACCGCCCAGGACAACGGCGGGGTGCACATCAACTCGGGCATCCCCAACCACGCCTTCTACCTGCTCGCCACCGCGCTCGGCGGGCCGGCCTGGGAGCGGGCCGGCCGGATCTGGTACGACGCGCTGACCGGCCGGCGGCTGCCCGCCGACGCCGACTTCACCGCCTTCGCCCGGGCCACCGTGGCCGCCGCGAAGGCCCGCTACCCGGAGCCGGAGGTCGCCGACACGGTGACCGCCTCCTGGGCGAAGGTCGGCATCAGTCCGACTTGAGCCGCCCTTAAGTCAAGGTCCGGGAAAACCCCGGCAAACGCCATCGCTGGGTAGCACCATGGACACCATGCGTATCCAGGTGACCCGGACCGGCGGCCTCGCGGGACACGTCCGCCGCGCTGAGCTCGACACCACCGAGCGGGTGGACGCCCCGCATGTGCACGCGCTCGCCCGCGAGGCCGTCGCGGGCGGGCTGCGCACGCCCTCCTACGGGGTGCCGGACGGCTTCCACTACGAGATCACCGTGGACGGGCGGACGGTGCACTGCGCGGACCCCAAGCTCACCGAGTCCCAGCGCGAACTGGTCTCCCTGGTCCTGCGCGAAGGCGCGTAGGGCGCGGTCACAGCCAGCCGTCGAGGGAGGCCAGGAAGCCCGGGAGGTCCTCCCGGTGGATGGTGTGGCCGGCCCCGGGCACCGTGCGGACCTCGTAGCCGAGGCCGCGCAGGGTCGCGGCGTCCTCGGGCCCGATCAGCCGGCTGTTGTCGGCGAGCTGCACCAGTGAGGGCACGGCCGGGGCGCCGGGCAGCGCGGCCCGGCCGTGCAGCGCGGAGAGCGCCAGCGCGGTGTCCGGGTCCCAGAGCTCCAGGGTGGCCAGCTCGACCTCCACGTCCCCGGCCTCCCAGCGCGGGTTGACCGCGGCGATCTGCGCCCGGGTGGCCTGCTTGAACTGGACGAAGACCGCCGGGTCGAAGAGCCCCGGCTGGACGAACTTCCAGGCCGGGTCCGAGTAGACCGCCCGGGCCGGGCGCAGCCGCTCGACGGCGTGCAGCAGGGTCAGCGCGCCCAGCGAGTGGCCGATGGCCAGCTCGGCGCCCCGCGGCAGGGTGTCCACCAGGTCGTCGGCGAACCGCTCGGGGCGGTAGCGGTCCACCGCGGTGCCGCCGTCGCCGCGCGGGCTGGCGCCGTGGCCGCGCAGGTCGACGGCGATCACCCGGTAGCCGCGCCCGGCGAGCGCCGGGCCGACCGACCGCCAGCTGCGGTGGTCGGACATGATCCCGTGGACCAGCAGCGCGACCCGGTCGCCGGTGCCCCACTCCCGCGTGTGCAGCTTCACGCCGCGCCCCTCCCCACCGGTCCGCCGGTCAGAACCCGAGCTTGCGCAGCTGCTTCGGGTCGCGCTGCCAGTCCTTGGCGACCTTGACGTGCAGGTCCAGGAAGACCGGGGTGCCGAGCAGCGCCTCGATGTGCTTGCGGGCGGTGGTGCCGACGTGCTTGAGCCGGGCGCCCTTGGCCCCGATCACGATCGCCTTCTGGCTCTGCCGCTCGATGTAGACGTTGGCGTGGATGTCCAGCAGCGGCCGGTCTGCCGGGCGGCCCTCGCGCGGCAGCATCTCCTCGACCACGACGGCCAGCGAGTGCGGCAGCTCGTCGCGCACGCCCTCCAGCGCGGCCTCGCGGATCAGCTCGGCCACCATGATCTGCTCGGGCTCGTCGGTGAGGTCGCCGTCCGGGTAGAGCGGCACGCCCTCCGGCAGCAGCTTGCTGATCAGCTCGCCGACCAGCTCCACCTGCTTGTCGCCGACGGCGGAGACCGGGATGATCTCGGCCCACTCGATGCCCAGCTCGGCGCCGAGCTGGTGGACGGCGATCAGCTGCTCGGCCAGCCGCTTGGAGTCGACCAGGTCGGTCTTGGTGACGATGGCCACCTTGGGGGTCTTCTTGATCTCGGCGAGTTCCTTGGCGATGAACTTGTCGCCGGGGCCGAGCTTCTGGTCGGCGGGCAGGCAGAAGCCGATCACGTCGACCTCGGCCCAGGTGCTGCGGACCAGGTCGTTGAGGCGCTCGCCGAGCAGGGTGCGCGGCTTGTGCAGGCCGGGGGTGTCCACCAGCACCAGCTGGGCGTCCGGGCGGTGCACGATGCCGCGGACGGTGTGCCGGGTGGTCTGCGGGCGGTCGGAGGTGATCGCGACCTTCGTCCCCACCAGAGCGTTGGTCAGGGTCGACTTGCCCGCGTTGGGCCGGCCGACGAAGCACGCGAAGCCGGAGCGGTACGAGGAGGAAGGGGCATTCATGGGCTCCATTCTCCCTGATCACCCCCGCCCGGGCGGACACCGCCCGTCCGGGCCCTCACTTCTTCCCGCCGAACACCGCGCCCAGGCCCCAGCCGAGGACGAGCAGCAGGAAGGCGACCGAGCCCCAGAGCCAGAACGGCGACCCGGTCTCCTGCCACTTGCCCATGCCCATCACGCCCAGCAGCAGCCCCGCGAAGAACGCGAACGGCCCCATCGCCCAGCCCCCTCACCGCGCCGTCTCCCCGCGCGTCTCCCCGCCCGTCCCCGGTGAGATTATCCGGCACATCGAGGAGCCCGGAACGCGCCGGCGCCCGGGGCGCGAACCCCGGGCGCCGTACCGGCCGCGTGCGCTCAGCGGGCCTCGGCCGAGACCCGCAGCGTCCCGTCCGGGCCGGCCAGCAGCAGCGGGGTGCCCGCCCCGCCGAGGTCCCGCACCGCCGCCAGGTCGGCCTGCGAGGGCTGCTCCGCCTCGGTCACCACGGCCGCCGCCTCCAGCGACTTCGCGCCGCTGGCCACCGCCATCGCCACCGCCGTCTGCACCGCGCTCAGCCGCAGCGACTCCAGCGCGACCGTCCCGGCCACATAGGTGCGGCCGGTCTCGTCACGCACCGCGGCCCCCTCCGCGACGCCGTTGCGGGCGCGGGCGGAGCGGGCCAGGGTGATGATCTTCTTGTCTTCGGGGTTCAGCTCGACGATGTCACTCATGCCCAGGAGCATAGGCCCCGGCGGCCGAGGCCCGGCGGGGTCCTCAGTGCCCGATCGGGTTGGACGGTCCGGGCCGCATCACCTTCACGAAGGTCTTGGGACCGGTCGGCAGCGCCTCCTCCTCCCCCACCCGCTTGCGCCAGTACGGGTTGTCGTGCGGCAGGTGGCTGCTGACCCGCCCGTACATCCCGAACGCGGTGATCACCACGCCGAAGGCGAAGGCGAAGATCACGTTGCGGATGCCGAAGTTCAGGATGTTGGCGTCCGGCCGTTCGAGCACCGTCAGCCCGTAGAAACCGGACAGGATGAACAGCGCACCGGCCGCCATGTTCAGATTGGCGGCGAAGTTCCCGCCCACGACCGCGCCGAGCACCAGGATCCCGCCCACCACGATGGACAGGATGCTCAGCGCGCCGTTGGTGGACATCCCGGCGATCTCGTCGCCCTCGGTGGACAGGAAGCCCGGGTGGTCGGCCAGCCCCAGGCAGCCGAACACGATCAGGAAGATTCCGCCGAGCCCGGCCCCGATCCGCCAGACCAGCACCAGTTTGTGGTCGACGGGCAGTTCGTCTTGCAGCTTCATGGCGACCTCCGAGGTGGTCGAAACGCCTGGCTAGCTGTAGGGGTGGCTCCCCTGCATGTGCGGCACCTCGTGCATGTACAGCGAGCCGCACTGCTGGCAACCCCGAAGGCCGGTCCCCCACTCCTGCTCCGGCCTGGTCTCGGCCTCGGCGGGAATGGTCCGGCCGCACAGCGCGAGCGCCGGGTCCTTCTCCCGCACGACGTGCCAGACCTTCACCCCGCCCGCCGTCCCCTGCGGGCCGTACTCCGCGCGAAGTTGGTGCGTCATGCCTCCCATCGTCGCCCCGGAGCCACCCGAACGCTACTCGCCGCCCTCCCGGCCCGCCCCGGCCCCGGCAGGCACGGGGGCGGCGACGACGGAGCCGATCCGGTTGCGGCGGCCGGCGGAGCTCTCGGCGGTCAGCCGGATCGCGGTCAGGCCGCCCGGGACCTCCTCGGGCAGCGGGATCTCGCAGGACGAGCCGGGGATCGGGACCCGGCCCAGGTGCTTGGCCAGCAGGCCGCCGACCGTCTCGACGTCCTCGTCCTCCAGCTCGATCCCGAACAGCTCGCCGAGGTCCTCCACCAGCAGCCGCGCGGTGATCCGGTAGGAGCCGTCCCCGAGGTCCTCCACCGGCGGGATCTCCCGGTCGTACTCGTCGGTGATCTCGCCGACGATCTCCTCCAGGATGTCCTCGATGGTGACGAGGCCGGCCGTGCCGCCGTACTCGTCGATCACGATCGCCACGTGCGAGCGCATCTGCTGCATCTCGCGCAGCAGGTCGGCGGCCGGCTTGGAGTCCGGCACGAACACCGCCGGGCGCAGCACGGCGCCGACCTCGTCGGACTCCGAGTCCCGGTTGATGTGGGTGCGACGCACCAGGTCCTTGAGGTAGACGATGCCGACCACGTCGTCCTCGTTGTCGCCGACCACCGGGATCCGCGAGAAGCCCGAGCGCAGCGCCAGGGTCAGCGCCTGCCGCACGGTCTTGTGGCGCTCGATCATCACCAGGTCGGTGCGCGGCACCATCACCTCGCGGACGATGGTGTCGCCCAGCTCGAAGACCGAGTGCACCATCCGGCGCTCCTCGTCCTCGATGACGTCGTTCTTCTCCGCCAGGTCGACCAGCGCCCGCAGCTCGGCCTCGGAGGCGAACGGGCCCTCCTTGTAGCCCTTGCCCGGGGTCAGGGCGTTGCCGAGCAGGATCAGCAGCCGCGGGATCGGGCCGAGGATCCGGGCCAGCGGCAGCAGCACGAAGGAGGCCGCGGTGGCGGTGGTGAGCGGGTGCTGGCGGCCGATCGTGCGCGGGGAGACGCCCACCGCCACGAAGGACACCAGCACCATCACACCGAACGCCAGCAGCACGGCCTGCCAGGTCGTGTCGATGGTGCGCACGCACACCACGGTGACCAGGACCGCCGCCGCCATCTCGCTGGCGACCCGGATCAGGGTGGCCAGGTTGAGGTAGCGGATCGGGTCGGTGGCCAGCGCCAGCAGCCGGGCCGAGCCCTTGCGCCCGGAGCGCACGGCCTCCTCCGCCCGGAACCGGGAGACCCGGGAGATGCCCGCCTCGGCGCACGCGGCCAGCCAGCCGAGCACGACGAGCAGCACGGCACCGAGGATGAAACTCGTACTCTCACCACTCACAGGGGTTCGGGCTCCGTGCTCAGTGGGTGGTGGGGGCCGGCGAGATGCCGCCGAGGCCCCGCTCGGCCCGCCAGCCGTCGAGGATCGCCTTCTGGAGGCCGAACATCTCGGCCTCCTCGTCCGGCTCCTCGTGGTCGTAGCCGAGCACGTGCAGCACGCCGTGCACGGTGAGCAACTGGAGCTCCTCGTCCATGGAGTGCTTCGACGGGGCCGCCTTGCCCTGCTGCTCGGCGACCTCGGGGCAGAGCACGATGTCGCCGAGCAGGCCCTGCGGCAGTTCCTCGCCCTCCTTGCCGGGGCGCAGCTCGTCCATCGGGAAGGACATCACGTCCGTCGGGCCCGGGAGGTCCATCCACTGGATGTGCAGCTCCTCCATCGCCGCCCCGTCCACCAGGATCACGGACAGTTCGGACTGCGGGTGGATCCGCATCTTCTCCAGTGCGTAGCGGGCGACGGCGAGGATGGCCTCCTCGTCGACGTCCCAACCGGACTCGTTGGCGATGTCGATCGACATGACGGGCTGGTTACTCAGCTTTCGGTGCGATGGGACTGTCGGGGTGCGCGCGAGCCGCGCCGCTGGGCGGGCTTGACCGGGAGGCGTCGCTCGTCGGTCTCCTGGGCCTCCTGGCGGGCGTCCCAGCGCTCGTACGCGTCCACGATCCGGCCGACCAGCTTGTGGCGGACCACGTCGGTGCTGGTGAGGACGGAGAAGTGGATGTCGGGCACGTCGGCCAGGATGTCCTGGACGACCTTGAGGCCGCTGCGGGTGCCGCCCGGGAGGTCGATCTGGCTGGTGTCGCCGGTGACGACCACCCGGGAGTTGAACCCGAGGCGGGTGAGGAACATCTTCATCTGCTCGGGCGAGGTGTTCTGGGCCTCGTCGAGGATGATGAAGGCGTCGTTGAGGGTGCGGCCGCGCATGTAGGCGAGCGGCGCGACCTCGATGGTCCCGGCGGCCATCAGGCGCGGGATGGAGTCCGGGTCCATCATGTCGTGCAGCGCGTCGTACAGCGGGCGCAGGTACGGGTCGATCTTCTCGTAGAGGGTGCCGGGCAGGAAGCCCAGCCGCTCCCCCGCCTCGACGGCCGGGCGGGTCAGGATGATCCGGTTGACCTCCTTGGCCTGGAGGGCCTGGACGGCCTTGGCCATCGCCAGGTAGGTCTTGCCGGTGCCGGCCGGGCCGAGGCCGAAGACGATCGTGTGCTTGTCGATCGCGTCGACGTAGCGCTGCTGGTTGAGGGTCTTGGGACGGATGGTCCGGCCCCGGTTGGACAGGATGTTCGCGGTGAACACCTGCGACGGCGCCGGGCTGTCGGGGTCCTCCGCGGCACTGCGGAGCATGGCGATGGAGCGCTCCACGGCGTCCTCCGTCAGGGGTTGGCCGGTGCGCAGCACCAGCATCATCTCGCTGAACAGCTGCTTGACCAGGGCGACCTCGGCGCGGGCGCCGGTCGCGGTCACCTCGTTGCCGCGGACGTGGATGTCGGCGGCGGGGAAGCCCTGCTCGATCACCCGCAGCAGCGAGTCGGCGGCACCGAGCAGGGTGACCATCGGATGCTTCTCGGGGATGACGATCCGGGCGCTGACGCGGCCGTCGTCGGCCGGCTCGGGGCGCGGCTGTCCGTTGGTACGGGTCTGCGATGTGTCACTCATAGGTCGGCGCTGGGGCCTGCCTCATCCCATCCGTGTCTCGTGGTGCCGCTGGGTCTCTCCGGGGCACCAGGGTACGCCGCGCACGTGATCGACGCGGCGGGCGGCGGGGCCGCACCCGATGATGCTGCGGCAGACCGCCCGGGTGGCGCGAGCGGTTTTCCGGACCGTCCGCCGCTGGTCACCGCTGCCGGGGCGGTACTGGTACCCGGGCGAGGTCCTCGGCAAGCACGATCGGGCCGTCGAAATGCTTGCGGGCGTCGGCGAGGTGCTGGCCCAGGTCCGGGTAGCGCTGGGAGAAGTGGGTCAGCACCAGGGTGCGGGCGCCCGCCTCCGCGGCGACCTTGCCGGCCTGGCCGGCGGTGAGGTGGCCGTGCTCCTCGGCGAGCCGGGCGTCGGCGTCGGTGAAGGTGGCCTCGACGACCAGCAGGTCGGCGCCCTCGGCGAGCTCGTGCACGCCCTCGCAGAGCCGGGTGTCCATGACGAAGGCGAACCGCTGGCCGGGCCGGGGCTCGCTGACCTCCTCCAGGGTGACCCGCCGCCCGTCCGCCTCGATCGCTCCGGTCCGCTGGAGCCGGCCGACGTCCGGTCCGCCGATGCCCAGGGAGGCCAGCCGTTCGGGCACCAGCCGGCGCCCGTCCGGCTCGCGCAGCCGGTAGCCGAAGGACTCGACGGGGTGCGAGAGTCGGACGGCGTCCAGCGCGAAGCGGGCGCCGGGGGCCGGCAGCGGGCCGGGCTCCTCGATCGGGCGGGGCCGCAGCACGGCCGTCTCGTGGAAGGCGGTGGCGTGGCGCAGCCGCTCGAAGTACACCTCGCCGGAGGCCGGGAAGTAGACGTCCACCGGGTGCGGGACGCGGTCGAGGTTGATCCGCTGGATCACCCCGGCGAGGCCCAGGCTGTGGTCGCCGTGGAAGTGCGTGACGGCGATCCGGGTGAGCTGGGTGGCGGAGACCCCGGCGCGCAGCATCTGGCGCTGGGTGCCCTCGCCGGGGTCGAACAGCAGGCCCTCGCCGTCCCAGCGCAGCAGGTAGCCGTTGTGGTTGCGGTGCCGGGTCGGCACCTGGCTGGCGGTGCCGAGGACGACGAGTTCGCGCTGCGACACCCCCGTCAGACCATGCTCTCGGTCATCGGCTTGCCGCCGAGCACGTGGACGTGGGCGTGGAAGACCGTCTGGCCGGCGCCGGCGCCGGTGTTGAAGATCAGCCGGTAGTTCTCGACGCCCTCGTCGGCGGCGACCCGGCCGGCCTCGGCGAGCAGCTCGCCGGCGATCTCCGGCTCGTCGGCGGCCAGCGCGGCGGCGTCCGGGTAGTGGGCGTGCGGGATGACCAGGACGTGCAGCGGGGCCTTCGGCGCGATGTCGCGGAAGGCGAGCACCCGCTCGGTCTTGCGCACCACGGTGGCCGGGATCTCGCCCGCCACGATCTTGCAGAACAGGCAGTCGGACTGCGGCTCGCCGGCCATCGGGGTCTCCTCGCGGGTACTGGTACTGGTCGGTCGGTGCGTACGGCGGCATGCTAGCCGAGGAGCGCCGGAGCGGGAGGCCGGACCGGCCTCCCGCTCCGTGCCCGCTACCGGTGCCCCGGTACCGCCGGCGGGGTCTTCGCCGGACGCTCGGCGAGCGCCTCCAGGGCCAGCCGGACCCCCTCGGCGAGCTGCGGGTCCTCCCCCGCCGCCCAGGCGTGCGGCGGGAACGGCACCTCGACGTCCGGGTCCACGCCGTGGTTCTCCAGGCCCCAGCCGACCCGCTCCGACCAGAACGCGTACTTCGGCTGGGTCACCAGGGTCCCGTCCACCAGCGAGTACCGGCTGTCGATGCCGATCACCCCGCCCCAGGTACGGGTGCCGACCACCGGGCCGATGCCCAGCGCCTGGATGGCCGCGTTGACGATGTCGCCGTCCGAGCCGGAGTACTCGTCGGCCAGGGCGACGACCGGCCCGCGCGGGGCGTCCTCGGGGTACGGCGACGGGTTGGCGATGTCGCGGGCCACGCCCCAGCCGACGATTCGCCGGGACAGCTTCTCGATCACCAGCTGCGAGGTGTGCCCGCCCCGGTTGCCCCGGATGTCGACGATCACGCCCTCCCTGGCCATCTCCGAGCGCAGGTCCCGGTGGATCTGCGCCCAGCCGGTGGTCTGCATGTCGGGGATGTGCAGGTAGCCGAGCCGGCCCCCGGACAGCTCGCGCACCGCGGCCCGCCGGCCGGCCACCCAGTCGTGGTAGCGCAGCGCCTCGTCGTCGGCGAGCGGCACGATCACCGGGTGCCGCCGGTCGGTGCCGTCCTTGCCGGCCACGGTCAGCTCCACCGGCTGCCCGGCGGTGCCCGCCAGCAGCGGCGCCGGGCCGGTGACCGGGTCCACCGGGCGGCCGTTGACCGCGAGGACGGCGTCCCCCGGGCGGATCGCCGCGCCGGGCGCGGCCAGCGGCGAGTGCGCCCGCGGGTCCGAGGACTCGCCGGGCAGGATGCGGGCGATCCGCCACACCTCGCCGTCCCTGACCAGGTCGGCGCCGAGCAGGCCCTGCCGGCGGGCCGCCTCGGTGTGCGCCCCGGGCGGCACCACGTACGCGTGCGAGGTGCCCAGCTCGCCGTGCACCTCCCAGAGCAGGTCCACCAGGTCGTCGTGCGAACCGAGCCGTTCCACCAGCGGGCGGTAGCGGGCCAGCACCCCGGCCCAGTCCACCCCGGCGAGGTCCGGGTGCCAGAAGTTGTCCCGCATCAGGCGGCCGTTCTCGTCGTACATCTGCCGCCACTCGGCCGCCGGGTCGACGGTCACCCGCAGCCGGTCCAGGTCGACGTCGGCCTCCTCGTCCTCGCCGGAGGCCTTGTGGCCGGCGGGCAGGATCCGCAGCTCGCCCTCGTCCAGCACGGCCAGCCGGGTGCCGTCGCCGCTCACCGCGAACGCGTCCAGGCCGTCGACCAGCTGCTCGGCCCGGCGCTTGCGGAAGTCGAAGCGCTCCAGGGTGGGCCGCGGGCGCTCGTCCTCCAGCGAGGCCGCCTCGTCGCCCAGCTCGCCGACCAGCGGGACGCGCGTCCACAGCACCCCGTCCTTGGCGGCCCGCAGGGTGCCGAACCGGCCGCCCTCCACCGGGAACGGCACGATCCGGTCGGCGATGCCGTCCAGGTCGACCCGGGTCACCGGCGGCGCGTCGGCCCCGCCCTCCTCGCCGTCCGTCCGCTTGCCGCGGGGCTCGTCGTCCTCGCCGCCGACCGGCCGCCCGGCCCGGCTCGGCCCGAACGGGGACGGCGTGTCGGCGGCCAGCGTGATCAGGTACGGGCGGCAGCCGTTGGGGAACGACAGGTCGAAGACGTGCGAGTCGTACACCGGGTCGAAGTTGCGCACCGAGAGGAACGCCAGGTGCCGGCCGTCCGCGGTGAACGCCGGCGAGGTGTCGATGAAGCGCTGCGGGGTCGCCTCGGAGACCGTCCTGGTGGCCAGGTTGGCCAGCACGATCTGGCGCAGCGACCACGGCCCGAGGGCCGGCTGCGACCAGGCCAGCCACGCCGAGTCGGGGCTGAACGCCAACCCGCTGACCTCGCCGTCGGCGCTGCGCGCCAGCTCGTGCACGGCCCCGTCGGCCAGCGAGACCAGCAGCACCCGGCCGTCGTGCGAGCCGGCCGCCAACTGCTTGCCGTCCGGCGACACCAGCAGGGTGCGGACCCGCCCGAGGAGGCCCGCGGCCAGCCGGCGGCGCTCGGCTCCGAGCACGGCGGGCGCGTACTCGATCGCGTCCTCGCCCTCGGCGTCGGTCACCCAGACCACGCCCTGGGCGGCGTCCTCGCCCGCCGCGCCCGGCACCACCCGGGCCAGCCGACCGCGTACGCCCGGCGTCTCGTCCAGCACCCTGGCCGGTCCCTCGCGGTGGGTCAGCCAGTGCACGGTGCCGCGCACCACCACCGCGCCGGCGCGGCCGGTGCGGTCCGGGGCGACGCCCTCCAGCCAGTAGGCGGCGGAGACCGGGCGGGGGCGGCGGCCGGCCCGCGGGCCGGCCGGACCGACCTCCAGGCGGCGCGGCTCGGCGCCGGCCAGGTCCTCCAGCAGCCACACCTCCCCGGCGCCGTGCCAGACCACCCGGGTGCCGTCGGTGGCGGCGTCGCGGGCGTAGAAGCCCTCCGGGGAGGTGCCGTGGCGGCGCAGGTCGGAGCCGTCCGGGAGGCTGGAGTACAGCGCGCCGACGCCCTCGTGGTCGGAGAGGAAGGCGATGCGCTCCCCCACCCACAGCGGCGACTCGATGTTGCCGACCAGCTCCTCGTGGACGCGCTCGAAGCGCTCGGCGCCGATCCACAGCCTTCCGGCCCGCCCGCCCCGGTACCGCTTCCACCAGGCCGGTTCCACGCCGAACGCGGAGACCAGCAGCGCCCGGTCGCCGCCCGGCTCGAAGGCCAGCCCGCCGACCGGCCCGTACGGCAGCCGCACCGGCTCGCCGCCGTCCAGCGGCACGGCGTGCGCCCAGGTGCGGCGCAGCGAGGCCTGCCCGGCGGCGGTGGTGGCGATCGGGCGGCCGTCCGCCGTCCAGCCGCGCAGCTGGGTCTGGGCGTCGCCCCAGTAGGTGAGCCGTCGGGACGGGCCGCCGTCCACCGGCGCGAGGTGCACCTCGGGGGCGCCGTCCCGGGTCGAGGTGAACGCGACGTACCGGCCGTCCGGGGAGAACCGGGGGCGGCGGACCGGGACGTGATCGGCCGTCAGCCGCCAGGCCCGGCCGCCGTCCAGCGGGGCGAGCCACACGTCGTTCTCGGCCACGAAGGTGATCAGGTCACCGTGCAGGTGCGGGTGGCGCAGATAGGCGCCCACGGGAGTGCTCTCGGGTTCGCTCACACCCGTCACCCTAGGCACGGGCCGCCCCGCGCGCCGGGACTTTCCCGACCACGGCCCCCCTGCGGGGGACGCCGCCGGGGAACCGGTGCTACGACCAGCGGCCGGTGCGGCCCAGCAGCAGCGCGCCGGCCGCCACCCCGGCGGTGGAGGTGCGCAGAACCGAGGGGCCGAGCCGGTACGGCTTGGCCCCGTCCGCGGCGAAGGCGGCCAGCTCCTCCGGGGAGACCCCGCCCTCCGGGCCGACCACCAGCACCAGGTCCCCGGTGTCCGGCAGCGCGGCGCCGGCCAGCGGCTCGGCGCCCTCCTCGTGCAGCACGGCCGCGAACGCGGCGCCGATCAGCACCGGGGCCAGCTGCCGGGTGGTCATCACGTCGCGGACCACGGGGAAGCGCAGCCGGCGGGACTGCTTGCCGGCCTCCCGCGCGGTGGCCCGCCACTTGGCGAGCGCCTTGCCGCCGCGCTCGCCCTTCCACTGGGTGATGCAGCGCGAGGCCGCCCAGGGGATCACCACGTCCACGCCGACCTCGGTCATGGTCTCCACGGCCAGCTCGCCCCGGTCGCCCTTGGGCAGCGCCTGGACGACGACGATCCGCGGCCGCGGCTGCGGCTCCTCGCGCACGGCCGCCACCGTCACCTCGATCGCGTCCTTGCCGAGGACCCGCGCGACGGTGCCGTCCACGCCGAGGCCGAGGCCGTCCGTCAGGGTGACCGCCTCGCCCGGCTCCAGCCGCTTCACGGCGGCCGCGTGCCGGCCCTCCGGCCCGTCCAGCAGCACCAGGGCGCCGGGCGCGGCGGCGGCGATCCGCTCGGTGTCGGCGACGAACACGGGCGCGGTCATGCGGGGAACCTCCGGGGTGGGAAGGGGAACGGGAACGCGAAAGGGGTGCCGAGGAAGCCTCGGCACCCCCGCGCGGGACGGCTACCGGCCGTTGAAGGCGTCCTTCAGCCGGGAGAACAGCCCCTGCTGCCCGGGCGCGAACTGGCCGGAGGGCCGCTCCTCGCCGCGCAGCACCGCCAGGCGGCGCAGCAGGTCCTCCTGCTCGGCGTCGAGCTTGGTGGGCGTCTGCACCTCGACATGCACTATCAGGTCGCCCCGGCCGCCGCCGCGCAGGTGGGTGATGCCCCGGCCGTGCAGCGGGATGGACTGGCCGGACTGGGTGCCGGGCCGGATGTCGACCTCCTCCACCCCGTCCAGGGTCTGCAGCGGCACCTGGGTGCCCAGCGAGGCCGCCGTCATCGGGATGGTGACGGTGCAGTGCAGGTCGTCGCCGCGCCGCTGGAACACCGCGTGGGTGGTCTCGGCGATCTCGACGTACAGGTCGCCGGCCGGGCCGCCGCCGGGGCCGACCTCGCCCTCGCCGGCCAGCTGGATCCGGGTGCCGTTGTCGACGCCGGCGGGGATCTTGACGGTCAGGGTGCGGCGGGCGCGGACCCGGCCGTCGCCAGCGCACTCCGGGCACGGGGTCGGCACGACGGTGCCGAAGCCCTGGCACTGCGGGCAGGGGCGGGAGGTCATGACCTGGCCCAGGAAGGACCGGGTGACCTGGGAGACCTCGCCCTTGCCGCGGCACATGTCACAGGTCTGCGCGGAGGTGCCGGGCGCGGCGCCCTCTCCGCTGCAGGTGGTACAGGTGACGGCCGTGTCGACCTGGAGCTCCTTGGTGGTGCCGAACGCGGCCTCCTCCAGGGTGATCTCCAGGCGGATCATGGCGTCCTGGCCGCGCCGGGTCCGCGAGCGCGGGCCGCGCTGGCCGGAGGCGGCGCCGAAGAAGGCGTCCATGATGTCGGAGAAGCCGAAGCCGGCCGCGCCCGCGCCGAAGCCGCCCGCCCCGCCGCCCCCGCCGTTCGGCGAGAGCGGGTCGCCGCCGAGGTCGTAGACCTGGCGCTTCTGCGGGTCGGAGAGCACCTCGTAGGCGGCGTTGATCTCCTTGAACCGCTCCTGCGTCTTCGGGTCCGGGTTGACGTCCGGGTGCAGTTCGCGTGCCAGGCGCCGGAACGCCTTCTTGATCTCGTCCTGCCCCGCATCCCGTCGGACGCCGAGTACCGCGTAGTAGTCCGTGGCCACCAAATGCTCCGCTTGTTCCGCCTGTAAGTGTGCTTGCGACTTCGGGCACCGTCAGGTCCGACGGTGCTCGTTCCTACGACTCGGCCAGGATCTGGCCCACGTACCGTGCCACCGCTCGCACCGCCCCCATTGTGCCCGGATAGTCCATCCGGGTCGGACCGATCACACCCAGTTTGGCCACGCTTTCGTCGCCCGAACCGTAACCGACCGAGACGACCGACGTGGAATTCAGGCCCTCGTAGGCGTTCTCCCGCCCGATCCGGACCGTCATCCCGGCGTCCGCGGTCTCACCCAGGAGGCGGAGCAGGACGACCTGCTCCTCCAGTGCCTCCAGCACCGGCTGGATGGTCAGCGGGAAGTCGTGGCCGAAGCGGGTCAGGTTGGCCGTGCCGGCCAGCATGATCCGCTCCTCGCTCTGCTCGGCGAGCGTCTCGAAGAGCGTCGCCAGCACCGTCGAGACGGTCGGCCGGTCGGCTGCCTCGAACAGCGCGGGCAGTTCCTCCAGCAGCCCCGGGACGTCCGGGAGCCGCTGGCCCGCGGCCCGCACGTTGACCCGGGCCCGCAGGTCCGCCAGCAGGGTTTCGCCGACGGTGCCCGGGCAGTCCACCAGCCGCTGCTCGACCCGGCCGGTGTTGGTGATCAGGACCAGCATCACCTTCGCCGGGGCCAGCGCGACCAGCTCGATGTGCCGCACCGTGGAGCGGCTCAGCGAGGGGTACTGCACCACCGCGACCTGGCGGGTCAGCTGGGCCAGCAGCCGCACCGTACGGGCGACCACGTCGTCGAGGTCCACCGCGCCGTCCAGGAAGTGCCGGATCGCCCGCCGCTCGGGCGCGCTCATCGGCTTGACCTCGGCCAGCTTGTCGACGAACAGCCGGTAGCCCTTGTCGGTGGGGATGCGCCCGGCGCTGGTGTGCGGCTGGTGGATGTAGCCGTCCTCCTCCAGCGCCGCCATGTCGTTGCGGACGGTGGCCGGGGAGACCCCGAGGTTGTGGCGGTCGACCAGGGCCTTGGAGCCGACCGGCTCCTCCGTCCCCACGTAGTCCTGGACGATCGCGCGAAGCACCGCGAGCTTGCGGTCGTCGAGCTGACGGACCTCACCGGCCATGGGGCACGCACCTCCGTCTTCACGCGTTGTCCGTTGTGACACGCCGTTGTGGCATGTGTCCGCATTCGAGCTGTCCGGGCCGGCCCCGCAGGGCCCCGGTCTTGGCACTCTGAACACCCGAGTGCCAGAACCGTACCTGCCAGTGTAAGGCCCGGGTCCGACGGCAGGAACGGCCCGGCCGGGGTGATCCTGCCCGCAGTTCGCGGCACGCGGGTGATGCCGCGGGCCCGCCCGGGTGGCAGCATCGGAAGCGGACGGCGAACGGAGGAACAGCGATGTCGACCCCGGGCCAGCACACCCGCTTCGCCCCCGACCGCGGCCTGACCGGCCGGATGGTGGGGACGATGTTCCTGATCGGACTGCTGTACGTCGGCTTCACCGGGCTGCTGATCGCCCTGCTGCGCGGCGCCTGGCCGATCATCGTCCTGATCTCCGGCGGCCTGTTCGTCGCCCAGTTCTGGTTCAGCGACAGGATCACCGAGCGGGCCATGGGCGCCCACCGGGTCACCCCGGAGCAGTACCCGCAGCTGCACGGCGCCGTCGACCGGCTCTGCGCGCTCGCCGACATGCCCAAACCCCGGGTCGCCGTCGCCGACAACGACATGCCGAACGCCTTCGCCACCGGCCGCAACCCCCGGAACGCGGTGGTCTGCGTCACCACCGGGCTGCTGCGCCGGCTGGAGCCGGAGGAGCTGGAGGGCGTGCTCGCGCACGAGCTGTCGCACGTCGCCCACCGGGACGTCGCCGTGATGACGGTGGCCGGCTTCCTCGGCGTGCTGGCCGGCGCGATGACCCGGATCGCCATGTACGGCGGCTTCATGGGCGGCGGGCGCAACAGCAACGACTCCAACGCCGCGATCGCCGCGCTGGTGATCCCGCTGGTGTCGATCGCCGTCTACGCGATCAGCTTCCTGCTGACCCGGCTGCTCTCCCGCTACCGGGAGCTGGCCGCCGACCGGGCCGCCGCCCAGCTCACCGGCCGGCCCAGCGCGCTCGCCTCCGCCCTCACCAAGGTGACCGGCCAGATCGCCGCCATCCCGACCAAGGACCTGCGCCGGGCGCAGGCCTACAACGCCTTCTACTTCGCCCCCGCGCTGAGCGCCCGCGAGGCCGCGGCCCAGCTGTTCTCCACCCACCCGAGCCTGGAGCAGCGGCTGGCGCAGCTCGCGAAGATCTCCGCCCGGCTCGGCCGCTGACGCCCCCTGCCACCTGCCACCTGCCACCCGCACCGTCACCCGTCGCCACCGGAAGGACCGCCGTGGGAATCCTGGACGCGCTGTTCGGCCGCAGCAAGCCCGTCAGACCCGACCTCGACCAGTTGTTCGGGGTGCCGTCCGCCGCGCTGACCCTGGAGGCCGGCGCGGGCCTGCGGCCCACCGGGCTCGGCTCGGTCTGCTTCGCCCCGGTCGAGGGCGGGGCCTTCGACGAGGTCGAGCGGCAGGTCCGGGCGCTGCTGGACGCCGACACCGGGCGCGGCGGCGTCCCCGTCGAGGCGTCCACGGACTCCTACGGCTACTCCTGGCTGCTCGCCCGGCACGCCCCCGGGGAGCTGCCGGACCTCGTCAACGACCTGCACGCGGTCAACAGCGAGCTGGAGGCGAACGGCTTCGGGCCGCAGCTGCTCTGCTCGCTGGTCGGCTTCCGGGACGCCGAGGGGCGCCGCCCGCTGGCCCTGGTCTACCTGTACAAGCGCGGCACCTTCTACCCGTTCGCGCCGCTGCCGGGCGGCGGGGAGAAGCGCGACAGCCCGCTGGAGCTCCAGGTCAACGCGATGCTCGGCAACGACCTGCGGCTGGAGAAGGACCTCACCCGCTGGTTCCCGGTCTGGGGCGCGCCGGGGCTGTGAAAATCCGGTGGCCCCGGCCGCCCGGGCCGCCTAGGGTCCGGCCATGATCAACTGGACCGGGATCGAGACCGCCGAACCCCCCCCCCCGAACTGCTCGCCGCCGTCAGCGCCGCGATGCGCTCCCCCGACCCCGAGACCCGCGACACCCACGCCTACGAGCAGCTGTGCCGCTGGGTGCCCCGGCTCACCCCCGAACAGCGCCTGGCCCTCGGCGACGAGATGGCCGAGCGGCTGTCCGACCCCGAGATCCAGGCCCGCACCTTCGCCCCGCTGGTCCTGGCCGAACTCGTCGACGCCGGCGCGTACCGCCCCGCCTGGCTGGACGCCTTCGCCCACTGGTACCCCGCCGAGACCGACCTGCGCGGCTGGGACCCCGGGCTCGGCTGGCTGCACGCCGTCGCGCACGGCGCCGACCTGCTGGGCGCCCTCGGCCGCAGCCCGCTGGTCGCCGACCCGGCGCCCCTGCTGGACCTGGCCCCGGCCCGGCTGCTCGCCCCCACCGACCACGTCCTGGACGCCATGGAGGACGACCGCCTCGGCCGCGCCATCGGCCAGGTCCTCACCCGCCCGGAGCTGACCGAGCGGCAGGCGCTGGCCTGGCTCGACCCGATCGCCGCCACCGGCCGCCGCAAGCCCGGCGTCGTCCCCGCGACCGTCTCCAACACCCTGCGCACCCTGCGGGTGGTGTACCTGCTCGCCGACCGCGGGGTGCGCCCGGTCCCGGGCGCCGAGCCGGTGGCGCTGCGCCACACCGACGCCCTGCGCGGGCGACTCGCCGAGGTCCTGGCGATCAACACCTCGTACTACCTCGGCTGACGCCTCGTAGACTGCGTGGAATGCGCAGCCGCCAGTACGGACCCGACCTGACCCCGCCGTGGAAGAAGCAGGCCCCCGCGCCGGAGGTGCCCGCCGAGCGGGACCTGGTGGTCGAGGAGGCGGCGACCGGCTTCTGCGGGGCGGTGGTGCGCTGCGAGAAGACCGCCGAGGGCCTCACCGTCACCCTGGAGGACCGGTTCGGCAGGCACCGGGTCTTCCCGATGGTGCCGCGCGGCTTCCTGCTGGAGGGCCGGACGGTCACCCTGGTCCGGCCCGCCGGCCCCGCGCCCGCCCGCACCCCGGGACGCACCGCCTCCGGCTCGGTCGCCGTCCCCGGCGCCCGCGCCCGGGTGGCCCGTGAGTCGCGGATCTACGTCGAGGGCCGGCACGACGCCGAGCTGGTGGAGCGGGTCTGGGGCGACGACCTGCGGATCGAGGGCGTGGTCGTGGAGTACCTGGAGGGCGTCGACGACCTGCCCGCGATCGTCGCCGACTTCGCCCCCGGCCAGGGCCGCCGCCTCGGCGTCCTGGTCGACCACCTGCTCCCGGGCACCAAGGAGCACCGCATCGCCGCCCGGGTCACCGGCCCGCACGTGCTGGTCGTCGGCCACCCCTACATCGACGTCTGGCAGGCCGTGAAGCCCTCCTCGGTGGGCATCCCCGCCTGGCCCGCCGTCCCCCGCGGCGAGGACTTCAAGCTCGGCACCTGCCGCCGCCTCGGCTGGCCCGAGGACACCCCCGCCGCCTGGAAGCGCATCCTGTCCAAGGTCGACTCCTACAAGGACCTGGAACCCGACCTGCTGGGCCGCGTCGAGGAGCTGATCGACTTCGTCACCCTCACGGGTCAGGAATAGGTCCGGAACTCCGAGGTGTCGAGAACAACGCCCAGCAGGTCCAACGGGACCGGTTCGCCGAACTTGGTGGTCCGCTCGGCCACATAGTCCGGCGCTCCCGAGGCGCCGACCGGGGTGGGCTCGGTCAGCAGGACGCAGAGGCCCTTGATCGGATCGACGATCAGATAGGCCGGAACGGCGCCCTCCGCGTAGAGCTCCCGTTTGGTCCGGTAGTCGCGCAGCACGCTGGTCTTCGACACGACCTCGACGACCAGCGCCACGGCCGGCGCGGGAACCAGCCGCCCGGGCCCCTCGGCAGCCCCCCGCTCAAGCACCACCAGGTCCGGCTGCGGCTCGCTGGCATCGGCGGGGAACGCCACGTCCTGCGTCTGGAGCCGGTGCCAGCGCGCCCGCGGAATCTGGTCGACGATCGACTCGACGATGAGGTTGTGAGCCAGGTCCGGCCCCGCCATCATCACGATTTCCCCCCTGATGAGCTCGGCCTTGAAGCCTTCCGGGACCTCCAGGTTTTCGAAGATCCCAGTCATCCGGTCATCGATGGCGGTCATTTTCGCGCTCCCTCCGACGGCTGACACCACGTTAACGACACTCAGTCCACCAGGTCACGCACCACCGCGTCGGCCAGCAGGCGGCCCTGGAGGGTGAGGGCGGCGCGGCCGTGCTCGTAGGGGGCGGGGGCGAGGAGGCCGTCGGCGAGGGCGCGGGCGGCGGCCTCGCGGCCGGCGGCGGTGAGGAGGCCGAGCGGGATGCCCTCGGCGAGGCGCAGTTCCAGCAGGACGCGCTCGACCCGGCGGTCCTCGGCGGTGAGGCGTTCGCGGCCCTGGGCGGGGGTGCGGTGCTCGGCGAGGGCGCGGGCGTAGGCGGCCGGGTGCTTGGCGTTCCACCAGCGCACGCCGCCGACGTGGCTGTGCGCGCCGGGGCCGGCACCCCACCAGTCGCCGCCGGTCCAGTACAGCTCGTTGTGGCGGCAGCGGCCCTCGGGGGTGGTGGACCAGTTGGAGACCTCGTACCAGGAGTAGCCGGCGGCGCTCAGCGCCTCCTCGGCGATCAGGTAGCGGTCGGCGTGCACGTCGTCGTCGATCATCGGCAGTTCGCCGCGCCCGACCCGGGCGGCCAGCCGGGTGCCCTCCTCGACGATCAGCGAGTAGGCGGAGACGTGGTCGGGGCCGGCGCCGATCGCCGCGTCCAGGGAGGCCCGCCAGTCGTCGTCGGACTCACCGGGGGTGCCGTAGATGAGGTCGAGGTTGACGTGCTCGAAACCGGCCGCGCGGGCCTCGGCGACGCAGGCCTCGGGGCGGCCGGGGGTGTGGTGGCGGTCGAGCAGCTTCAGCACGTGCGGGCGGGCGGACTGCATGCCGAAGGAGATCCGGTTGTAGCCTCCCTCGCGCAGTTCCGCCAGGTACGCGGGGCCGACGGACTCCGGGTTGGCCTCGGTGGTCACCTCGGCGCCGTCGGCGAGCCCGAACTCGTCGCGGATCGCGGCGAGCATCCGCACCAGGTCGCGGGCCGGCAGCAGGGTCGGGGTGCCGCCGCCCAGGAAGACGGTGCGCACCGGCGGCGCGTCCGCGCCGAGGACCCGGCGGGCGAGCCGGACCTCGGCGACCACGTTGTCCGCGTACGTCTCCTGGGACGCCACGGTGCCCGAGGA
Source organism: Kitasatospora sp. NPDC008115 (assembly GCF_042957205.1). Lineage (NCBI taxonomy): Bacteria > Bacillati > Actinomycetota > Actinomycetes > Kitasatosporales > Streptomycetaceae > Kitasatospora > Kitasatospora sp. NPDC008115. The sequence goes on along the minus strand of NZ_JBIBHU010000020.1, from coordinate 14,873 downwards.
GCGCAGCTCGGTGGCGGTGTAGGTGTTGAAGTCGCAGTAGCCGCAGCGGCTCGCGCAGTAGGGCACGTGCAGGTAGAAGCCGAACGGCCGCGAGCCCAGGCCGTCGAGGGCGTGCGCGGGCAGGGAACCGTCGGACGGCACCGGTTCGCCGTCGGGAAGTGCGGAGGGCATGACCCCATTGTCCCGTACGGCCGGGGTGGTCCCCCCGGCCGTACGGGACGGGCGGGCCGGTCAGGCCTCGTTGGCGCCCGCGTACATCGCGGTGACCGCCTCCGCGTAGGTCCGCTCCACCACCGGGCGCTTGATCTTCAGGCTCGGGGTGAGCTCGCCGTGCTCGACGTCCAGGTCGCGCGGCAGCAGGTGGAACTTCTTGATCGTCTGCCAGCGCTGGAGCCGGCCGTTGAGCCGCCGCACGAAGCCGTCGATCAGCTCACGGGTGCGCGGGTCGGCGACCACCTCGGCGTAGGACTTGCCGGCCAGGCCGTTCTCGGCGGCCCAGGGCATGATCACCGCCTCGTCCAGGCCGATCAGCGCGGTGCAGTAGTTGCGGCCGTTGCCGATCACCAGGATGTTGCTGACGAACGGGCAGGCCGCCTTGAACCTGCCCTCCACCTCGCTCGGCGCGACGTACTTGCCGCCGGAGGTCTTGAACAGGTCCTTCTTGCGGTCGGTGATCCGCAGGAAGCCGTCCGGGGTCAGCTCGCCGATGTCCTCGGTGTGGAACCAGCCGTCCGCCTCCAGCACCTCGGCGGTCTTCTCCGGCAGGTTGTGGTAGCCGCGCATCACGCCCGGGCCGCGCAGCAGGATCTCGCCGTCCTCGGCGATCCGCACCTCGGTGCCCGGCAGCGGACGTCCCACCGTGCCCACCCGGATGTCCTCGGCCCGGTTGACGCTGGAGCCGGCGCTGGTCTCGGACAGCCCGTAGCCCTCCAGGATCGGCACCCCGGCGCCGACGAAGAAGTAGCCGATCTCCGGGGCCAGCGCGGCACTGCCGGACACCGCCCCGCGCAGCCGCCCGCCGAAGGCCGCCCGGATCTTGGCGTACACCAGCTTGTCGGCGAGCGCGTGCTTCATCCGCAGCACCGCCGGGGCGCTGTCCACCCCGGTCGCCACCCGGTTGTCCTGGACCGTGCGGGCGTAGTCGCGGGCGGTGCGCGCCGCCCACAGGAAGATCTTGTACTTGGCGCCGCCCTCCGCCCTGGCCTTGCCGGCGATGCCGTTGTAGACCTTCTCGAAGATCCGCGGCGCCGAGGCCATGATGGTGGGCCGGATCACCGGCAGGTTGTGGATGATCCGCTCCACCCGGCCGTCCAGCGCCATCACGTGCCCGGTCGCGATCTGCCCCGAGATCAGCGTCTTGCCGAACACGTGCGACAGCGGCAGCCACATGAACTGCACGTCGTCGGCGGCCAGCAGCCCGCTGGCCTCCTGCGCCCGCCCCTCGTAGGCCCAGCAGTCGTGCACCAGGCGCACGCCCTTGGGGCGGCCGGTGGTGCCGGAGGTGTAGATGAGGGTGGCCAGCTGCTCCTTGCCGAGCGCGGCGATCGCCTTCTCCACGGCGTCCGGGTGCGCGGCCAGGTGCTCGGCGCCCAGCCGCTCCAGCTCGGCGAGGGTGATCACCTTCAGCCGGCCAGCCGGCGGGGGCCCGTCCGGCGCGTCGAAGAGGATCACGGTCCCGAGGCCGGGCAGCCGGTCCAGCTCGGCGACCACCTTCTCCAGCTGGGCGGCGTTCTCGGCGAACAGCGCCCGGGAGCCGGAGTCGGAGAGGATGAACGCCGTCTCGTCGGCGTTGGTGCTCGGGTAGACGGCCGTGGTGGCCGCGCCCGCGCACATGTTGCCGAGGTCGGCGAGGATCCACTCCAGCCGGGTGGAGGAGGCCAGCGCCACCCGGTCCTCGGCCTCGATGCCCAGCGACAGCAGACCGGCCGCCACCGCGTACACCCGGGCCGCGGTCTGCGCCCAGGTCAGCGAACGCCACTGCTCGGCGCCGGGCGTGCTGTCCGCCGCGTGCTCGTCCACCGGGACGGGGTGGCGGTAGGCCTCACCGCCGGGGGTCAGCGCGACCCGCTCCTGGAACAGGTGGGCGACGGAGGCGGGGCGCCCGGCCACGATGTCGGTACGGCCGGAGTCGATCAGGGACTGCGCGGAACTCAACGAGGACCTCCGGGGGCGGGTGGCCGTCTGAATGATGTGACGTCCGTGGGGGCGGCCGCCGGCCCCCTGGCAACCGGACTCGGTACCGGTGAGTAACAAGAGGGCTGCCAGCAGCCTAGGGGGAAACCGGTCATTCCGTAAGAGGGCGGGCCGAGCCGGCACCCTCCCGCGCCGCCGGTGCACGGCACAACCGCGGCCCCCGGAACGTTCGGCAAAGGGCTGGACAAAGATCCGGCTCGCTTGCCCGGAATCTCCTGTACCGGCCTCCCGAACCATGAGAATTGGGATGCCAAAGCCGCCGCCGACGACAAGAGTGAGCCAGTGCTGATCAGACTGCTCAGGGCGTACCTGCGCCCCTACACCCGACCGATCACCCTGCTGGTGCTCCTCCAGCTGGTGTCCACCCTCGGGCTGCTCTACCTGCCCACGCTCAACGCCGACATCATCGACAGCGGAGTCATCAAGGGGGACACCGGCTACATCCTGCGCGTGGGCGCGGTGATGATCGGCGTCACCCTCCTGCAGACCCTCTGCTCGATCAGCGCCGTCTACTACGGCGCGCGCACCGCCATGGCCGTCGGCCGCGACGTCCGGGCCGCCGTCTTCGACCGCGTCCAGGGCTTCTCCGCCCGCGAAATCGGCCAGTTCGGCGCCCCCTCCCTGATCACCCGCACCACCAACGACGTCCAGCAGGTCCAGATGCTGGTCCTGATGTCCTTCACGCTGATGGTCGCCGCGCCCATCATGTGCGTCGGCGGCATCATCATGGCCCTCAACCAGGACGTGCCGCTCTCCGGGCTGCTGCTCGCCGTCGTCCCCACCCTCGGCGTCGTCGTCACCGTCCTGGTCCGCCAGTTGCGCCCGCGCTTTCGCAGCATGCAGGAGCGGATCGACACCGTGAACCGGGTGCTGCGCGAGCAGATCACCGGCATCCGGGTCATCCGCGCCTTCGTCAAGGACGACCACGAGCAGAACCGGTTCGCCGACGCCAACGAGGACCTCACCGGCGTCTCGCTCCAGGTCGGCAAACTGATGGCCTACCTGTTCCCCGGCGTCATGCTCGTCGTCAACGTCTCCAGCGTCGCCGTCCTGTGGTTCGGCGCCTACCGGATCAACAGCGGCGACATGGAGATCGGTGCCCTCACCGCCTTCCTCTCCTACCTGCTGCAGATCCTGATGAGCGTCATGATGGCCACCTTCATGTTCATGATGGTGCCGCGCGCCGAGGTCTGCGCCGAACGCATCCAGGAAGTGCTCGACACCCGCTCCAGCGTCGTGCCGCCCGCCGCCCCCGTCGGCAAGGTGCTGCGCCGCGGCCACCTCGAACTGCGCGACGTCGACTTCCGCTACCCCGGCGCCGAGGCGAGCGTGCTGCGCGGCATCGGCATCACCGCCCGGCCCGGCGAGACCACCGCCGTCATCGGCTCCACCGGCAGCGGCAAGTCCACCCTGCTCGGCCTCGTCCCCCGGCTCTTCGACGCCACCTCCGGCCAGGTCCTGCTCGGCGGCGTCGACGTCCGCGAACTCGAACCCACCACGCTGTCCGACAGCGTCGGACTCGTCCCGCAGAAGCCCTACCTGTTCTCCGGCACCGTCGCCAGCAACCTGCGCTACGGCCGGCCCGACGCCACCGACGAGGAACTCTGGCACGCCCTGGAGATCGCCCAGGCCAGGGAGTTCGTCGAACAGCTCCCCGAAGGCCTGGACGCGCCCATCTCCCAGGGCGGCGGCAACGTCTCCGGCGGCCAGCGCCAGCGCCTGGCCATCGCCCGCACCCTGGTGCGCCGGCCCGACGTCTACCTCTTCGACGACTCCTTCTCCGCGCTCGACTACGCCACCGACGCCAGGCTGCGCAAGGCGCTCGCCCGCGAGACCTCCGACGCCACCGTGGTGATCGTCGCCCAGCGCGTCTCCACCATCCGCGACGCCGACCGGATCATCGTCCTGGACGAGGGCGCCGTCGTCGGCAGCGGCACCCACGGCGAGCTCATGGCCGGCAATCCGACGTACCGGGAGATCGTGCTCTCCCAGCTCACCGAGCAGGAGGCGGCGTGACCAGCCCCGACAAGTCCGCGCCCGGCCCCGGCAAGCCCGGAGTCGACCTCGGCAAGCCCGGCCCCGACCTCGACAAGGCCGCGCCCGACCTCGGCGAGGCACCCGGCGGACGCCCGGGCGCACCCGGCGGACCCGGCGCGGGCGGCGACTCCCAGGCCGCCGCCGCCCGCCGCGGCCCCGCCGGACCCGGCCGCTTCATGGGCGGCCAGGGCGCCGAGAAGTCCATGGACTTCAAGGGCTCCGGCAAGCGGCTGCTGAAACTCCTCCGCCCCGAACGCGCCCTCATCGCCGGCGTGCTCGCCCTCGGCACCCTCAGCATCGGCGCCGCCATCATCGGCCCCAAGATCCTCGGCCACGCCACCGACCTGATCTTCGCCGGCGTCATCAGCGGCCGCTTCCCCGCCGACGCCTCCAAGCAGCAGATCATCGACTCCATGCGCGCCCGCGGCGACACCGACCTCGCCAACCTGGTCTCCTCCGTCGACTTCACCCCCGGCCAGGGCATGGACTTCGGCGCCATCGGCGACGTCCTGCTCTGGGTCCTCGCCATCTACGTCGCCTCCGCCGTCTTCGGCGTCGTCCAGGGCCGCCTCGCCGCCCGCGCCATCCAGCGCGCCGGCTACCGGCTGCGCCAGGACGCCGAGGCCAAACTCGCCCGGCTGCCGCTCAGCTACTTCGACAAGCAGCCCCGCGGCGAGGTCCTCAGCCGGGTCACCAACGACATCGACAACATCAGCCAGACCATGCAGCAGACCATGGGCCAGGTGGTCAACTCGCTGCTCACCGTCGTCGGCGTGCTCGCCATGATGTTCTGGATCTCCTGGCTGCTCGCCCTCATCGCGCTGATCGCCGTCCCGCTGTCCGTCGTCGTCGCCACCCGCGTCGGCAAGCGCGCCCAGCCGCAGTTCGTCCAGCAGTGGAAGTCCACCGGGCAGCTCAACGCGCACATCGAGGAGATGTACACCGGCCACACCCTGGTCAAGGTCTTCGGCCGGCAGAAGGAGTCCGCCGAGACCTTCCGCGAGCACAACGACGCCCTCTACGCCTCCAGCTTCAAGGCCCAGTTCATCTCCGGCATCATCCAGCCCGCGATGATGCTGATCGGCAACCTCCAGTACGTGCTGATCGCCGTCGTCGGCGGCCTGCGGGTGGCCTCCGGCGCGCTGTCCATCGGCGACGTCCAGGCGTTCATCCAGTACTCCCGCCAGTTCAGCCAGCCGCTCACCCAGGTCGCCAGCATGGCCAACCTGGTGCAGTCCGGCGTCGCCTCCGCCGAACGCGTCTTCGAACTCCTCGACTCCCCCGAGCAGACCCCCGAACCCGCCATGCCGGAACGCCCCGACGTACTGCGCGGCCGGGTCGTCTTCCAGGACGTCGCCTTCCGCTACGACCCCGGCAAGCCGCTCATCGAGGACCTCTCGCTCAAGGTCGAACCCGGCCAGACCGTCGCCATCGTCGGCCCCACCGGCGCCGGCAAGACCACCATGGTCAACCTGCTGATGCGGTTCTACGAGGTCAGCTCCGGCCGGATCACCCTCGACGGCGTCGACATCGCCGCCATGTCCCGCGAGGACCTGCGCTCCGGCATCGGCATGGTCCTCCAGGACACCTGGCTGTTCGGCGGCACCATCGCCGACAACATCGCCTACGGCGCCGAAGGCGCCACCCGCGACCAGGTCGTCGAGGCCGCCAGGGCCGCCCACGTCGACCGCTTCGTGCGCACCCTGCCCGAGGGCTACGACACCGTCATCGACGACGAGGGCACCGGCGTCAGCGCCGGCGAGAAGCAGCTCATCACCATCGCCCGTGCCTTCCTCGCCCAGCCCTCGATCCTCGTCCTCGACGAGGCCACCAGCTCCGTCGACACCCGCACCGAGGTGCTCATCCAGCGGGCCATGGCCCGGCTGCGCACCGGGCGCACCAGCTTCGTCATCGCCCACCGGCTCTCCACCATCCGGGACGCCGACGTGATCCTCGTCATGGAGAACGGCTCCATCGTCGAACAGGGCGGCCACGACGAGCTGATCGCCGCCGACGGGGCCTACGCCCGGCTCTACAAGGCGCAGTTCGCCGAGGCGGTCGCCGAGGTCGAGTAACGCCGCGCGGCCACCCGGGAGCCCGGGGCGCGGACGGTCCCGGCCGTCCGCGCCCCGGGCTCCCGCGCGTCGGGGGCCGGGCTCCCGCGCGTCCGGGCCCGCCCCTGCCGCCGGCCCGGGGGCGGGCGCTACGGTAGGGCCGTGAGTGACGAACCGTCGGCCACCGCCGCCACCGAGCCCGCCGCCGCTGCCCGCGGCGCCGATGCCCCCGGTGCCGCCGGCCTCGGTGCCGCCGGTCCCGGTGCCGCATCCTCCGGGCAGGACGCCTTCGAGGCCAACCGGCGCTACCTCGGCTCCGTCGCCTACCGGATGCTCGGCTCCTTCACCGACGCCGAGGACGTCCTCCAGGAGGCCTGGCTGCGCTGGCGCTCCGCCGACCGCGCCACCGTCGCCGACCCCCGCGCCTACCTCACCACCGTCGTCACCCGCCTCTGCTACGACCAGCTCGGCTCCGCCCGGGCCCGCCGCGAGTCCTACTTCGGCGAATGGCTGCCCGAGCCGTCCCTCTCCTACCAGGACACCCCCGCCTCCCCCGCCGACCTCGCCGAGCGGGGCGAATCCGTCTCGCTCGCGCTGCTCGCCGTCCTCGAACAGCTCACCCCCGCCGAACGCGCCGCCTTCGTCCTGCACGACGTCTTCGCCGTCGGCTTCGACGAGATCGCCGCCTCCCTCGACCGCAGCCCCGACGCCACCCGCCAGCTCGCCTCCCGCGCCCGCCGCCGGGTCAAGGACGGCGGACGCCGCGCCACCGCCGACCCCGCCGAGCACCGGCAGGCCGTCGAGGCGTTCGCCGCCGCCAGCGCCCGCGGCGACATCGAGGGCCTGCTCGCCGTCCTCGACCCCGACATCGTCTGGCACTCCGACGGCGGCGGCGTCGTCAGCGCCGGCGCCCGCCCGGTGCTGGGCTCCGTCAAGGTCTCCCGGCTGGTCCTCGGCCTGGTGTCCAAGTGGGTCACGGCCGACGCGTCCGTGGAGTTCGCGCTGGTCAACGGCGAGCCCGGCCTGATCTGGTACGCGCAGCCGGGCGTGATCGGCGGCGTGATGGCCTTCGCCGTCGCTGACGGCCGGATCACCGAGGCCTACGCCGTGGTCAACCCGGAGAAGCTCACCCACCTCAACACCCCCGTCGCCCCGCCGGAGGTGTGACGCAGGTCACCGTCACATTCCCCCGGGCGCCGTCGTCCCCCTTCCGAACACGCGGAGAAGCGCTCCCCGGCCACCCCGGGGACACCGCGAGAGGACGCCACCGACGGCGCCACGAAGGAGCGGGACGACATGACCGAGAAGCAGATCGTCGTACTGGGTGCCGGCTACGCGGGCCTCGCCGCCGCGACCCGGGCCGGCAAGGGCGGCCGGGTGACCCTGATCGCCCCCGAGAGCCGCATCCTCCACCGCATCCGCCAGCACGAGATCAGCGCCGGCCTCCCGGTGCGGCGGCCCGCCATCACCGAGGTGCTGCGCGGGCGCGGTGTGCGGCACGTCCAGGCCCGCGCCACCGAACTCGACCTGGCCGGCCGCAAGGTCCTCCTCGACAACGGCGACACCCTCGGCTACGACACCCTCGTCTACGCCCTCGGCAGCCGTACCGCCTGGCACGACGTCCCCGGCGCCGCCGAGCACGCCCACCCCGTCGAACGGGCCGCCGAGGTCGCCGAGCGGCTGCGCACCGCCGAGCGCCCCGGCACCGTCGCGGTCGTCGGCGGCGGCGCCACCGGAATCGAGCTGGCCGCCGAACTCGCCGAGGCCCACCCCCGCTGGACCGTGCGGATCGTCGCCGCCGGCCAGGTCGGCGGCTGGTTCTCGGCCAAGGGCCACGACCACGTCCACCGCGTGCTGCGCGGCCTCGGCATCGGGATCCACGAGCAGAGCCCCGTCACCGCCGTCGACGCCGGGGGCCTGACCACCGCCGCCGGCCGGATCCCCGCCGACCTGGTCGTCTGGGCCGCCTCGATGGAGCCGCACCCGCTGGCCGCCGAGGCCGGCCTCGCCGTCACCCCCGCCGGACGGGCGGTCGTCGACGACCACCTGCGGTCGGTCTCGCACCCCGAGGTCCACGTGATCGGCGACGCCGCCGAGGTCACCGTCCCCGGCACCGGCGCCCTGCGGATGGGCTGCGCCACCGCCCTGCCGCAGGGCCAGTACCTCGGCAAGCTGCTCACCGGGCGCACCGACAAGCCGTTCGCCTTCCGGTACGTGGTGCAGTGCCTGAGCCTCGGGCGGCGCGACGGGCTGCTGCAGTTCATCCACCCCGACGACTCGATGCGGCCGGCCGTGCTCACCGGGCGGGCCGGGCGGCTGGCCAAGGCCGTGATCCTCAAGACCGTCGTGCTGTCGCTGCGCTGAGCAGCGCGGGAACGCCGGAGGGGCCCGGGACGCGCGGTGCGTCCCGGGCCCCTCGTGGTGGCGCCGTCGTTACTTCTTCCCGCTACTTCTTCTCGCCCTTGGGCGCCTCGGCGTCGGTGGACAGCGCGGCGATGAAGGCCTCCTGGGGGACCTCCACCCGGCCGACCATCTTCATCCGCTTCTTGCCCTCCTTCTGCTTCTCGAGCAGCTTCCGCTTGCGGGAGATGTCACCGCCGTAGCACTTGGCGAGGACGTCCTTGCGGATCGCGCGGACCGTCTCGCGGGCGATCACCCGCGAGCCGATCGCGGCCTGGATCGGGACCTCGAACTGCTGGCGCGGGATCAGCTTCTGCAGCTTGCCGGCCATCATCACGCCGTAGCTGTAGGCCTTGTCCTTGTGCACGATCGCGGAGAAGGCGTCCACCGCGTCGCCGTGCAGCAGGATGTCGACCTTCACCAGGTTCGCGGTCTGCTCGCCGATGGGCTCGTAGTCGAGCGAGGCGTAGCCGCGGGTCTTGGACTTCAGCTGGTCGAAGAAGTCGAAGACGATCTCGGCGAGCGGCAGGGTGTAGCGCAGCTCGACGCGGTCCTCGGACAGGTAGTCCATGCCCTGGAGGTTGCCGCGGCGGGACTGGCACAGCTCCATGATCGCGCCGACGAACTCGTTCGGCGCCAGGATGGTGCCGCGCACGACCGGCTCGTACACCTCGGCGATCTTGCCGGTGGGGAACTCGCTCGGGTTGGTGACGGTGTGCTCGGTGCCGTCCTCCATGATCACCCGGTAGACCACGTTCGGGGCGGTGGAGATGAGGTCGAGGTTGAACTCGCGCTCCAGGCGCTCCCGGATGATCTCCAGGTGCAGCAGGCCGAGGAAGCCGCAGCGGTAGCCGAAGCCGAGCGCCACCGACGTCTCCGGCTCGTACACCAGCGCCGCGTCGTTCAGCCGCAGCTTGTCCAGCGCGTCGCGCAGCAGCGGGTAGTCCGAGCCGTCCAGCGGGTACAGGCCGGAGAACACCATCGGGCGCGGGTCCTTGTAGCCGCCCAGCGCCTCGGTGGCACCCTTGTGCTGCGAGGTGATGGTGTCACCGACCTTGGACTGCCGGACGTCCTTCACACCGGTGATGATGTAGCCCACCTCGCCGACGCCCAGGCCGTCGGCGACCTTGGGCTCCGGCGAGATGACGCCGATCTCCAGCAACTCGTGGGTCGCGCCGGTGGACATCATCGCGATGCGCTCGCGCTTGGTCAGCCGGCCGTCGACCACCCGGACGTAGGTGACCACGCCGCGGTAGGCGTCGTACACCGAGTCGAAGATCATCGCGCGGGCCGGGGCGTCCGCGACGCCGACCGGGGCCGGGACGGTGTCGACGATGTGGTCGAGCAGGTCCTCGACGCCCAGACCGGTCTTGGCGCTGACCTTCAGGACGTCGCCCGGGTCGCAGCCGATGATGTGCGCGATCTCCTCGGCGTACTTCTCCGGCTGGGCGGCGGGCAGGTCGATCTTGTTCAGCACCGGGACGATGGTGAGGTCGTTCTCCAGCGCCAGGTACAGGTTGGCGAGGGTCTGCGCCTCGATGCCCTGGGCCGCGTCGACGACCAGGACGGTGCCCTCGCAGGCCGCGAGGGAGCGGGACACCTCGTACGTGAAGTCCACGTGGCCCGGGGTGTCGATCATGTTGAGGATGTGCGTGCTGCCGGCGTTCGGGCCGGTCTTCGGCGCCCAGGGGAGACGGACGGCCTGCGACTTGATGGTGATGCCGCGCTCGCGCTCGATGTCCATCCGGTCGAGGTACTGGGCGCGCATCTGCCGCGGGTCCACCACGCCGGTGATCTGCAGCATCCGGTCGGCGAGCGTCGACTTGCCGTGGTCGATGTGGGCGATGATGCAGAAGTTGCGGATCAGCGCCGGGTCGGTACGGCTGGGCTCTGGCACATTGCTGGGGGTCGCGGGCACCTTGGTCCGATTCTCCGTTGGTCCGGGGGCCGGGGGTGTCCGGATCATCGCTGACCGGCTTCCCGGGCGACCGGACGGTCGTCCGATCGAGATAGTTCCTCCCATCTTCCCACTTCCCGCGAGCGGGCCGCGCGCCAGCGCCCGGTTTGGGCCGGGCCCGGCGCCCCTGGTAGCGTTGGGCGCTGCACCTGGCCTCGGCATGCCCTCTCAGCTGGTCCGACGGCCGCGCAGTGCAGCCCGTTCCAACCAATGACACAGACTGAGGCTCTTTCGTGGCGAACATCAAGTCCCAGATCAAGCGCAACAAGACCAACGAGAAGGCGCGCCTGCGCAACAAGGCCGTCAAGTCCTCGCTGAAGACCGCCCTGCGCAAGGCCCGTGAGGCCGCTGCCGCCGGCGAGACCGAGAAGGCCACCGAGCTGGCCCGCGCCGCCTCCAAGGCGCTGGACAAGGCCGTGAGCAAGGGCGTCATCCACGCCAACCAGGCCGCCAACAAGAAGTCGGCCATCACCAAGCGCGTCAACGCGGCCGCCCAGGCCTGACGCCTCCGGGGCCGCCTCGACGGCCCCGCCCCCTCGGGACGACCCGGCCCTCTACTCGGAAGCCCGAGGCGCACAACACACTTCGCACCGCACGCGGCCTGCGTTCGCCACGCGGGTGCGGTGCACAGAGATTGACCGGAAGTGCCTGCTCACAGGCCTTCCACCGACTGCCCGACCGGTCCCCACCGGTCGGGCAGTACGCGTTTCCGGGGCCGGTCGGGCGGCTGGTGGCCGGTGTGCTCAGCTGATCTTCGTCCAGGGCTGGCAGCCCTGCGTCTTGAAGACGACGTCGGACTTCTTGATCGTGACGACGCCCTGGCCCATCAGGTTCTCATTGGCGATGATCGAGCCGAGGTCGCCGTCGGCGGCGCGGGCGCGCTCCCAGTAGCACATGCCCATCGAGCCGCCGCCCGGGCCGGCCGTGCGGTAGGTGCCGGGCCGGATGTCGGTGCCGACCAGGAAGGTGCCGCTGCCGTCGATCGTGTCGGCCGGCTCGGCGGGTGCGTTCCCGGCCTCGGGCTTGGTGACCGTTCCGGTGCCGGCCCCGGCCTCGGTGGGCGGCGCGGTGGCGGCGGGCGGCGGCGGGGTCGCGGTCGCCGTGACGGTCACGGTGACCGTCGGAGCCGGTGGCGCGGGCGGTGCCGGAGCGGTGACCGTCGCGGTGACGGTCTGTGTGACGGCGGGCTGCGGAACCGGGTCCGCTCCCGCCGCCGCCACCGTCCTCGAACCGCTGGAGCAGGCCGTCAGCCCGGCCAGCAGTCCGGCCGCCGTGACGATCGTGATGGTGCGCGTGCGCAAGGTCCCCCCTGGGACGTGTGGCCGATGAGGGGCCCGACCCTACCGGCCGGGCGGACCGCCACGTTGCCTGTCCCGGCCTTCGGTACGACCGGTAGGGTCCCGGGTGACCGGCACCCGCGTCGAGGGCCCGAGGGGGGCACACATTGGGGACACCGCCGCCACCACCGCAGGGCGGGCCCGGCTTCGCCGGCTTCCCACAGCAGCAGCCGCAGCCGCCGCCGACGCCGAGCGCTCAGCCCGGCTTCGGACCGCCGCCCGGGCTGCCCAGCTCGCCCGGGGTGCCCGGTGGATCGGGTGTGCCCGGTGGAGCCGCGCCGAACGGCGGGCGTGGTGGCGGTCTGCGGCGCAACGCGGTGTGGGCGTTCGTCGGCGCGATCCTCGCCTCGGTGGTCTGGACCGGTACCGTCGCCGTGGTGCCCGGCATCGTGGACGGCCGTTCGGCCGTGAAGGGCATCCGCGGCTACCACGCCGTCGACCGGATCTGCGACGCGGGCAAGCTCACCGCGTTCCGCGGCAAGTACAGGATGGTGGACAACTACCCGCTGGAGCACGCCGGCCGCAGCGACTCCATGGACGTCATGCGCTGCTACGCGCTGATGAAGCGCACGCCCGACGGCAGCGAGACCACCGACTACGCGACCCTCGACATCCGGGTCGAGCTGCACAAGGCCGTCGACTCCGTCCCCGAGTTCGCCGCCATGCGGCAGTACTTCGAGCAGCAGAAGTACGAGATCACCGACGCTCCGGGCCTCGGCGAGGAGGCCTACTTCGCCTACGGCGACGAGCCGACCAGCTCGGACAAGACCTTCCACGACATCAACCACTACCTACAGGTCCGCGACGGCGGCATGACGTACTCGCTGTACTGGACGGACAACTACCAGACCGGCAAGAACCACACGCTGGACCGGGAAACCGTGCGCAAGGCCATGCTCGACGACACCCGGGACATGCTCAAGGCGATCGGCGGCCCGTAACGGAAGCCCGTAGCAGCGGCCGGTAGCGGCGGGGCGGGTGCGGGCGCGGTCAGTACGACGGCGTCCGGGAACCGGCCCGGGCGGCCCTCGCCACGGCGACCACGGCCCGCTCCAGCGCGAAGGCCGGGTCGTCGGAGCCGCCCTTGACGGCGGCGTCCGCCTGCGCGATCGCGGTCAGGGCGGTGGCCACGGCGTCGCCCGTCCAGCCGCGCATCTGCTGGCGGACCCGCTCGACCTTCCACGGCGGCATGCCCAGCTCGCGCGCCAGGTCCGCCGGGCGCATGTTCCGCCCGGTGGTCGCCAGCCGGCCGATGCTGCGCACGCCGGAGGCCAGGGCGTAGGTGATGCCGGTCGGCGGCTGGCCGACCGCCAGCGCCCAGCGCAGCCGCTCCAGCGCCTCGGCGGCCCGGCCGGTGACCGCCAGGTCCGCCACCTCGAAACCGGTCGCCTCGGCCCGGCCGCTGTAGTAGCGGGCCACCACCGTCTCGTCGATGGCGCCCTCGACGTCGGAGGTGAGCTGGCTGCACGCGGCCGCCAGCTCGCGCAGGTCGCTGCCGAGCGCGTCCAGCAGCGCCTGGCAGGCCTCGGGCGTCGCCGAGCGGCCGAGCGTGCGGAACTCGCCGCGCACGAAGGCCAGCCGCTCGCTCGCCTTGGCGAGCTTGGCGCAGGCCACCTCGCGGCCGCCGGCCTTCCGGCCCGCGTCCAGCAGGCCCTTGCCCTTGGCGCCGCCCGCGTGCACCAGGACCATGATCACTTCATCGGCGGGGGCCTCGATGTACGCCTTGACCTCCTTGACGGAGTCGGCGGAGAGGTCCTGGGCGGCCCTGACCACGATGACCTTGCGCTCGGCGAAGAGCGACGGGGTGGTCAGCTCGGCCAGGCTGCCGGGCTGCAGGCCGCCCGGCGGGAGGTCCCGCACATCGGTGTCCGGGTCGGCCGCCCTCGCCGCGGCCACCACCTGGGCGACGGCACGGTCCAGCAGCAGCTCCTCCTGGCCGACCGCGAGGGTCAGCGGGGCGAGCAGGTCGTCGGGTGCACTCTTCCTGGCCATCGCCTACCAGCATCCCACGGGGGACGGACAGCTCCGCCCCTGGAGAATGGACGGGTGACCGAAGAGCCCACCACCGACCTGCCGGACGACTTCGACCCGCACGCCCGGCAACTGCTCGTCCTGCCCGACCGCGACGCCGCCGAGGAGGCAGCGGAGGAGCTGAGCGCGGACCACCCCGACCTCGGCGAACTCGAGATCGTCCGCGACGCGCTCGCCGGCGAGGACGACGCCGAGGACGCCCAGTGGCTGGTCGTCGCGGAACCCCCCGAGACCGGCTGGACCCCCGCACTCCTCCACACCCTCGACACCATCGCCACCTCCCACGAGGGCTGGCGCGAGGAGAGCTGACCCCTGGAGTGGAAAGTCGGCCGGGCCGACTTTCCACTCCAGCCGACGGGATTCCCCACCATCACGCCGCGCTCCGGGCCCGCCCGGAGCGCGGCGCCGTTCTCTCCCCTCGCCCACCGGAGCGGCCACGGTTCTGCGCGCTCCACAGGCCGCAGAGCCGGGATGCCTGCCCGGCCCGAGCGCACGGCTCGGGCCGGGCAGGCCGCTCTCCCCCGGGCGCCGCTCCGCAGCTCCGGCCCCGGCCCTGCTGCGCCGCGCCGCGCCCCGTACCGCCCCTGTAGTCGCCCGGCCCCGAGCGTGCCGCTCGGGGCCGGGCGGCAGAAACGTTTCTCCCGGGCCCCGCCCCACCCCTCCGCCCCAACCCCGTGCCCCCAACCCAATCCCCATCCCCCATGTGGCCGGGGCGGAGGGTGGTGGGGGTTACCAGGGCGGGGGGGGGGGGGGGGGGGGCCCGCGCCCCCCCCCCCCCCGGCCGGGGGGGGGGGCCCCCGGGGGGGGCGCCGGGGGGGGGGGGGGGGGGGGGGGGGGGGGGGGGGGGGGGGGGGGGGGGGGGGG
>NZ_JBIBHU010000019.1:0-178547 GCF_042957205.1 Kitasatospora sp. NPDC008115 | reverse complement strand
TTTTCCTTTCCCACACCCCCCCGGTTATATTGGCCCCCGCGGGGGGGGGGGGGTGGGGGGGGGGCCCGGGGGGGGGGGCCCCCCCACCACTGGACGTCAGCAGTTGTAGGCGCGCCGCTTGTCCTCGCTGCTGCCCTTGCCCTGGCCTTCGGTGAGGATGGTGAGGTCGCCGATCTCGACCACGAGGTCGTCGTCCTTCGGCTCCGCGTTCTGCTGCTCGATCATGGGATGCCTCCTTGAGAGATGAGGTATGCCTTACCGGGCTCGCCTTGTAGCGGCCCGGGTTCGACCTCCCGTGACGGGGGTCGTTCCTGCCCCGGCGCTCGGGGCAGGAAGCTGTGGGGCTCAGCGCGAGGTGTCGCCCGGCACCGGACGTATCCGAGCGCCACGGCGGCGGGAGAGCCGGCGGGCGACGGCGCGGAGCGTGCGATGGGGATGGGTCAGGACCTGGCGTCGAGTCAACGGTTGGACCGGGATCTCCAACTCGGCCCAGACCTTCTTGCCGTGGCCGGTCCGTTCGACGCCGTGGTTGAGGGCGAGTCGCTGGACCAGGAACATGCCTCGGCCGGACTCCTCGTTCCGCGTGGCGGAACGAGCCACCGGAAGAACGGTCGATCCGTCGTGAACTTCGATCAGAAGCCGCTTCCGGACCGGGTGGATGTGGAGGCCGACTGTGAGAGTCGTCCCGGTGCCGTGTTGGACCGCATTGGCCACGAGCTCCGAGGTGATCACCGAAATGGCGTCCCTGGCGCAGTCGTCGAGGTGGACGCGCCAGTCGGCCACTTGAGCCTGGATCCATCGTCTCGTTCGAGGAACGGCGATGGGGGTGCGAGCTACGGCGACCGATGAGCTGTGGGTGGGCATGGTGGGGAACCCTTCGGTGCTTCGGGCAAGAGGTGCGAGCCGGGTCAGACGGTGGCGGCAGCCAGATGCGCCAAGAGTCGGACCGCCCTGGCGGGCATGACGTACAGTCAACAGGCATGCACCGCTGGTGAGCGCGGTGGATGGGCCCTCGTTGGTTGAAACCCTTGAAACCCGAGCCTGGAGGCGAGGTCGATGGTGAGCGGGCGGACGGCGAACCTGAAACTGGCAAACTTGCTCACGGAGTGCCGGTGGAACAGCAACGGCGAGTTCGCGCGTGCGGTCAATCGGGCTGGTACGGAGGGCGGATTCAAGCTCAGGTACGACGAGTCGGCGGTGTCCCACTGGCTTTCCGGAACGCGTCCCATGGCGAAGTACCGGAACGCGGTCCTGGAGGTTTTGGGTCGGCGTCTTGGGCGAGTGGTTACGGCCTTCGATGCTGGTTTCGTGGATCGGCCCGATGAGCAGGAGAAATCCGTAGACGTGGTGAGAGGGCTGATTGATCTCGGGAGTGCCGACATGGATCCATCGCGCAGGGGTGTGCTCGGAGCGGGCCTCTACTCGGTCGCGATGACGATTCCGGGCTGGCCGGATGTGATGGGGCGCTTCGAGAGGCTGAGGACCGATCCGCACAGCAGGATCGGGATGGGTGAGGTGGAGTCCGTCATCGCGATGACGGAGCGGATCAGTGAGATCGACGACCAGTTCGGCGGGCGGACCGCGCGGCCGATGGCGGCTGCGTTCATGGTCAACAACATCGTCCCGTACCTGCGCGCCACCGCCCCGGAGGAAGTGCGGAGGGCGATGCTCTCCGCGGCGGCCGATCACCTCTATCTGACGGGGTACATGGCCGTGGACGAACGTCTGGATACGCTCGGACAGAGCTACTACACCAAGGCGCTGGAGCTTGCGCTCGCTGCGGGTGATCATCTGACCTACTGCATCACGCTGCGGGGAATGAGCGTGCAGGCCGTCGAACTCGGTCACGGTTCACAGGCGGTGCGACTCGCGGAGGCCGCGTCGATCGCGTCACCGCAGGCAGGGCCGAGGATGCGTGCCTTCCTGGCGGGGCAGCAGGCCCATGCCCTTGCGCAGACCGGGGATCGTGCCGGCGCTCTGGGGATGCTGCGTGCGGCCGAAGTCGCCATGGAGCGGGCTGAGTCCAGGGCCAAGGCTCACGGCTCCTATGACCCCGCGTCGCTCGCCTATCACGTGGCCCAGGTGAGCTACGAACTCGGCGACCGGGCGGGCGCGATCAGGGCTCTGCAACGCTCGGAGAGGGTCAGGCCGGCCGTATATCGGAGGGCCAGGGTTCGGCACCGGGCGATGCTCGCCGAGTGGCAGCTTGAGGTCGGGCGGCTGGAGGAGGCTGTTCAGAATTGGCACTTGGCCCTGGATGACTACCCGCAGGTGCAGTCGGGGCGGGCGGATGACCGGTTCAGGGCGATGATCGCTGCGACCAGGCCGCACGGCCGAAACGTGCGGGTGCGTGAACTGCTGGAGCGGACCCGGCCGATGGGGGCAGGGCGAGTGGGCTGAGTCAGGGGAGCAGGGCGGCGAGTTCGGCGTCGAAGAGGGACTCGGGGTCGAAGCGCATGCCGGTGAAGTGGCCGGCGAGTTCGAGGGACAGGACGCCGTGGAGGCGGGTCCAGACGGTGAGGAAGAGGGCCAGGGCCTCGGGTGGGGCGGGGTGGGTGGCGGCCCAGGTGCGGTGGGTGGCGAGGTGGGTGCTGAGAGGGGTGGCGGGGGCGTTCGGGGGGAGGGCGGCGGTGCAGGCGTGGAGGAGGGTGGCGGCGATCCCCTGGGAGATGGCGGTGGTGTCCTCGGGGGCCTGGTAGCCGGGGACGGGGGTGCCGTAGACCAGCAGGTAGCGCTGGGGGTCGGCGAGGGCCCAGGTGCGCAGGGCGCGGGCGAGGGCGGCCAGGTCGGCGCCGTCGGCGGCGGCCGTGGCGAGGGTGTCGGCGAGGCTGCGGTAGGCCTCGCGGACGAGTTCGGTGATCAGCTCGTCGCGGTTGGCGAAGTAGCGGTAGAGGGCGGGGCCGCTCATGCCCATCTGCTTGGCGATCGCGTTGAGGGAGAGGGCGGAGGCGCCGGCGGTGGCGATCTGTTCCCAGGCGCGTTCCATGACCTCGGCGCGGACCTGGGTGCGGTAGCGCTCGCGGGGGGTGGTGGGGTCGCTCTTCGCCATGGTTAGAACCTATCACGGAAGCTATTGACTGTTGGAACAGTGAGGAGTTAGAACTTCTAACGGAAGTGATGGGCACTAGGAAAGGGAATGTCATGTTGGGTGCCTGGGTCGCTGCGATTCCGCTGGTCACCGGATTGCTGGGCGGTTCCGCCGCGCAGCCGGCCGAGGGGCTCACCTGCCGGGGCGCGGGCGTCGATGCCGCCGCGCAGGTCCGGTACCGGACGGAGGCCGTGATCGACGCGCCGCTGGACGTGATCTGGAAGCTCCAGACAGAGGTGGACCGCTGGCCGTCCTGGCAGGGGCCGGTGACGAGTGCGGAGCGGCTGGACCACGGCCGCTTCCGCGTCGGTTCGGCGTTCCACTGGACGACGCCGGTGCCGCCCGGGACCGGGATTCCGGCCACGAGCCTGGACATCACGTCGACCGTCCGGCAGGTGAAGCAGGGCTCCTGCATCCGTTGGACCGGTCCGGCGGACGGGGAGGGGGTGCACATCGACGGGGTGCACGTCTGGAACTTCAGCAGGGTCAAGGGCGGGGTGAAGGTGAGTACTGAGGAGACCCACACCGGCCCGCAGGTCGACGCGAACGTGCCGATGGCGACCGCGATCCTCCAGGCCGGCCTGGAGGGGTGGCTGGCCGATCTGAAGGCCGCCGCCGGGGCGCAGGCACCCGCCGGGATGCCTGCGCCCCCCGGCCGTTAGGCCAGCCGGTCGGCGGCCTCGTCCTCGCTCAGCGCCTCGATCTCGGCGATGAGGAGTTCCTCGACGCGCGCCGCGAGGGCGGCCGCCGTGGAGAGCTCGAAGGCGTCGCGGATCGGTACGTCCAGGCCGACGCCCGCGCGGATCCGGGCGACCACCCGGGTGACCAGCAGCGAGTCCCCGCCGAGTTCGAAGAAGTCGTCGAGGGCGCCGACCCGGGGTACGCCCAGCACCTCCTGCCAGAGCTGGGTGACCAGCTGTTCGGCGTCGGTGCGCGGGGCCACGTACCGGCTGGTGGCGGCCGGGGCCGGTTCGGGCAGGGCGGCGGTGTCGAGCTTGCCGTTGAGGGTCAGGGGCAGGGCGTCGAGCAGGACGACGGTGTCGGGGACCAGGTAGGCGGGCAGCCGGGCGGCGAGGTGCTCACGCAGGTCGGCCTGGTCCGGTGCGGCGCCGGGGGCCGGGACGGCGTAGGCGACCAGGCGCCGGCCGCCGAGCACGACGGTGGCGGCGCGCAGCACGTCCGGACGGCCGGTCAGGGCGGCCTCGATCTCGGCCGGTTCGATCCGGTAGCCGCGCAGCTTGATCTGCTCGTCGGCGCGGCCCAGGTAGTCGAGGGTCCCGTCGGTGCGCCAGCGGGCGCGGTCGCCGGTGCGGTACATCCGGGCGGAAGGCCCGTCCGCGAACGGGTCCTCGACGAAGGAGGCGGCCGTCAGGTCTGAGCGGCCGAGGTAGCCGCGGGCGAGTCCGGCGCCGCCGATGTACAGTTCGCCCTCCGAGCCGCGCGGCAGCAGGGCGCCGCGCTCGTCGAGCACGTACAGCCGCACGCCCGGCAGCGGGCGGCCGAGCGGCGGGCGGCGCCCGGCGTCGGGGGCGCCGAGGTCGGCGGCGGTGACGATGACGGTGGCCTCGGTCGGGCCGTAGGTGTTGACCAGCCGGACGCTGTCGCCGTGCCGCTCCCGCCAGCAGGCGACGGCGTCGGCGCGGGCCTCGGAGCCGCCGAGCACCACCAGCCGCAGGGCGGCCGGCCACGGGGTGCGGTCGTCGTGCGCGACCAGTTCCTCCCAGTAGGCGGTCGGCAGGTCGAGCACGGTGACGGACCGGCCGTGCGGGCCGCGCAGCAGCTCGGGCAGGGTCCGGCCGCCGCCGGGGAGCAGCACGACGCACGCACCCGTGGCGAGGGCGGGCCACAGCTCCTCGGCGTGGGTGTCGAAGCCGATCGAGGCGAACTGGACGATCCGGTCCCCGGGCGTGAGGCGGTAGCCGTCAAGGCCCGCCATCCAGTCGACGCGGGCGGCGAGCGCGGTGTGATCGACGGCGACGGCCTTGGGGGTGCCGGTGGAGCCGGAGGTGTAGAGGACGTAGGCGAGGCCGGCGCGGTCGTGATCAGGGGCGGGGTCGCCGCCGGGCAGGATGCGCAGGCCCTCGCCGTCCTCGTCCGTGAGCAGCAGGACGGCGCCGGACTCGCGGACCATCAGCCGCCGGCGCTCCTCCGGGTGGGCCGGGTCGAGCGGCAGGTAGCCGGCGCCGGCCTTCCAGATCGCCAGCAGGGCCGTGACCAGCTCGAAGGAGGGGGCCAGCCGGACGGCGACCAGCTGCCCGGCGACCGGGCCGAGCCGCTCGGCCAGCTCGGTGGAGCGGCGGTCGAGTTCGGCGTAGGAGAGGGTGCGGCCGTCGCACTCCAGCGCCGGGGCGTCCGGGGCGGCGGCGGCCCGTTCGGCGAACCGGGCGAGCACGGGGCGGACACCGGACGGGGCCACCGGGCCCGCGCCGAGGGCGAGCAGTTCGGCGCGCTCCTGCGCCCCGATCAGCCAGTCCCCGTGCAGCGGCGCGGTGGCGTCCTCGACGGCGGCGGCCAGCAGCGCGCGGCAGCGGGTGCCGAGCGCGGCCACCGTCGCCGGGTCGAACACCTCCCGGTCGAAGCAGAAGGAGAGCGTCAGACCGCCGTCCGGGGTGCGCCAGCTGTCCAGCAGCAGATCGGTCTTGGCGCGTTCGAAGCCGGAGTCCATGGAGGCCGTGCGGACCCCGGCGGGCAGCGGGGCGCCGCCGTCCTCGCCGGCCAGGTCGTACTGGCTCTGGTGCACGAACACCGCCTGGTAGAGCGGCGCGGCGCCGGCCTCGGCGGGCAGGTCCAGGTGGGCGGCGAGCCGCTCCAGCGGGACGTCCTGGTGGCTGAGCGCGCCCAGGGTGGCGGTACGGACCCGGTGCAGCACGGTGCGGAAGCCGGGCTCGCCGGTGAGGTCGGCGCGCAGCACCCCGGTGCGGGCGAAGTAGCCGACCAGCGCCTCGTGGGCGGCCTCGGTGCGGCCCGCGAGCGGGGTGCCGACCACGAAGTCGGTGCTGCCGGTCCAGCGGGCCAGCACGCACTGGTAGGCGGCCAGCAGCACCATGAACGGGGTGCAGCGCTCGCGCCGGGCCATGGCGTCCAGGGCCGCCGTCAGCTCCGGGTCCAGCGCGACGTTGGCGAAGCCCGCCGGGTGCCGGGGCTCGGCAGGGCGGGGGTGGTCCAGCGGCAGCCGCAGCCGGCCGGTGCCGGCCAGCTTCTCCGCCCAGTAGCGGAACGCCTGCTCGGCGCCGCCGGCCGCCGCGCGTTCCTGCTCGGCGCGCGCGACGTCGCCGTAGCGCAGGGCGAGCGGCGCGAGGTCGGCCGGCGCCTCGCCGAGCGCCTCCCGGTAGAGCGCGAGCAGCTCGCGCCACAGGACCTTGAACGACCAGCCGTCCGAGACGATGTGGTGCACCACCAGGGCGAACGCGTGCTCGTCCGGCCCGGCGGAGACCAGGACGGCGCGCAGCGGCGGGCGCCCGGCGAGGTCGAACGGCGCGTTGACGGCGGGGCGGCAGGCCTCGGTGAAGTCCTGTTCGCCGGCGCCGGGGGCGAGCGCGACCAGGTCGAGCGGGACGGGCGCGGGCGGCTCGACCAGCTGGACGGGCGCCTCGCCGTCCAGGGTGAAGCGGGTGCGCAGCGGCTCGTGCCGGGTCGTCAGCCGCTCCAGCGCGGTGCGCAGCGCGGTGACGTCCAGCGGGCCGCTCCACCGGCGGCACAGGTACATGTTGAAGCCTGCGTCGGCGGGGTGGAGCTGCTGGAGGAACCAGAGCCGGCGCTGTTCCTCGGTGAGCGGGTGGACGGCCTCGGCGGTGCCGTCGGTTGCGGTCCGGTCGGCGGCGGTCCGGTCGGTGGTGGTCATCGGGCGGCGGCCTCGGTTCCGGTACGGCGCGTGGTTGCGGCGGGTTCGGCGGGTTCGGCGGTTGCGGAGGGAAGGGTCTCGGACGTGGGAGCGGAAGCGGTGCGGGCCGCGAGGGTGGTCAGGCCCACCAGGTCGTCGGGCTCGGCGTCGGGGACGTCGCGGTCGAAGTGGCGCAGCGCGGGGACGGCCAGGCAGACGGCGACCAGCAGCGCCATGGCGAGGCCGAACAGCAGGTAGAGCAGGCCGATGCCGCGCCCGTCGCCGGTGCCGATCAGTCGGCCGACGGTGCCGGCCAGCGCGCCGTCCTCGTCGATCCACGGCTGGACCAGGCGCGGCCCGAGCGGTGCGACGACGGCGAAACCGATCGGCAGGGTGGACCAGGCCACCATGGTGTTGACGGCGATCACCCGGCCGTGGAAGCGCAGCGGCACCTTGGTCTGCACGATCGTCGCGTACACGCCGTTGACCAGCCCCAGCCCGTACGCCATGCCGAAGGCGCCGAGCGCCACCGGCCAGATGCTCGGGCGCAGGCCGGTCACCAGGCAGGCGGCGGCCAGGCCGAGGGTGGCGAGCAGTACGCCGCGCAGCCGCAGCCGGCGCGGCCCGCCCCAGACCAGCAGGGTCAGCCCGCCGAGCACGGCGCCGAGGCCGGCCGCGACCGAGACCCAGCCGGCGGCCGCGAGCGGGGCGAAGGAGAGCACCAGCGGGGTGGTGAGCAGGAACAGCGGGGACAGGAAGATGTTGAGCACGGCGAAGAACAGCAGCATCGCCCGGAAGTGCCGGCTGCCGAGCGCCCGCCGGAAGCCGGCCCGGATCTCGGCGGTGACGCTCTCGCGCCGCCGGGCGGCCATCACGTCGGGGAAGCGCACGGCCAGGGTGATGCCGGTGGCGACCACGTAGCTGGCGACGTCCATCACGAGGATGCCGCCGAGGCCGAGCGCCGACAGCAGGCCGACGGCGAACAGCGGGACCAGGAACTGGGCGAGGCCGAAGGCCATCTGGACGACGCCGTTGGCGCGGCCGAGGAAACGTTTCGGGACCAGCTGGGGCACCGCCGAGTTCCACGCCAGCCGCTGGAAGGTGAGCGCCGTCGACAGCAGTGCTATCAGCACATAGGCGTGCCAGACCTGCAACGAGTCGGTGAGGTAGAGCAGCAGCATCACCGCCTGGGTGAGGCCGGCCGCGACATCGCCGTACAGCATGATCCGGCGCCGGTCGCCGCGGTCCACCAGGGCGCCCGCGAGCGGCGCGGTGAGGATGCCGGGGACCAGGCCGCAGGCGGCCAGCAGGCCGAACTGGGCGAGTGAGCCGGTGGTGAGGTAGATCCAGACCGGCAGGGCGAACTCGGTGAGCGCCGAGCCGATCATCGAGATCTGCTGGCCGGCGGCGACACCGAGGAAGCGGCGCATGGTCGGTCGCACCGGGCCCGACGCCGTGGACGCGGCGGGGGCCTGCGCGGCGTCCCGGGACATCCCGGCCAGCCACCAGGTGGCGCCCTCGGTGCGTCGGTGCCGCTCCTCCGCGCCGTCCGCCACCGAGCGGTGCACGGTGGTGATGATCTCGGCGAGCTCGGCGGCCCGGTACTTGAGGTAGAAGTGGCCCGCCTCGTCGAGCACCACCACGCCGGTGGTGTCGCTGAGCCGGTGCCACTCGCGGTACCGCTCCTCGTAGAACTCGGTGGCCGGGTCCCGGTCGCCGCAGACCGCGTAGACCGGGGCGTTGATCCGGCCGTCCTCGCTCTCGAACAGCCGGGTGAAGTACTGCTCGGCCTCCCGGGTGCCGGTCCGCCGGTTGGCCACCATCAGGCGCAGCTGCTCGGTGCCGACCTCGTCGGTGTCCAGGCCCGCCGCCGCCAGCGCGTTGATCATGCCCTGGTCGCTGCGCAGCCGGTCGGCGGTGCGGGCCCACCACTCGCCGACGGCGGCGCCGCGCCCGCGCGGGCGGGCGAACGGGAAGATGCCGCCGAGGTGGACGGCGTCGATCTCGCGCCCGGCCGCCTCGACCCGCCGGGCGATCTCGACGGCCAGCCGGACGCCGACGCCGCAGTGGCCGTACAGGACGATCCGGCCCTCGACGTTGTCCAGGATCTCCTGGGCGCAGCCGGCCGCGACCTCGTCGACGTCCATCGCCTCCTCGCCCAGTTCGTGGCCGGGGACGGCGAGCGAGTGCAGGGCCCAGTCGGCGGGCAGGGCGTCGGCGAGCGGCTTGTAGATGAGCGCGCTGCCGCCGCCGTAGGGTGCGCAGACCAGGCTCGCGGCGGCCTTGCGGCCGGGTGGGGTGAGCAGGTGCAGCAGGCTGCGCGGGCCGCGGTCGGCGTGCGGGTCGCTGACCAGGGCGGCCAGCCGGCGCACGGTGGGGTGCTTGAAGAGGTCCATCACCCCGACGGGGGTGGGGAGTTCGGGGTAGGCGCGGCGCACCCTGGCGACCACCTGGGTGGCCAGCAGGGAGTGCCCGCCGAGTTCGAAGAAGTCGTCCAGGGCGCCGACCCTGGGTACGCCCAGCAGTTCGGCCCAGAGGGCGGCCACGAACTCCTCGGCCTCGCCCTCCGGTTCGACGAACTCGCCGCTGGCGGCGGGCTCCTCGGGCTCGGGCAGGTTGCGCCGGTCGACCTTGCCGTGGGCCAGCAGCGGCAGGCGCTCCAGCACC
This sequence comes from Kitasatospora sp. NPDC008115, assembly GCF_042957205.1. Taxonomy (NCBI): domain Bacteria; kingdom Bacillati; phylum Actinomycetota; class Actinomycetes; order Kitasatosporales; family Streptomycetaceae; genus Kitasatospora; species Kitasatospora sp. NPDC008115. Next base: position 168,972 of record NZ_JBIBHU010000019.1, on the reverse strand, counting down.
ACGAAGCGGGCCGGGACCATGTAGTCGGGCAGGACCTCGGCGAGGGCCTCGCGCAGTTCGGCGGCGGCCGGGGCGGGCCCCTCGCCCGGGTGCTCCAGGTAGCCGACCAGCATCTGCCGCAGCCCCTCGCCGCGGGCCAGGACGACGGCCTGGGTGATGCCGGGCAGCGCGGTGAGGGCGGCCTCGACCTCGCCGGGCTCGACCCGGTAGCCGCGCACCTTGATCTGGTCGTCGGCCCGGCCCAGGTAGTCGAGCGTGCCGTCGGCGCGCCAGCGGGCCAGGTCGCCGGTGCGGTAGAGGCGGTCGCCGGGGGCGCCGAACGGGTCGTCGACGAAGCGCTCGGCGGTCAGGTCGGGGCGGCCCAGGTAGCCGCGGGCCAGCCGGTCGCCGCCCAGGTACAGCTCGCCGGTGACGCCCGGCGGCACCGGCTGCATCGCCTCGTCGAGGACGTGGCAGCGGGCGCCGGCGAGCGGGGTGCCGATCGGGGTGCTGCCCGGGCCCGCGGCCTCGGCGGTGACCTCGTGGACGGTGACGCCGACGGTGGCCTCGGTCGGACCGTAGTGGTTGAAGACCGCGCACCGGCCGAGGGCGGCGAGTTCGGCGGCCCACGGCCAGGCGGAGGCCTCGCCGCCGAGCACCAGCGCCCGGCGCGGCAGCAGCCGCTCCATCGGGGCGTCGGCGCCGAGCGCGGCCAGGTGGGAGGGCGTCATCTTGAGGTAGTCGAGCCGCAACGCCTCGATGCGCTCGGCGAGTTCGGCGCCCGCGATGCGGCGTGGCAGCAGGTGGACCCGGCCGCCGGTGCTCAGCGCGAGGTAGAGCATGGTGATGCTGAAGTCGAACGAGAGCGACTGCAGCAGCCCGTAGCCGGCGCCCGGTTCGATCCGCAACCGCTCCCGCACCCCGGCCAGGTAGTTGAGGATCTGCCGGTGCTGGACGGCGACGCCCTTGGGGGCGCCGGTGGAGCCGGAGGTGTAGATCACGTAGGCCAGCTGCTCCGGGCCGGAGGCCTCCTCCAGCGGCTCGGGGTCGCGCGGCGCGGGGTCGGTGTCCAGCAGCAGCGCGGCGCCCTCGTAGCCGGGGAAGCGCTCGTGCAGCGCCGTGTCGGTGAGCAGCACCCGCACCCCGGCGTCGGCGACCAGGTGGGCGAGGCGGGCGGGCGGCTGTTCGGGGTCCAGCGGCAGGTAGGCGCCGCCCGCCTTCAGCACGCCGACCAGGGCGACGGCGAGTTCGGCCGACTGCTCCAGGCAGACCGCGACGCGGTCGTCCGGCCCGACGCCGAGTGCCCGCAGCCGGCGGGCGAGGCCGTTGGCGCGCTCGTCCAGCTCCCGGTAGTCGAGGGTGCGGCCCTCGAACTCCAGGGCCGGGCGGTCCGGGTGGGCGCGTGCGGTGTCGGCGAGCAGGGCGGTGAGGGTCTGCGGGCCGTCGGCGGGGTCGGGCAGCGCGGGCCCGGCCGCCCACCGCTCCAGGACGTCGTGCCGCTCGCCGGGGGTGGCCAGCGGCAGCCGGGAGAGCGGCCGCTGCGGGTCGGCGACCGCCGCCGCGACCAGCAGCTCGAAGCGCTCGGTCAACCGCCGTACGGTGGCGGCGTCGAAGAGGTCGGTGCGGTAGGTGACCAGCCCGTACAGGCCGCCGTCGGACTTCTCCCGCAGGTAGAAGGCGAGGTCGGTGCGGGTGGTGGCGGCCTCGTGCCCGAAGCTCTCGGCGGAGGGCGCGCCGGGGGAGTCGGGGGCGGTGGCGGCGCTGCGGTCGCCGTAGTTCTGGAAGGCGAAGCTGACCTGGAAGACGGCGGAGCGGCTGACGTCGCGCTCGATGTCCAGGTCGGCCACCATCTGCTCGAACGGCACCTCCTGGTGGGTGTAGGCGTCGAGCGTGGTGCCGCGCACCCGGCGGAGCAGTTCGGTGAAGGCGGGGTCGCCCTCCAGCCGGGCCCGGATCGGCAGCATGTTGACGAACAGGCCGACCACGCCCTCCAGTTCGCGGTGGAGGCGGCCGGCGACGGCGGATCCGATCGCGAAGTCCCGCTGTCCGGCGTGCCGGCCGAGCAGGGTCTGCAGCGCGGCCATCAGCACCATGTAGCCGGAGGCGTTCGCGGAGCGCGCCAGGGCGGCGACGCCGCGGCCGAGTTCGGGGCTCCAGTGGAACTCGGTGGCGGCCCCCTCGAAGGTGAGCACCGGCGGCCGGGGCCGGTCGGTGGGCAGCTCCAGCGCGGGGACGTCGCGCAGCTCCTCGCGCCAGTGCGCACGGGAGGCGGCCAGCGCCTCGCCGGCCAGGCGCTCCCGCTGCCAGTGCGCGTAGTCACCGAACTGCACGGGGAGATCCGGGAGTTGGTCCGGGGTGCCGTGGGCGTGCCGGGCGTAGAGCGCGTCGAGTTCGCGGTTCAGGAGGTCGAGCGACCAGCCGTCGCTGACGATGTGGTGCATGACCAGGGCGAGCACGTGCTCGTCCGGGGCGGTGCGCACCAGCAGGGCGCGCAGCAGCGGGCCGGCGGCCAGGTCGAACGGCTGCGCCACCCGCTCGCCGAGTTCCCGGGCCGCGCGGGCGGCCGGGTCGGGGTCGTCGGCGGCGTCGACGAACTCGGCAGCGCACGGGGCGGGTTCGGCGATCAGGAGCTGCGCGGTGCCCTCGGGGGTGGCGGGGAAGGACATCCGCAGCGCCTCGTGCCGGGCGAGCAGGTCGGTGAGGGCGGCGTCCAGCGCGGTTCGGTCGAGCGGGCCGCGCAGCCGGCGGGCCGGGGCGAGGGTCCAGGCGGTGGAGCCGGGGGCGAACTGGTCCATGAACCAGAGCCGTTCCTGGCCGCTGGAGAGCGGCACCCCGGCGTCGGCGGGCCGGACGGGGACGGTGTTCGCGGGGGCCGGGGCGGTGGCGTCCGCGGGGCCGGCCGCGGCGGCGCGCAGCCGTTGGGCGAGCAGGGCGCGCTTGGTCGCGGACAACCCGGCGGCGGGGTCCTGGAGGTCGGTCATCGGGTGTTCCATTTCGGCGCACGTCGGGGCGGTGGGGCTCGGGCCGTCGGGCGGGGTCGCCGCGAGGCCGGGGCCGCCGCAGGGGGAGGGAGGCGGAGGGAGGCGCGGTGCGGGGAGGGACTCGGTGCGGGGAAGGGCGCGGTGCGGGGGACAGGGGCGGCGCGGGGATGGCCGCGCCGCCCGTGGGTCAGCGCAGTTCGCGGACGGCCGCGGCGATGCCGAGCGGGGTCGGGGTGGCGAAGAAGACGTCGAAGTCCAGCTCCACGCCGAGCAGGTCGCGGATCCTGGCGGTGATCTGGATGATCGTCAGGGAGTGCCCGCCGAGCTCGAAGAGGTCCTCCTCGGGGCCGAGGTCGGGCAGTCGCAGGACCTCGGACCAGACGGCGAGGACGGCGCCGAGCACCTCGTCGTGCTCCTGCTCCTGCTCCTGTCCGCCGCCCTGTCCGCCGTCCGGCGCGGTGGCGGACGCCGTCTCGACCGGGACCGGCGGGACGGGCAGCGCGCGCCGGTCCAGCTTGCCGTTGGGCGTCAGCGGCAGCCGGTCGAGCACCAGGAAGCGCTGCGGGACGGCGGCGCCGGGCAGCGAGCGCTGGAGGAAGGCGCGCAGCTCGGCGGGCGCGGGCGCGGTGCTCCCGGCGGCCGGGACGAGGTACCCGGCGACGAACGGCTCCGCGTCGTCCTCCTCCCGGTGCACCGCGGCGGCGGCCTCGGCGACGTCCGGGTGGGTGAGCAGCGCGGACTCGATCTCGCCCAGCTCGATCCGGTGGCCGCGGATCTTGACCTGGTCGTCGAGCCGGCCGAGGAACTCCAGTTCGCCCTCCGGGCTCCAGGCGACCAGGTCGCCGGTGCGGTAGAGGCGGTCGCCGGGGGTGCCGAACGGGTCGTCGACGAAGCGCTCGGCGGTCAGCCCGGGCCGCCCCAGGTAGCCCTCGGCGAGCCCGTCGCCGCCCAGGTGGAGCTCGCCCGGTACCCCGATCGGCAGCGGCCGGCGCCGGGGGTCCAGCACGCGGGCGCGGGTGTTGGCGATCGGCCTGCCGATCCGGACGGCCTCCGGCGCCTCGGGGATCTCGGCGCAGGTGGACCAGATGGTGGTCTCGGTCGGCCCGTAGACGTTGAGCAGCCGCCGGGTGCCGGCCCGCAGTTGCCGGGCCAGCGGCAGGGGCAGTGCCTCGCCGCCGACCAGGCTGGTCAGCCCGGCGGGCAGCGGCCCGGCGCCGAGCAGGACGCGCCAGCCCGAGGGGGTGGCCTGGACGTGGGTGACGCCCTCGCGCTCGACCAGGGCGCGCAGCCCCGGCCCGTCCACCGCCAGGCCGTCGGGGGTCAGCACCAGCCGGCCGCCGGTGGTCAGCGGCAGCAGCAGTTCGAGGGCGGAGATGTCGAAGGAGAGCGAGGTGAGGCCGAGCCAGACGTGTCCCGGGCCGGAGTCCAGCCGCTCGGCGAAGGCCGCGAGCAGGTTGACCAGTGCCCGGTGGCCGATCTCCACGCCCTTGGGGCGGCCGGTGGAGCCGGAGGTGTAGAGCACGTAGGCGAGCCGGCCCGGGGCGGCACCGGCCGCCGCGTCCGCGGTGTCGGTCGCCGCGTCCTCGGTGCCGGCCGGTGTGGCCACAGCGTCGCCGGCCGCCGGGAGGCGGAGCACCGCCGGGGCGGCGGCGGCCACCTCGGGCGCCGGCTCGCGGTCGGCCAGCAGCAGGGCGGCGCCGGAGTCGGCGAGCACGAAGGCCAGCCGCTCGGCCGGGTAGCCGGGGTCCAGCGGCAGGTAGCCGGCGCCGACGGCGTGCACGGCGAGCAGCGCGGCCGGCAGGTCGGCGGTGCGGGCCAGGTGCAGGCCGACCAGGTCGTCCCGGCCGATGCCGGCCGCGGTGAGCGCGCCGGCCAGCCGCTCGGCGCGGTCCAGCAGTTCGCGGTAGGTCAGCCGCTGCTCGCCGGCCACCACGGCGGGCGCGTCCGGAGCGGCGGCGGCCCGCTCCCGGACCAGGTCGAGCACGGTCCGCCCGCTCGGGTACGCGCGCTCGGTGGCGTTCCACTCGATGGTGACGAGCCGCTGCTCGGCCGCGTCGAGCAGCGGCAGGTCGCCGAGTACCTTGCCGGGGTCGTCCGTGGCGGCGGCGAGCAGGGTGGCGAAGTGGCCGGCGATCCGTCGGGCGGCGGCCGGGGCGAGGACGGTTGGGTCGTACTGGAGGGAGAACTCGACCGCCTCCGGGTCGGCGACGGCCTGGAGGTGCAGGGTGTTGCGGGCCGCGTGGTGGAAGACCGTCCAGTCGACCCGGGTGGCGCTACCGGGGAAGACCGGGTCGGCGGTGGTGCGGCGGCGGTAGCCGAAGGAGACCGGGGCGAGCCCGGCCCGGGGGGTGAGGCCGGGTACGGCGGTGCCGAACGGGACCGTGCGGTGCTCCGACACCGACCGGACCTCGGCGCGCACGGCCCGGGCGTAGTGTGCGAACGGGTCGTCCGCGCCGGCGCCGGCCGGGGCGTACACCGGCAGCTCGTTGACGAACGGGCCGATCACGCCGCGCTGCCCGGGGCGGCGGATCGAGAACGGGACGGCGACCGGGACGGCCTCACCGCCGTAGCGGTGCAGCAGGCCGTGCAGGGCGGCGAGCAGGAACTCGAAGACGGTGACCCCGGCCTGCCGGGCGGCGGCGTCGAGGGCGGCGCGGCCGGCGCCGTCCAGCCGCCAGGTGACGGCCTCGCCGGGGCCGGCGGCGGTGGTGGCCCGCGCGCCGCCGGGCAGCACCGGGTCGGTGGCGGCGGCCCAGCGCGGGCCGTGGAACGCGGCGGCCGCCTCGGCGAGCGCAGGCGGGAGCGCGGGGTCGACGGGCCGCGGGGCTTCGGCGGTCACGGCCCCGGTGGTCGTGGGTGCGGTGGTCACGGCTCCGGCCGCATCCTCATCCTCGCCCGCGAGCGCGGCGGCGTACCCGGCGGCCAGGTCGGCGACGAGCACGTCCTTGGAGGTGCCGTCGAACACCGCGTGGTGGGCCACCACCAGCAGTTCGGCGCTCCCGTCCGGCCGCTGGTGCAGGGTGAACCGGGCGAGCGGCCCGGCGGCCAGGTCGAAGGGGAGGGCGAGTTCCTCCGCGAGCCGCTTGGCGAGCGACTCGGCGCTGTCGGCGGCCGTGTCGAGTACGGTGAGTCCGGGCGCCCGCCCGGCGGGGACCTGGTGGACCACGCCGTCCCGCTCCACCAGGGCCGCCCCGAGCGCGGGGTGCCGGGCGGCGGTCGCGGCGACGGCGCGGGCCAGGGCCTCGGTGTCGATCCGGTCGAAGGCGAGGCGCAGCGCGAGGTGGAAGACCTCAGGGACGTGGGTGAGTCTGCTGGTCAGCCAGATCCCGTGCTGGGAGGGGGAGGCGGGCCCGGTGGCGTCCGTCGCTCTCGCGGGTTCCCCGGCGGTTGAGGCAGGGTCGGGCCGGTTGGGGGACTCGGACATGCTGTGCTCGATTCGGGAGTCGGAGACGGAGCTGCGGGGCACCCGTCCGAGCGGTGGCCGTGGCGGCGCGGACGCGGCACGGCGCGCGGTCGGACGGCGCGGCTGCCGAAGGGTGGCCGGCCCGCCCCGCGGACCGGTCGGCAGGACGCCGAGGCACGGCCGGACCCGACTCCCAGGTATCCCCCCTGATGCGTCGGACGATCCGATCCTCGCCCCCGTTCGAAGATCATTGGCCTGGACCTGCCGTGAGATTTCCACAGACCACATGCCTCGTCAAGGGTTGTCCACGACCTGGCCGGAGCCTGCCGACGGTTCGTCAACTACCTTCCGTGACCGGGTGCCTGGAGTGCCTTGAGGGGCCTCTGTCAAGGGTGCGGCGGGCGGTCCGGGCAGTGGGTGCGGAACCGGGTCAAGTTGTCTGTACAGCTCGGGGTTCACTGTCCGTCATCGGCGCGCCATCGAACCCCCCGTTCCCGTCCACCTGGGGCCCGTACACATAACGGGTCTGGACCAAAGCGTCCGACCACCCCCGCTGTGTACAAGGAGCCACCCCCGATGAGTCCGAAGCCCGAACTGTCGCGCCGCACCCTGCTCGGCGGCGCGGCGGCGGCCGCCGTGCTGTCCGCCCTCCCGCTCAGCGTGCGCGAGGCGCTCGCCGCGCCGGCCCGCCCCGGCCGGCTGGCGGACATCCAGCACGTCGTGGTGTTCATGCAGGAGAACCGCGCCTTCGACCACTACTTCGGCACCCTGGCGGGCGTCCGCGGCTTCGGCGACCGCGCGGCGGTGCGCGGCGTCAACGGCCGCTCGGTCTTCCACCAGCCCGACCCGAGCCGCAAGGAGGGCTACCTGCTGCCCTTCGCGATGAACGCCGCCCACACCAGCGCCTACCAGCAGGGCGCCCCCGCGTTCGGCTTCGTCGACTCGATGAAGGCCTGGAACGACGGCCTCGCCGACGGCTCGGTCACCCGCCGCTCCAGCGGCTGGCTCGGCCAGGGCTACTACGAGAGCGCCGACATGCCCTTCTACCACGCGCTCGCCTCGGTGTTCACCGCCTGTGACGCCTACTACGCCTCGGTGCAGTGCAACACCAACACCAACCGCGACCACCTGATGACGGGCACCAGCGGCGGCACCGTCCGGGACACCCCGGTCACCGACAACACCGAGATCCCCGGCGGCTACGAGTGGACGACCTACGCCGAGCGCCTGGAGAAGGCCGGCGTCAGCTGGAAGACCTACCAGGCGCTGGACAACTACGACGACAACGCGCTCGCCTGGTTCGCCCCCTTCGTCAAGGCCAAGCCCGGTGAGCCGCTCTACGACCGCGGCATGCACGCCGTCGGCGACCCGGCCAAGAAGAACGACCCCTTCGCGATGGGCGACGCCCTGGTCGAGGCCTTCGCCGCCGACGTCCGGGCCGACACCCTCCCGCAGGTCTCCTGGATCGTCGCCCCCGCCGCGCTCTCCGAGCACGCCAACTACGCGCCGCCGAACGGCGAGCACCTCACCGCCCGGCTGCTGGCGGCCCTCGCGGCCAAGCCCGAGGTGTGGCAGAAGACCGTCTTCATCCTCAACTACGACGAGCACGGCGGCTTCTTCGACCACAACCTGCCGCCCGTCCCGCCGCTGGCCACCGGGCGCGGCAAGTCCACCGTGCCGGTCGACGGCGAGGTGGTGGTCCGGGTGGGCAAGGGCGGCTCCACCTACCACCGCGTGGTGAGCCAGGACGGCAAGTACCGGGTCAAGGCCGCCGACGGCTCGCTGACCTGGTCCGACACCCTGCCCGCGGGCGAGACCGTCGTCTCGGGCCCCTACCCGATGGGCCTGGGCGTGCGGGTGCCGATGATCGTCGTCTCGCCGTGGACCCGCGGCGGCGTCGTCGACTCCACCGTCTACGACCACACCTCGGTGCTGCGCTTCCTGGAGCAGCGGTTCGGCGTCCAGGAACCCAACATCAGCCCCTGGCGCCGCTCGGTCTGCGGCGACCTCACCAACGTCTTCGACTTCTCCGGCCGCGACCCGCGCTGGCCCGAACTGCCGGACACCAGCGGCAACCGGCAGAAGGTCGTCGACACCGGCAAGCTGCCCGCGCCCACCGTGCCCAACCCGCAGGTCTTCCCGCAGCAGCAGCGCGGCACCCGGGCCGCCCGCCCGGCCCCGTACAACCTGATCGTCAAGCCGCGCCTCAAGGGCGACCAGCTGACCGTCGACTTCATCAACCAGGGCAAGCAGGGTGCCGTCCTCGCCGTCTACCCCGAGCCCGGCACCGCGCCGCGCCACTACACGGTCGGCGCCAAGTCCCGGATCTCCGACGTCTGGACGGTCGGCCCCGACGGTTACGACCTGCGGGTACACGGTCCCAACGGCGCGCTCTGGCACCTGCGCGGCACCGTCGACGCGCCCTACGAGATCTCGCTCTCCGAGGAGAGGAACGGCAAGGTGCTGGAGGTGGACGTGATCAACCGCTCGCGCACCGCCCAGACCTTCCTGGTCGGCGACCTCGCCTACGGCGACGGCCTGCGCGAGGTACGGGTCGCGGCCGGCGACGACAAGACCGTCAACGTCAAGGTCGGCCCGGAGGGTTGGTACGACGTCGCCGTGGGCGTGCGCGGCGAGCTGGGCTTCCGCCGCCGGATCGCCGGCCGCTTCCCCTGGGACGGCGAGCACCTGCTGACCGACCCGGCGATGGGCCTGGCCGACCCGCTGGCCGTGGACGTCGCGCTCAAGGCCGCCTCGACCACCATCGACGAGGCGATCCTGCTGCCCGGCCGCCCGGCCCGGGTCACCGCGCGTTTCACCGCCGCCACCGCGCTGAGCGCGCTGGAGGCGCAGCCGGTCGTCCCGGCCGGCTGGACGGTCGCCGCCGTCACCGTGCCGCCCGCCTCGCTCGCCGCCGGCGCCACCGCCGCCGCCGAGTGGGACGTCACCCCGCCCGCCCGGCTGCCCGAGGGGGCCACCCACCGCGTCCTGGTCACCGCCCGGGCGCAGGCCGGTGACCGCTTCGCCGTCGCCGACGGCGAACTCGTCGCCCGCACTGCCCCGGTGATGGCCGGCCACCTGCTCGGCGAGGACTTCGAGTCGCTGGCCGGCGCGCTCCAGCCGGTCGGCGGGGTGCTCGGCTGGACGGCGCAGGCGCCGCAGGGCTGGTCGGTGGTCAACGCGCCGGGCATGCCGCAGGGCACCACCCGGCTCCAGGGCTGGACCTTCCACACCAAGCGCGAGTGGTCCAGCCCGGCCGGCCAGGACCGCGGCAACTTCACCCGGGGCCTGGGCGTCGTGGCCGTCGCCGACCCGGACGACTGGGACGACACCGGCTCGCCGTCCAAGAAGGGCGTCTTCGACTCGACCCTGGTCTCGCCCGCCGTGCCCGTCCCGGCCGGCGCCACCGCCCTGCACCTGGGCTTCGACTCGCACTACCGGCAGGAGGCCCCGCAGAAGGCCGCGGTCACCGCGGTCTTCGACAACGGCACCGAGACCCGCCTGGTGTTCTACAGCTCCGACACCACCGGCAACGACAACGCCGGCAAGGACGTCCAGAACGCCTTCGTCGCCAAGCGGTTCGCCGTCCCGGCGGGCGCGCGCAGCGTGACGCTCAAGTTCCGGATGTACGACGCCGGGAACAACTGGTTCTGGGCCGTCGACCACATCCGCCTGGGCGTCGAGCCGATCACCGGCTGACGACCCGCCGCGGCGGGCGCCGCCCGCTGCGGCATATGCCGGACACAAGTGTGCCGGCGCACTGTCAAGTCGCGAACGCGACGTGTGCGCCGGCACACCGGGCTGGAAAGTCACTGTCCGTGTCCGTGTTCCCACCGGTAGGAATGGGTGGCCGGCGCGGACCGCCCGCGCCGTGGAGAGGAGCCGCCCCGTGTCCCGTCTTCGTGCCGCCACCCTGGCCGTCGGCTGCGCCGCCGCCGCGCTGACCCTGGCCGCGACCACCGCGCACGCCGCCCCCGGCGACACCCAGAACGTCTGCAGCAGCCAGCTCACCCCCACCGGCTGGGTCGACGTCCAGTGGTGGAACGACCTCAGCTGCTCGTCGACCTTCAGCCCCAACAAGAAGCAGATCAAGGACATCGCCGGCCTGCCGATCGGCACCACGCTCACCGTCTGTTCGTCGACCTACCAGCCGGCCGGCTGGGTGCAGCTCTCCTCCTTCTACAACAGCAGCTGCCGCTACTCGGCGGTCCCGAGCCTCAACAACAACGCCTGGCAGATCAAGCGCGTCTCCTGACGCCCCTGGCGCCCCGCGGGCAGCTGACGACGGCCCACCGGCCCCGCGCCGGTGGGCCGTCGGCACGTCCCGCACCCCGCCTCGGCACACTGGTCGCACAGCCCGTCCGCCACCCGTCCGGGAGACCACCGCCGTGCACCAGCCCCTCCTGCGCCTCACCGGCGCCGCCACCGCCGTCTACGGACTCGCCGTCGCCCGCCGGCCCGCGCTGCTCGCCCGCCCCTCCGGCCTCACCGCGCCGGACGGATCGGTGCCCGCCCCGGTCGCCGCCTGCCTGCGCCCGCTCGCCCTGCGCGACGCCGCCTGCGGCCTCGCCATGGCCCTCGCCCCGAGCGACGCCGCGCTGCGCACCGCCACCGCCGTCCGGATCGCCTCCGACCTCGGCGACGCCGCCCTGCTCGCCACCGCCCTGCCGGCCCGGCGGCACCGGGTGATGGCGGTCGCCGTCTCGGTCGGCTGGGGCGCGCTCTCGGTGGCCGGGCTCCTGGCACGGCGGCGAGATCTCTCCACCCGCAAAGTCTCTTGACCATCGAGAGATATGATCCGGGCTGTCCGCCACCCGCTCCAGCCCGGAGGGCGCCCCGCCATGCCCGCTGACCGTCCCGCCCCCGCCACCCCGCCGCAGCTCCCGCCCCCGCCCGCCCGGCGGCGCCGCGCCCGGCTGCTCGTCCCGCTCGCCCTGCTGGTCCTCTGGCTCGGCCTCGGCGGCGCCTTCGGCTCCTACGCGGGCCGGCTCGGCGAGGTCGCCACCAACGACCGGGCCGCCTTCCTGCCCCGCAGCGCCGAGTCCACCGAGGCCGCCCGGCTCGGTGAGGCCTTCCGGGCCGACGACGCCCTGCCGGTCATCGTCGTCTGGGAGAGCCGCACCGGCCCCCTGGACGACACCCGGCGCGCCGCCGCCGAACAGGCCCTGCACGACGCGGCCGCCCTGCCCGGCGCCACCAGACGCGTCTCGCCCGCCCTGCCCGCCGCCGACGGCCGCGCCGTCCAGGGCGTCGTCCAACTGCGGGCCGACCTCGGCCGCGAGACCGGCGACACCGTGCGCGCCGTCCGCGAACTCGCCGAACGCGTCCCCGACACCACCGTCGGCCTCGCCGGACCCGCCGCCATCCTCACCGACCTCGGCGGCGCCTTCGCCGGCATCGACGGCCTGCTGCTCGGCGTCGCGCTCGGCGTCGTCCTGCTGATCCTGCTCGCCGTCTACCGCGCCGTGCTGCTGCCCCTGCTGGTCATCCTCGGCGCCGTCTTCGCGCTCGGCATCGCCTGCGCCCTGGTCTACCTGCTCGCCGACCACGGCCTGGTCACCGTCGACGGCCAGGTCCAGGGCCTGCTGTCGATCCTGGTGATCGGCGCCGCCACCGACTACGGCCTGCTGCTCTCCGCCCGCTTCCGCGAGGAACTGCACCTGCACGGCGACCGGTTCGCCGCGATGCGCACCGCCTGGCGGCAGTCCGTCGAGCCGATCACCGCCTCCGGCGCCACCGTCGCGCTCGGCCTGCTGGTACTGCTGCTCTCCGACCTCACCAACAACCGGGCGCTCGGCCCCGTCGGCGCCATCGGCATCGGCTGCGCCGTGCTCTCCGCGCTCACCTTCCTGCCCGCCGCCCTGGTGCTGGCAGGCCGCGCCGCCTACTGGCCGGCCCGGCCCGCCGCCGACGGCCGGGCCCCGGTGCACGCCGTCTGGACCAGGGTCGCCGCGCTGGTCGCCCGCCGCCCGCGCGCCCTGTGGGCGGCGAGCCTGGCCGTGCTGGCGGCGCTCGCCGCGTTCGCCCCCGCCCTCGACGCCGGCGGGGTGCCGCAGAGCGAGCTGTTCGTCAAGGCCCAGCCCTCCGCCGCCGGCCAGCGGCTGCTCTCCGCGCACTTCCCCGGCGGCAGCGGCAACCCCGCCGTGGTGATCGCCGCCGCCGACCGGTCCGAGGCCGTCACCGAAGCGGCCGCCGCCGTCCCCGGCGTGGCCGGCGTGCGCGCCACCACCTCCGGGACCCCGGGCGGCGCGCCGCTGGTCGTCGACGGCCGGGTCCGGCTGGAGGCGACGCTCACCGACCCGGCCGACAGCGACGAGGCGATCGCCACCGTGCACCGGCTGCGCCAGGCCGTGCACGCCGTCCCCGGCGCCGAGGCGCTGGTCGGCGGCTACACCGCGCAGCAGGACGACACCCGTGCCACCGCCGCGCGCGACCGCACCCTCATCACCCCGGTGGTGCTGCTGTGCGTGCTCGCCGTCCTCGTCCTGCTGCTGCGCTCGCTGGTGGCGCCGGTGCTGCTGGCCGCCACCGTCGCGCTCTCCTACCTGGCGACGCTCGGCGTGAGCGCGGTGGTCTTCCCGCACGTGTTCGGCTTCTCCGCCGTGGACCCCTCGGTGCCGCTGTACGGCTACGTGTTCCTGGTCGCGCTCGGCGTCGACTACAACATCTTCCTGATGACCCGGGTCCGCGAGGAGGCGCTGCGCTCCGGCACCCGCGAGGGGGTGCTGCGCGGGCTCACCGCCACCGGCGGGGTGATCACCTCGGCGGGCGTGGTGCTGGCCGCGACCTTCGCCGCGCTCGGCGTGATCCCGCTGGCGTTCCTCGCCCAGATCGCCTTCATCGTGGCCTTCGGCGTGCTGCTGGACACCCTGCTGGTGCGCTCGCTGCTGGTGCCGGCCCTGGTCCGGGACCTCGGCGACCGGGTCTGGTGGCCGGCCCGCACCGGGCGCCCGGCGGCCGCGCGCCCGGCGCCGGATCCGGAGCAGGAGGGCGAGCGCGTCGGCCCGGGGATCTCCTGAGCGCGGGCGGCACCGTTAGGCTGAACCGATTAGCCCGACGTCGTACGCAACCGGAGAACAGGCCTTGGCACAGCAGGGGGAACAGCACGGGTCGCACGGCACGCCCGAGCTCGGCCGGCTGTTGCAGGACCTCGCCTCCGAGATGAACCTGCTCGGCCACGGCTTCGCCGCCGCCAGCGGCCTGCACACCACCGACGTCCAGGCGCTGCTCGCGATCATGCGCGCCGGCGACGCCACCGGCTCCCCGGGCATCACCCCCGGGCGGCTCGGCGAGGAGCTCGGCCTCTCCTCGGGCGCCGTCACCGCCGTCCTGGACCGGCTGGAGCGGGCCGGGCACATCCGCCGCACCCGGGACGCGGCGGACCGCCGGCTGGTCCTGGTGCAGTACCTCCCGGGCGCCGGCCGGATGGCCGCCGAGTGGTTCGCGCCGGTCGCCCGCCGCACCGAGGCCGTGCGCGGCGAGTTCACGCCCGCCGAACTCGCCGCCGTGGCCCGCTTCCTCGGCCGGATGACCGGCGAGCTGGAGGACCTGCGGCACTCACGGTGAGCCGCTCGCCGACCCCTCCCGGGGTTCGCGGGCGGCCTGCTCGGTGATCCGCCGGGCCATCCCGCCGAAGACCGCGGCGTGGAACGGCGCGACCGCCCACCAGTACGCGTGCCCGGCCAGCCCGCGCGGGTGGAACAGCGCCCGCTGCCGGTAGCGGCTGCCGCCCGCCCCGTCCGGCGCGACCGCCAGCTCCAGCCAGGCCGGTCCGGGCAGCCGCATCTCCGCGCGCAGCCGCAGCAACCGCCCCGGTTCGATCTCCTCCACCCGCCAGAAGTCCAGCGACTCGCCGACCCGCAGCCGCGCCGGGTCCCGCCGCCCGCGCCGCAGCCCCACCCCGCCGGCCAGCCGGTCGATCCAGCCGCGCACCGCCCAGCCGAGCGGGAAGGAGTACCAGCCGTTCTCGCCGCCGATTCCCTCCACCACCCGCCACAGCGCCGCCGGATCGGCGTCCACCCGCAGCTCCCGGACGTCCTGGTAGAGGCTGCCGCCGGCCCAGTCCGGGTCGGTGGGCAGCGGGTCGCTCGGAGCGCCGGGGAGCGAGGCGGAGGACCACCGGGTGGCGACGTCCGCGTCCCGGATCCGCCGCAGCGCGAGCCGCACCGCCGCGTCGAAGCCGATGGCGCCGCCCGCCGGCTCCGGGAGGTAGCGGTCGAGGTCGTGCTCGCCGCGGACCACCTCGTAGCGCAGCGACTCCACCAGCGGCCGGGCGATCGACCCCGGCACCGGCGTCACCAGGCCGACCCAGAGGCTGGAGAGCCGCGGGGTGAGGACGGGGACGGCCAGGATCAGCCGGCGCGGCAGCCCGGCCACCGCCGCGTAGCGCTCCATCATCCGCCGGTACGTCAGCACCTCGGGCCCGCCGATGTCGAACGCGCGGTTCACCCCCGGCGGCAGCGCGGCCGCCCCGACCAGCAGCCGCAGCACGTCCCGCACGGCGATCGGCTGGATCCGGGTGTCCACCCAGCGCGGGGTCACCATCACCGGCAGGCGCTCGGTCAGATGGCGGAGCATCTCGAAGGAGGCCGACCCCGAGCCGATGATCACCGCCGCTCTCAGCTCGGCGGTCGGCACACCGCTGTCGCGCAGCACCCGCCCGACCTCGACCCGGGAGCGCAGGTGCGGTGACAGCCGTTCGGCGGGCACCCCGGCGGGGGCGAGCCCGCCCAGGTAGACGATCCGCCGCACGCCCGCCCGGGCCGCCGCCCGCCCGAACGCCGCCGCGGCGGCCCGGTCGGTGGCCTCGAACCCGGCACCGGTGCCGAGCGCGTGCACCAGGTAGTAGGCGACGTCGACCCCGTCGAAGGCCCCCTCCAGGCTCTCCGCCCGGGTCACGTCCCCCGCCGCGACCTCCACCCGCGCGCGCCACGGATGGTCCCGCAACCGGTCCGGGTTCCGGACCAGGCACCGCACGGCGTACCCCGCCTTCAGCAGCTCCGGCACCAGCCGGCCGCCGATGTACCCGGTGGCCCCGGTCACCAGGCAGCGCTGCGGCCCGGTACGGACAGGACGGTCGGCGTCGGTCACGGCGGCTCCCGGGGACGGTGGGCGGACGCCACGATGATCGCCGCACCGGACCGTCCCCGCACCGCCGCCGCCACCGGCCCCTCGCCCGTCCGGCGCAACGGCGGCCGTCCGGGCGGCTGTCACAGGCCGGGCGGCTGTCCGGTCATAAGGGATGACCGAACGCTCTTCCCGAGGAGGACACCATGAGCCTGGTCCACACCGCCGCACACGACGAACTCGTCCCGTCGCGCTACGCGCTGAAGGTCGGCGACATCGACGTGCTGGTGATCAGCGACGGCGTGCTGCCGATTTCCCCGACCACGCTGGCCGTCAACGCCGCCACGGCCGAGCTGACGGCCTGGCTCAGCGACATGTTCCTGCCGAAGGAACTGATCGACTGGCCGCTGAACGTGGCCGTGGTGCGCAGCGGCGACCGCACCGTCCTCGTCGACTCCGGACTGGGGACGGAGTTCCCGGGCTTCCCGCGCGCCGGGCAGTTGGCGACGCGGCTGGAGGCCGCCGGGATCGACCCCGGGTCCGTGACCGACGTGGTGCTCACCCACCTGCACATGGACCACATCGGCGGGCTGCTCGTCGACGGCCTCCGGGGCCGGCTCCGCACCGACCTGCGGGTCCACCTGGCCGCCGCCGAGGCCGAGTTCTGGGCGGCGCCCGATTTCTCCCGCACCGCCATGCCGGGCCCGGTCCCGGACGTGCTGCGCACCACCGCCTCGCGCTTCCTGGAGGTGTACCGCGGTCAGCTGCGCCCGTTCGAGACGGAGTACGAGGTGGCGCCGGGCGTGCGGATCTGCCGCACCGGCGGCCACACCCCCGGCCACAGCATCGTCCGCCTGGAGTCCGGCGGCGACCGCCTGACCTTCGCCGGCGACGCCGTGTTCCAGTGCGGCTTCGACAAGCCCGACTGGCACAACGGCTTCGACCACGACCCCGAGGAGTCCACCCGCGTCCGGACCCGCCTGCTCACCGAACTCGCGGCGAGCGGCGACCAGTTGGTGGCCACCCACCTGCCCTTCCCGTCCGTCTGCCACGTCGCGGCCGCCGGCGACGCCTTCCGCTTCGTCCCGGCCGTCTGGGACCACTGACCCGCTCCCGCACCGGCCCCCTCCGGGGCGGTCCTCGCTGCGCTGCACCGCGTGCAGCGCAGCCGGGGCGCCGGCCTCCTCGGCGCCCCGGCCACCGTCCTCGTGCGCGACGCCGACGAGACCCGGTGCGTGGCCGACGGCGACGGCGGGCTGCTGCGCCGCGACCTGACCGCCACCCGGGACCGTGACGACGCCCTCGGCCGGGTGGCCGAGCACTGGTCCGTCGAGCGGACCGGTGGGTTCTCCGCCCGGGTCGCGGGCGGCGCGTACCGCTTCCTGGCGCCCGGCCGCATTCTGCAGGTCGAGGTGCTGGCCGACCAGGTCCGCCGCAGCCCCGAGGAGTTCCTCGCCGCCCTGCTGGACGGCGCGCCATCGGCACCGCCGCGAGCCCGTACGAGCTGTACGGCCGCACCGTGCACCGGGACGGACGGCACCGCGGCCGGGGTCGTCTGCCTGTGGGACGAGCCGGACGGCCCGCCCGCCCCGGGCACGGCACGTCTGGCGGTCCGTCCGTCACGAGCAGCCGGTGACCGGCTGGCCCGGGGGCCCGCGCCTTCAGCGGCTGCGCAGGGCGTCCACGGCGATGCGGGCGGCCGTGCCGATGACGGCGTCGGCCACGGGCAGGGTGGCCGCGGTGCTGGCGGTCCGGGTGAAGACGGCGACGGCGTAGCGGCCGCCGTCGGGGTACTCGACGACGCCCACCTCGTTGCGCA
Organism: Kitasatospora sp. NPDC008115; assembly: GCF_042957205.1. Lineage (NCBI taxonomy): Bacteria > Bacillati > Actinomycetota > Actinomycetes > Kitasatosporales > Streptomycetaceae > Kitasatospora > Kitasatospora sp. NPDC008115. The sequence goes on along the minus strand of NZ_JBIBHU010000019.1, from coordinate 151,724 downwards.
GGGTCGGCAGCGACCCGGTCTTGCCCGAGACGTGCACGTCGTCGAACGGGAACCCGGAGGCCAGGCGGTGCGGCCACACCTGAAGGCCCATGATCCGCCTGATGGCGGCGCCGTGTTCGGGGGTGCACGCCTCGTCGCGCCAGACGGCGCGCAGCAGGCGCGTCATGTCCCGCGGGGTGCTGCGGTTGCTGCGGGCCGGGTCGAGGGCGCGCAGCCGCGCGATGACGTGCGGGTCGGCCAGTGCTCGGGCGCCGGCGGGCCCGGCGTCCTGTTTGACGCCGGCGAGCATGGCGCCGAAGGACTCCACGGCGCGGGTCGCGTCGAGGCCCAGGCGGTCCGTCGTGCGGTTGACGGCGTCGAGGCCGACCCGGGCGAGCAGCAGGTCCGCCGCGGCGTTGTCGCTGACGGCCATCATCAGGTAGGCGAGGTCGCGCAGCGACAGCCGGGCGGTGTCCAGCATCGCGGCGAGCCCGGTGGGTCCCGGCGCGCGGTCGCCCGGCGGGCACTCGACCTGCTCCGTGAGGTCGAGGCGGCCGGACGCGGCCAGCTCGTGCAGCGCCACCAGCAGGCACAGCTTGTGCACGCTCGCCGTGCAGACCGGCTGGTCGGCCTCGACGTCGAGTTGGGCGTCGGAGTCGATGTCGACGGCGTGCAGCCGTCCGGTGACTCCGGCGTCGGCGAAGGCCGCGCGGATGCGGTCGGGGGCGTCGGGCACCTTCACAGTATGGTTCACAGCCAGTACTCCGCCGCCGGGCGCAGGTGCATCGGGCGGGTGGGGGTGTCGGGTCGGGCGTCGGTGGTGGTGCCCAGCGCGTGCGTGACGGCGTCGCTGAAGGCCCGTACGGCGGTGTCGCCGTGCCCGGGCGGCCAGGCGACGGAGTGCCGCCAGGCGAGCGGGGTGCCCGCGAGGGGCCGCCACACCAGGTCGGCGTCGGGGCCGGCGGGCTGCGCGTCGCGCGAGCCGAAGGCGACGGCGCCGCCGGAGAGCACCAGGCCGCGCACGAAGCTGGCGCCCTGCCCGTGCCGGACCGCGGGAGGCTGGTAGCCGCCGCGGGCACAGGTGGTGAGCAGGTCGTCGTGGAGCACAGGGGCGTCGGCCCGGGGGAAGAGGATCAGGTCGAATCCGGCGAGCGCGGAGAGCGGTACTTCGGCGGACCGGGCCGCTTCGGCCTCGCGCGGGAGCAGGACGCCGAGGTCGCGGCGGAACACCGGGCCGAGTTCGAGGCCGGTCACGTCGCAGGGGTGGTGGATCAGCCCGACGTCGAGTTCGTGCGCGGCGAGGCGGGCGAGCTGGTCCGTGGTGGACAGCTCGTGCAGTTCCAGTTCCACTCCGGAGCAGCGCTCCTGGAAGCCGGTGAGGAGCGCGGCGACGGTGTCGCCGGCGATGTCGGGCGGCAGTCCCGCCCGCAGCAGCCCGCTGTCGCCGTCCCTGATCCGGCGCGCGGCCGCCAGCAGCGCCTCGGACCGGGCGATCAGTTCGCGGGCCTCGGGGAGCAGCAGCAGACCCGCCTTGGTGATGGTCACCTGGCGGCTGGTCCGGTCGAAGAGCCGCACCTCCAGCTCCCGCTCCAGCCGCTGGACGCGCTGCGACAGCGGCGGCTGGGCCATCCCCAGGCGGGCCGCCGCACGCCCGAAGTGTGACTCTTCTGCAACAGCCACAAAGCACTCCAGGTGCCGGATCAGGTCCACGACCAGCAATTATACGTAATCTTGATCGATGGTCCATTGATATCGGAATTGGACGTGACGCCGGGCCGGTTGTTCTCCTCACGGCATGACAGAGCTCTCCTCACCTCCCGGCGCGGCCCCCTGGAACACCACCACCACGCACCGCCACCGGGCCCGCCACCCCGGCCTGCGGGCGGGCGTCGCCCTGGCCGTCGTGACGGCCGTCGCCGCGTGCGGCACCTTCGCCACCAGCTCCGGCTCCGGCTCCGGCTCCGGGCCCTCCGCGCGGGACACCACCCCCGATCCCGCCGCGACCGCCGAGGCCGGGGCGTTCCTCGCGGACTGGGCGGGCGGCCGGCTCGACAGCGCGGGCGCCCGCACCACGAGTCCCGTGAAGGCCCAGGAAGTGCTGCGCAACTTCACCGTGGGGCTCGACATCAGCGGCCCGGAACTCACCCCCGAGGAGGCCGTCAGGCAGGACGACGGCACGGTCCGGGTCGCCTTCACGGCGAAGATGCCCGTCACCGGCCTGGGCACCTGGACCTACCGCTCCGAGCTGCCCGTGCGGCAGCAGCAGGAGGGCGGCGGGTGGAAGGTGGACTGGACCCAGTCGCTCGTCCACCCGCACCTCAGCGACACCGCCAAGTTCCGCCTGGAGCGGGAGGAGGCCACCACGCCGAAGGTCACCGACCGCAAGGGGACCGTCCTGACGGGCGAGGCCCACCCGTCGTTGCGGCCGGTGCTGTCCCAACTCGCCGGCGGCGGTTCCGGGCCGCGCGGCGCGATCCGGCTGGTCGACCGGGTCACCGGCGAGATCGAGGGCACGGAGGCCACCTTCGGGAAGGAGGAGGTGCAGCAGTCCGACGGGCCGGTGGCCACGACGCTCGACGCCACCTGGCAGGCGGCCGCGGACAAGGCCATGGCCGACAAGGCCGGCGGCAGGAACGCCTCGCTCGTCGCCCTGAGGGTCGACAACGGCGAGGTCCTCGCCATGGCCAACTCCCCGGCCACCGGCTTCAACCGGGCGGTGTCCGGCACGTACGCGCCCGGCTCCACCTGGAAGATCGTGACCAGTAGCGCGCTGCTGCTCAAGAACGCCGTCGGACTCGACGACGTCGTGGACTGCCCCAAGTACCTCACCGTCGGCAAGGAGTTCCACAACGTCGAGACGTCGGAGTTCCCCGGCGCCACCTTCCGGAAGGACTTCACCAAGTCCTGCAACACCGCCTTCATCAGCCTGCGCGGCAAGCTCGGCGACAGCGAACTCGGTGATGTCGCGCGGGACTACTTCGGCGTCGGGCAGGAGTGGCACGTGGGAATCCCGTCGTTCGACGGCTCGGTGCCGGTGCCCAAGGACGAGACGGAGAAGGCCGCTTCGATGATCGGACAGGGCCGGATCCAGGCGAACCCGCTGGTTATGGCATCCGTCACGGCGACCGCGGCGTCCGGCCGGTTCCACCAGCCGACCATCCTCCCCGGCGGCGCCCCCGGCGGCGACACAACCTCGACGAAGCCGCTCCCGCCGTCCGTGGTGACCCAGTTGCGCACGCTGATGCGGGCCACCGTCACCGAGGGGACGGCGGGCGTGCTCGCCGACCTCCCCGGTGACGTCGGCGCGAAGACCGGCACCGCCGAGGTCTCCGAGACCGAGCCCAACAACGGCTGGCTCGTCGCCCGCCGAGGCAACGTCGCCGTGGCGGCCGTCGTCGAACAGGGCGTCACGGGCGGCGCCTCGGCCGGCCCGATCCTCCGCAGCCTCCTCGCCGCCGTCCCCGCCGACCCGTCGTGAGGCGGGGCGGACGCCGGCGCCGCGATCCCCGCTGCCCGGCCTCACCGAGCCTTCGGCCCGCACCTCGGCGTGGGCCGGGCCATCGCACGGGACACCGGATTCGCCAACGGCGAGCCGTCCGGCCGGTCGTCTTCGGGCGCTCCCACCGTGCCGCCGGTGTCCGGCCGGTGCCGGGTTCGGCGCGGGCCGGGCCTCGCCGCCGCGGTGCGCCGGTCGGCGGTGGTGGCGGCGGCGACGGGGCGGGTGGGGGCCAGGGGTCGGGGCTGGGGGTCGGGGGTCGCCCGTCCGGAGCAATGGGGTGGTGCCGGGTGGGCGGGGGGTGGTCGGGAGGTCCGATGCCGTCCGGGTCGGATCGGCGTAGGGAGGGGGAGGCCCTTGGTCCCGTCGATTCAGCCCCTTGGCCCCTGGCGGATCGCCCGGTCGGGGGAGATGCTCGCTGGTACAGCCGATCGGACGACAGGGGTCCGGTCGGACCACGCCTTCGGACGAGGTGAACCGGCGTGCGGCATGCCACCGTCGAATCAGTGATGACCAGTCCCGTGGTCCAGGTCGCTCCCCAGACCGGCTTCCGGGAGATCGTCGCGCTGCTGGCCGAGTACGACATCACCGCTGTGCCGGTGGTGGACGGCGACGGCCGGCCGCTCGGCATCGTCTCGGAGGCGGACCTGCTGCTCACCCTGGCCGCCCAGGAGGACCAGGGCAGCCACATGCCGCCGCCGGACCTCGCCCGGACCGGTCCGGGCGGCGCGGTCACCGCGGCGGACCTGATGTCCGGCCCCGTGGTGTGCACCACCCCGGACGCCAGCGTGGTCGCGGCGGCCCGGTTGATGAACAAGCACGGTGTGAAGCGGCTGCCGGTGCTGGACGAGGACGGCCGGGTGTTCGCCATGGTCAGCCGTGGCGACCTGCTGCGGATCTTCCTGCGCGAGGACCGGGTGATCCGCCGGGAGATCGTGGAGGAGGTGCTCGGGCGGGTCGAGGGCGTCAGCCCCGCCGAGGTGGGCGTCGAGGTGGACCAGGGGCGGGTGGTGCTCAGCGGCACCGTTCCCGAGCCGCACCTCGTGGCGATCGTGCTGAACCTCTGCCGCTCGGTGGACGGCGTGGTGTCGGTGACCGACCGGCTGAGCGCCGACTCCTTCGGCGGCCTGGGCCCGGAGGACGCCTCTCCGACCGACCCCGGGGGCGCGCGCGATGGCGACGCGCGCGGGAACGACACGCGTGCGCCCATCGGCTGACCCCGTACGCCTGCGCGTCCTCGCCCGTCGTCGCCCGCCCCGTGCCGTTCGACGGGGTGGCAGCCCGGACTCGGAGCGTCCGGTTCGGAATATCGCGCTGCGTGCCGGGTATCTCACCCACCGTGTGCGGTGGTAGCGGGCCGCCGCGACGCCGGGGACCGGGGAGGCAGCCGTGGCCGTCGTGTTCGACGCGGACTTCACATCGACCAGCCAGTGGGTCGCGGGGCGCAGCAGCGCCTATCCCCGGATGGGGCCGACCAACCGGGGCGACCACAAGCTCGACTTCCTCAGCCGCGCCTACTGCCCCGACGGCCTGTTCACCGCTGCCCGGCGGCAGGGCGGGGACCTGTGGACGTGCAACCTGCTCACCACCGAGGGCAGCCCGGAGGGCTTCCAGATCCGCACCGGCGACACCCTGAGCGCACGGGTCACCCTGCCCGTGGAAATCGGGGCCTGGCCGGCGATCTGGACCTGGCGGGACGGCGGCAACGAGATCGACGTGTTCGAGTACCACCCCGACAACCCTGACCTGCTGGAGATCTCCAACCACGTCCGGGGCGGCTACCGGTACTGGCACGGGGCGGAGGCCGGCATAGCCCCCGGCGCCACCTTCGACATCCGGACGGTGCTCGGCGCACACTCGGTGGACTGGTTCGTCGACGGCACCCTCATCCACGCCGACCGCCGGGGTGTGGGCGCCGACTGGCACGCGTACCTGATCGTCAACCTCTCGGTCTCGGACGGCACGTACCACGCCCGTCCGCCGGCCTTCGGGCCGGACCGGCTCGGCTGGACCTGTCACAGCCTGCTGGTCGAGCGCGGCGTGCCGGCCGGCGGGTCGCCGCGGCGGACCTGACCGCTGGGGCGGCGACGGGGGCGCTGGGCCGGGGTCGGCGGCCGGGCTGGGGCAGTGGTCGGGCTGGGTCAGCGGCCGGGCGGGGTCAGTGGTCGGGCGGGAACATCGCGGTGATCAGGCCGCGCGGTCCCGAGCGCTGGAACCAGACCACCCGGCGGTACGGGCCGATGTGCGCGGGGTACGTCACGTAGAGGTCGTCGCGCGGCGCGGTCTCGTTGCCCGGCGCGAGCGCGGCGTCCACCGCGCCGGCGGCGATGGACCGCAGCAGCGCGTGCGCGGTCGCCGCCGCGGCGGCGGGGACGATGGCCAGTGCGGTGAGTTCGAACCAGAGCGCCGTCGAGACGTAGCCGATGGGGGAGTGGCCGAGGGAGGGGTGGGGGCGGTGGTCCTGGTAGCGGAGCAGCACCCCGGCCGCGACAAGGCGCTCGCGGTCGTCGGCCGGCGGGTGGTGGTTCATGGGGCGAACGGTACCCGGCGCGGTGCGGGCGGGCCCGGGGTCGGGGGTTTCCCGGTCCACCCGGTGTCGGTCGGCCCGTGTTCGCGGGCTCCCTCGCGCGGCTTTTCCGTCCGGCCGGCGCCCCGTTCCTCATGGCGCCCCGTTCCTCGCGGCGCTTCGTTCGTCGCGGCGCTCCGTCCGCTACGACGCTCCGACGGGCGGGGGCGCAGGATGGTGGTGAGGCGCCGATCGCCCCCGGGGCGGGCCGGCCGTCGTGGCCGCCGCCCGCTGGCCGGGGCGGTGAGGAGGTCGTCATGACGTACTGGAGCGGCTACGGCGACGGCTACGGGCATGGGCACGGGTTCGGGGGCTGGGGCCTGGGGCTGATGGCGTTGGGGCTGCTGTTGGTCCTGCTGGCGCTGGTGGCCCTCGCGGTGGTCCTGGTTCGGCAGTCGCGGGCGGCCGGGCCGCCGTCCAAGGGGGCGTGGGCCGCGGGGCCGCCGGGTCCGGCGGGCGAGTGGGGTGGGCCGGCGCCGTTGGCCGAGCAGGTGCTCGCGGAGCGGTTCGCGCGCGGCGAGATCGACGCGGAGGAGTACCGGCATCGCTTGGAGGTCCTGCGCGAGGCGGGTGGTGGGTCGGGTGGGGCGCCGGGAAGTGGGGTGGGTGGCGGGCCGACGCCGCCCGTCCCGCCCGCGCCGCCGCGTCCGCCTCGGGGGCCGGACGGCTGACGCGGCGAGGCCCCGCCGCGCGGCTGCGCGACGGGGCCGTCGGTGGTCGACTGCCGGTTGTCGACAAAATGAGTGATCTACTGCTCGACTACTCGACTACTCGACGACGAGCTCGACCGGGATGTTGCCCCGGGTGGCGTTGGAGTACGGGCAGACCTCGTGCGCCTTCTTGACCAGCAGCTCGCCGGTCTCGCCCGCGAGCGCCTCCGGCAGTTCGACCCGCAGGACCACGGCGAGGCCGAAGCCCTCGCCGTCGCGGCCGATGGACACCTCGGCGGTCACCGAGATGTCGCCGGTGTCCACCTTCGCCTGCCGGCCGACCAGGCCCAGCGCACTGGCGAAGCAGGCGGCGTAGCCGGCCGCGAAGAGCTGCTCCGGGTTGGTGCCCTGCCCGTTGCCGCCGAGGCCGGGCGGCATCGCCAGGGCGAGATCGAGCTGCCCGTCGGAGCTGACGGCGCGGCCCTCCCGGCCGTTGGCGGTGGCGACTGCGGTGTAGAGCGCGTCCATGTCCGTTCCCTTCCGTCCTGCGTGCGAAGTCTCGGTCCGGCGGTCCGGTCGGGCCGCCTGCCGAGAGCAAGTAGAGCACGCAATTCAATTGCGCACAACTCAATGGCGTGTGCGGCATCGCTACCATGGGGCCATGACCGAGCCGACGGAGCTTCCCGACCTGCCCGACCTGCCCGACCTGCCAGACCTGCCCGACCTGTCCGATCTGCCCGAGGACGCCGATCTGCTCCGCCTGGACCGGCAGATCTGCTTCTCGCTGAACGCCGCCTCGCGCGCTTTCGGCGGCGTCTACCGGGTGCTGCTCAAGGACCTCGGCCTGACCTACCCCCAGTACCTGGTCATGCTCGTCCTCTGGGAGCACGGTGACCTGCCGGTCAAGCGGATCGGCGAGCACCTCCGGCTCGACTCCGGAACCCTCTCCCCGCTCCTCAAGCGGCTGGAGGCGGCCGGCCTGGTGCGCCGCGAGCGCAGCCCCGAGGACGAGCGCTCGGTCACGGTCAGTCTCACCGATGAGGGCTCCGCCCTGCGTGAGCGGGCCGGCCGGGTGCCGCGCCGCCTGCTCGCCGCGACCGGCCTGCCCGTCGAGGAGCTCGCCACGCTGCGGGCCCTGCTGGACCAGGTCACCCTCGCCCTCGACACCGCCGTCCCGGGGCTCGCTGCGGAGGGCTGAGGCCCCGTCGCCGGCGGTGGGGCCCTCCTCGGCCGGGACCGGGGCCGGGGCCGGGCTCGGTTTCCTGGTTCGGTTCCCGGTGGCCGGTTCAGTTCCCGGCCGACTGCCAGGGGCCGAACGGGCTGTCGGCCGCCGGTTCGGCCTGCCGCGCGACGCGCAGGACGGCGTCCGGCCCGAGCGCCAGCACGACGCGGCGGCCGACGGCGTCGAGCACCACGGTCGGCGTGCCGACGACCTGTCGGCCGAGGTCCGACCACTGGGTGCCGGCGCTCCGGTGCGGCGCCGACTGCGACGCCAGGCTGATCCCGCCGGCGCCGTTGCGGATGGCCACGGTCGTCCGGCCGTCCTTCCCGGTCACCGCGGCGACGCCCTCCAGGCCGGCCGGGCCGCCCAGCGACTCGGGCGTGGTGGCCCAGGAACCGTTCGGCCGCGTCGAGCGGGTGACGACCTGTCCGGTGCCGGCCTGGTGGAAGAAGAGCGCGAGCCGGCCGTCGTCGGCGCGGCTCACGGTGAGCGGCCCGGCCGGGGCCGGGCCGAGGAAGGCGGTGTCCCGGACGAAGGGGCCGCCGGGTGCCGACTGCCGCCAGTGCCCGATGCCGTCCGTGGTCGGCGCGAACAGCTCGATCCGGCCGTCGGCGGCGAGGGTGGCGGCCAGGCCGTCCCGCACCCGGGTGCCGCCGAGGTCGGCCCAGTCCGCCGGCCAGCCGCCGTCCGGCAGTTGGCTCAGCGCGCTGACGCCGCCGCCCGTGTTGCGGACGAACACGGTCAGCCGCCCGTCGCCGCCGAGGACCGGAGCGGGGCCGCCGACGAACCCGGGGGCGGCGGGGTCGGGGGTGCCGAGCACCGTCCACTCGCCCCAACTGCCCGGGGCGGTGGCGGACTGGGCGACGGTGACGATCCGGTCGTCGCTCAGCCGGAAGCCGAACAGGTGGATCAGCCCGGCGGCGTCCCGCACCACGCCGAGCGCGGGCGCGAGGTCCTCGCCGCCGGGAACGGGCACCGGCCCGCTCCACGCGCCGCCCGGTACGGGCTCGCGCCAGGCCTGCACCCGGTTGTCGAGCACGGCGAAGGCGTTCAGCGCTCCGGTGGCGTCCTGGGCCGCCCAGGCGGTGCCGTTCGACCACCGCGGATACTGCCGGGACGGGAATGCGCCGTAGAAATAGGGCTCGTCCGGATCCGGCAGCGGGTCATGGGCGCCGGAATACCAGCCACCGACCACGGAACGCTTCGGCCCGAGGTAGGCGAGAAAGGTCTTCCGCTTCTCCCGCGCCGCACTCGCGGGCAGATTCGGCGGGTCCATTCGGACATTGTAGTCGCGGTAGTTACGGAGTATCACCCGGCCGTTTCCGTCCGGCCCGTGATAACCGAGGGCGGCCTTTCCGGCGAATCGTGCGGCGGCGATGTGGTCATTGTGGTCGGCGGGATTCTGCGGATCGCGGCTGTAGCCGTAGGGCACCCGTGGGTCCTGGGCGCGCAGTACGGTCGGGCGGAACCGTTCCATCAGTTCGGTGAGCGTGGCCACGAGTTCGTCGTGGGTGTAGGCCTGGTTCGCGTACGCGGGGTCGCACTCGCCGTCCGCGGGCAGGCTGCCGAGTGTGGCCTGGTGGGACGGCGCGCCCGGGCCCTCGTTGAACAGGGTGTCGAGGGTGGCCTGGCCGGCGCCGCCGGGGAAGTTCGTGTCGCCGCCCTCGTGTAGCCGGAGGAACACCAGTTTGATCTGCGGCGCCTGGTCCAGGGTGTCCACCTGGACGGTCTTTCCGCTGGTCAGCCGTACGGCGGCGGTGTTCCAGCTGGGATTGGCCACGCCGGCCAGGCGGGCGTGCGCGGCCCGGGCGCCGGTGTCCCGGCTCTCGGAGTAGGCGCACGGGCCGGGGAACGGGGTGCCCGTCGTCTCGCCGCCGGTCAGGAAGACGGTGACGGACGGCGCCCCGTACTGCCGGTTGAGGTCCGGGGTCATGAAGAGGAGGTCGTCGTCCTGGTGCGCGACGATTTGCAGGAACGATTCGTCGCCTCTGGTGGCACCTGCGACGGAAGCGGGTGGTTGGACGATTTCCGCCGGGGCCGCGTGGACCGGCGCCTGGGGTGTGCTCAGGGCGACGGCCAGGACCGTCCCCACGGTTTTCGGAAATCGCATCGCACCCCCGGTCTCCTTGCCCCCGAGCAGGAGATCGGTGGAATCGCCCGTCGGCCCGGAACGGACTATCCCCAAGGCCGTCGTCCGACGTCAAATCCCGGTCGGCGAACCCCGCCGATCTTCGGGGGTACGGGTCGGGCGTGAACCAGCAAAACGCCCGCCGTGCACCAAAAGAAGCAGAGCGGGCATTGCATGAAATATTGGTGCAAGCCGGACATTCGGCGAATTGATCATGCCGATGTGAGATCCGTGTGCGGACATTTCCGGTCGATTCTGCCGCGATCTCAAGGCGATCTTGACGCGATCCTGCCGTGATTCCGGGTGAATGGGAGATCCATTCCGGGGCGGCCCGGCAGCGGGCCGGTCGACGCCCGGCCGGGTCGGTCCCGGCCGGGCGCTCAGGTGGTGCGGGAGTGGGTGGTCGTCAGGCGGCGGTCCGCTCGTTCAGGCAGAGGATGTTGCCCTCGCTGTCCTTGAACCAGGCGGCGCGCATGCCCTCGGCCTCCACGACGCCGTCGACGGTCTTCAGCCCGGGCATGTCGTACTCCTCGAATACGACGCCCTTGCCGCGCAGCGCGGCCATCTCGGCGTCCAGGTCGGGGACCTTGAAGCTGGCCAGGGTGTGGGCGGCCTGGCCGCCGCTGGGTGTCTCGTAGATGCCGAACTCGGTGCCGCCGCACTCGAAGGTCAGGTCGCCCTCCGAACCGGCGTCGGTGAGTTTGAGGCCGAGGGTGTCGGTGTAGAAGGCCTTCGCCCGGGCCAGGTCGGCGGCAGGGATGATCGCCACCAGGGGTGCGTCTCCAAGCATGCTCATCGCCTCCTCGTCCTTCCAGCGTAGGTACGTCGGGCCGGCGGTGGCCATGCCGGACGGCCGCCGGACGCCGGGCAAGTCCTGGCGTGTCCTTGCGTGTCCGGCGGGCGACGGGGCGTCACGCCGGGGCGAGCCGCCAGAGCGACGTCACCTCGGCGGCGCGGGCGGCGCGCACCGGATCGGTGGCACGGCCTCGGGTGGGGTGGGCCGCCTCGGTCGCCCGGCGGTGCCGGGGGCGGGCGTCGAGGCGGCCGACGACCCGCAGACCGGCGGCGGTGAACGCGGTGTGCAGGTCGGCGCGCGAGCGCAGGCCCAGGTGCTCGGCGAGGTCGGAGAGGACCAGCCAGCCCTCGCCGCCGGACGCGAGCCGCTCCGCCAGCCGGTCGAGGAAGCCGTGCAGCATCCGGCCGCCCGGGTCGTACACGCCGAGTTCGAGGGCGGAGGTCGGCTCGGCGGGCAACCAGGGCGGATTGCAGACCACCAGGGCGGCCCGCCCGTCGCCCGGCGGATAGAGGCCGGTGCCGGCCGCCAGGATGCGGTCGGCCAGGCCCAGCCGGTGTGCGTTGTCGCGGGCGCAGTCGAGCGCGCGCGGATTGGCGTCCGTGACCAGCACCCGTCCGACCCCGCGTCGGGCCAGCACGGCGGCCAGCACCCCGGTGCCGGTACCGAGGTCGAACGCTGTGCCGTCGGTGTCGGTGCCGGCGTTGCTGCTGGCGTTGGTGCCGGTGCCGGCGTTGACTTTGCCGATGGCCGCTGCGGCGGGCAGCGGTGCCCGGGCCACCAGGTCGACGTACTCGCCGCGGACCGGGGAGAACACGCCGTAGTGCGGGTGGACGCGTGCCCCGAGCGCGGGCACCTCCACGCCCCGCTCACGCCACTGCCGCGCGCCGAGGACGCCGAGCAGCTCCCTCAGCGCGACCACCCGGGGCTCCTCCGCCGGGCCGTACGCCTCCCGGCAGGCCTGCCGGACGTCGGGCGCGCGGCGCAGCAGCAGCGCGTGGTCGGCCTCCAACCGGACCACCAGGCGGCCGAGCAGGCGCGCGGTCCGGGCCCGATCGTTCCGCTGCTCCCGGAACGCCTCGCCCGTGGTGACCGGGTCCGCGGTGCGCTTTCGGCGGGTCTCGTGCTCGGCCCGGCGGGCGAGGGCGGCGAGCAACTGGCGGGCGCCGTGGTAGTCGCCCTGCCAGAGCAGGGCGTTGCCGGCGGAGACCAGACGGTGGGCGGCATCGGCCCGCAGCCGGTCGTCGGCGAGTACGACACGACTCGGCGGCGGCGTGCCGTTCTCACTGTGCCAGCGGGCGGGCAGGGTGGTGACGGGCGTGAGGGTGGTGTGGGCGGTGGCGGGCACCGGGACTCCTCGTGGTCGAACGTGCGGATGGGCACGAAGAACACGCCGACGAGGAGGGGAACAACGGTGGGTCAGACGAAACGCGGCTCCCCGGTCGGCGTGCGGACCGCGGGGTCGCCGAGCACCAGGCCCGGTACGGCACAAGCTGTCATGATCAGCCCTTTCGCTGGATCACCTTCTTCGGGATCACGGTTACGGTGTCACGCGCTGTGGTCGGCCCGCAACAGGTTTTTCGCCCCGCGACGTCTCGTCACCAGGTGTGCGGGATGCGTTCCAGGACGCCTCCCGCGAAGACGTCGTACAGCGGCAGGGTCTCCAGATGGACGTAGCCGATGTGGCAGTCGCAGACCGGGAGCGGGCAGGGTCGTGGGGCGAGCCGGGGCCGGTAGGAGCCGTCGTAGAGGTTGCCGAGTTCCTCGCGGACGAAGTGGCAGCGGCGCACGGTACCGTCGCCGTCGACCGACAGGACCGACTCGCCGGTGCGGCAGGGGCGTCCGGCGCTGGGGTGGGCGTGCCGGCTGAAGCCGAAGTGCGGGTCGAGGGCGGTCCAGTCGGCCGCCTCGGCGTCGGTGTAGGTGCGGCCCTCGGCGGCGTTGATCCAGAGGTAGACCGCCGGGGACAGCTCGGCGCGCAGCCGCCGGGCCGCCGCCAGGTGCTCCGGCTGCCCCACCACCCCGATGCTGTACCGCGCGCCCAGGGCGTCGAGTTCACGGCACTTGGCGAGGAAGCGGTCGTGGTCGACCTGGCCGGGGTGGTAGGTGACCCAGAGCGCGAGGGCGGTCAGGTCCGCCTCGGCCAGCCAGCCGGTGCGGCAGCTGAGGTTGGTCTGCACGGCGACCCGCCGGACGTGCGGCAGACGGCTCAACTCGATCATGGCGCGCCGGTACCAGGACCGCACCAGCCCCTCGCCCCACGGCGTGAACAGCACCGAGACGGTGTCGCCGGTGCCTGCCCGGCCGGCCACCCAGCCGGTGAACCGCTCCAGCGCGGCGCGGTCGGCGCGCAGCTGGCCGGGCGTGTCGCGCCGCTTGGCGAACGGGCAGTACGGGCAGTCGTAGTCGCAGGAGGCCAGCGGGCCCCGGTAGAGCAGGCTGAGGTCGAGGGGCCCTCCGGCCGGGCCGTCGGCGCTCGGGAGGTCGGTGGCCGGGAGGCCGGTGGCGGGTCCGGCCGAGGGCATGCCGAGGAAGGTCATTTCGCCTCGTATCCGGCCATCAGCGTGCGCACCTCGGGCGAGAACAGCATCGGGCCGACCGCGTCGGAGTGCGCGAGGCCCTCGGGGGACAGCCGGAGCGCGCCGCCCGTGTCGCCCGCCCCGTCCGCGCCGCCCGCGAGCCAGCCGCGGGCCTCGAACTCCGCCAGCTCGGCGGGGAAGTCCTCGGCCGGCGCGCTGCCGAAGCGGTCCCGGTACTCGGCGAGCGCCACTCCCTCGGCCTGGAGCAGCGACTGCACGAGGTGCCGCCGACGCGCCTCGGACGGCGTCATCGCCCGGCCGACCACCGCGCGGTCGAAGGTCTCGGTGGCCACGTAGTCGTCGATGATGCGGCGCACCTCGGTGGCGTCCACCGCGTAGTCGAAGGAGTAGTGCAGCCGGGACGTGTAGGAGCGGGCGCCGCAGCCGAGGCCGACCATGCCGTCGGTCTGGCAGGCGTACTCGCTCACCCCGGCCTGCGGTGCGGCCGCCCGGCGGAACATCCGCATCGACACCTGCTGGTAGCCGTGGGCGAGCAGGTGGTCGCGCCCGGCCCGGTAGAGCGCGAGTCGGCGGGCGTCCCACTGGACCGGGCTCTCCGCCTCCCCGCGCCGCGCCAGGCCGGTCAGCGGGCGCACGTAGAGCGGGTAGAGGTAGAGCTCCTCGGGCTCCCAGGCCAGGGCGGCGTCCAGTGAGTGGAGCCAGCCGGCCTCGGTCTGGCCGTCGATTCCGTAGATGAGGTCGATGTTGAGGACCGGGAATCCGGCGTCGCGGATCCGACCCAGCGCGGCCTCGACGTCGGCGCGCTTCTGCGGACGGACCGCCGAACGGGCCTCCGCGTCGACGAAGGACTGCACGCCCAGGCTCAGCCGGGTGGTGCCCCGCTCGGCGAGCACGGAGAGGCGGTCGGCCGTGGCGGTGGCGGGGGAGGCCTCGACGGACAGCGGGACCGCCCGCAGGTCGGCGCCCATCCGGTGCTCGGCGATGTCGCAGAGCCGTTCCAGCTCGGCGGCGCTCAGATAGGTGGGGGTGCCGCCGCCGAACGCGGCGAGCGCGAACCGGGCGCCCTCGTCCAGCGCCGCGCGCACGGCGTCCGCCTGCCGGTCGAGGGCGTCCAGGTAGGCGGTGGTCAGGCCGTCCGGACCGCCGATCCGGGTGAACAGGTTGCAGAAGCCGCAGCGCACCTCGCAGAACGGGATGTGCAGGTAGAGGGAGAGCGCGTGCTGCGCCTCGCCCGCCCACAGCTCACGCAGCGGCGGGCGGTCCGGCAGCGCGCGGTAGGCGGTCTTGTGGGGGTAGGCGTAGACGTACGACTGGTACGGCGGCGCGTACGGCAGTCCGGTGGCCGGTGCGGTGGCGGTGGCCGGTGCGGCGGCGGGCGTCGTGCCGTCGGCCGGCCGGGCGGGGGCGGTGGTCATGCGGTCTCCTCGGCGGGCGCGGCGGACGGCGGGGTGCTCGCGGGGAGCGTGAAGTGGGCGTACGGCACCGTCCAGACCACCTCGTGGCCGATCCGGTGGCCGGTGTAGCCGTCCTCCCCGTAGGCCGTGCCATGGTCCGAGCAGACGATCGCGAAGCACGGCCGCCGTGCGCTCATCGCCGCGAACAGCCGGCCGATGTGGGCGTCCACGTACTCCAGCGCTGCGGCGTGGCTCGCCCGGCTGTCACCGTGCTCGCGCGTCGCGCCGGGCAGGTGAAACCAGTTCGGCTGGTGCAGCGCCGGGACGTTGACGAAGAGGAAGAGCGGCTGCCCGGCGGGCTGCTCGGCGGCGACCTGCTCCGCGCGGGCGACCTGTTCCTCGAAGGAGGTGGGCGAGGGCACGCCCATCTCGGGCGACCAGTGGCTCTCCTGGAAGAGCCCGGGCAGCACCGAGCCCAGCGGCCCCTGCTTGTTGAAGAAGCCGACGCCGCCGATGCAGACCGTCCGGTAGCCGGCGGCGGCGAGCGCGCCCGGCAGGTCCGGGGCGTCGAACACCCAGGTGCGCGGAGCGGTGCTCTCCGAACCGGCGAACCGGGCGGCGAACAGGCGCGGGTGCGGCCCGTCGGGCGAGGCCGGGGTCGGCAGGAAGCCGGCCAGGATCGCCTGGTGGGCGGCGTAGGTGAAGCTGCCGGGGGAATGCCGCTTCTCCCAGCGCCCGCCGGGCAGGTGGGCGGCCAGGTTGGGGATCCGTCCGGCGGCGGCCAGTTCCTCGGCGACGTCGAAGCGCAGGGTATCGAGCGTGACGAGCAGCAGGTCGTGGCTGCCCACCACGGCGTTCATGTCGGGGGGCCCGGTCGGGGCGGCGGGAGCGGGGGGGTTGGGCTGGTGGTTCATCGGGGCTGTTCCGTACGTGGGTGGATCGTCAGGTGCGGGGGTGCCGACGGTGCGGTCGCGGTCGCGGTCGGGGGTGCGCTCGCGGTCGCCGGTGCGCCGAGGGCGGTGAGTTGGGCGGCGTAGGTGTCGAGGCCCTCGGCGGGGCCTTCGGGCAGGCCGGTGAGGCCGGGAAGCAGGTCGCCGAAGGCGTTGACCTCGCCGACCACCGCCCGCCGCCAGGCGGCGGTCGGCAGCACGTCGACACCGACCATCGGGGAGTTCGGGAAGCAGGCGGCCGCCCGCTCCGCGGTTTCCAGGAGGTCCGGCCAGGCCGGACCCGCGGCCTCGCGGGCCAGCTCCAGACTGCCCCGGGCGCCGCCGAGGTGAAGGTTGGTCATCGGCTGGGCACTGGTGCGGACCACCACGTGGGTGGCCCGTCCGGCGACCACGACGACCCGCAGGTCGGCCGAGCGGCCCGCCTGGGAGGCCTTCGGCACCCACTGCTCGACGTGCAGGCCGTCCGGGGCGAGCCGGTCGACCAGCTCCGCGACCGCCCGCTCCTCCCGGTAGCGGCGGACCCGCAGCGAGTTGTGCAGCCCTCCGTCGGAGAGCTCCACCGAGGTGGTGGCCCGCAGTTGGCCGCGCGGACCGAACTCCAGTGCCACCACACCCGAAGCGGAGGAGCCGTGGGACGGCTTGACGAAGACCCGGCGCAGCCCCTCGGCGTCCAGCCGGGCGCGCAGGTCGTCCCAGCCCGTGACGGCGGCCCCGTCGAGGGCGCGCGGCACCGGCACCCCGGCGTGCGACAGCAGCGCGTGCGCCTGCCGCTTGTCGAACATCACGGCGATCTCCTCCGGGTCGCCGAGCAGCCGCACCCCGGGGGTCCGGGCCAGCGCGCGCAGCGCGGCCGTCACCCCGGCGTACCAGGCGGCGCCGCCCTCGACCCGGGTCGGTGCGTACCGCGCGCCGAGCGCCGGTCCGCGCAGCAGCGCGTCCACCGCCTCCTCCTCGCCCGGTGACTCGATCCGCAGCACGGTGCCCTCGGGCAGCCGGCAGGTGCCGCGCAGCAGGTCGAGCCAGGGGAGGACGGTGGGCTCGGGCAGTCCGGCGGCCCGGGCGGCGGCCGCAAACAGCGTCACCCGGCGGTGGCCGGGGTTGCCGAGCACGGTCAGCCGCCCGTCCGCCGGGAGCCGGTGCGCGGTCGCCGCCGGGTCCGTGGTCCGGGCCGGGCCGGCGGCCTGGTCGGTCGTCGTCAGCATCGGTGCCCGCCTACTCGGCCACCGCGACGTAGCGCCACTCGTCCTCGTCGTCCTCCTCGGCGTCGGACAGGTCGACGTCCACGCCCGGGAGCGCCTGGCGCACCCGCTCCTGCATGGCGTCGGTGAGGTAGTGGTGGTGCAGGTCGAGGGACTTGAGGTGGGTGAGCGGCTGGCCGTCGAGCAGCGCCGCCGCGCCGTCGTCGCTCAGCACGCCCATGGCCAGGCTGAGCGACTCCAACTGCGCCACCACCGGGGCGTGCGCCACGGCGGCGGCGATCTCGTCCTGGAACTCGCTGTTCTCCAGGCCGAGGTGGCGCAGCGACGGCAGCCGGGTGCCGGTCAGGATCGGTGCGATGTCGTCGATCGTCGCGTCGCCGCCGTACTCGTCGACCCCGAACCACAGTTCGAGGCGCTCCAGTGCGGGCAGTTCGCTCGCCGCGACCGCCCGCACCACGTCGTCGGGCAGCCCGCCGCTCTCGAACCGCAGGTCGGTCAGCCGGTCGTGCCGGACCGGGTCGAGCCGCAGGCCGTTGCCGCCGCGCACCACCAGGTCGGTGAGCTGCGGGAACGCCTTCAGCACAGGGGTGACGTCCGACATCTCCAGCCAGGAGATCTCGCAGTCCTCCGAGGTCACGTCGGCGATGAAGAGCGCCTCCAGGGCGGGGAACCGATCGGCGTCGGCGAGGACCCGGTCGAGCGTCTCGCGCACCGGCACGTAGTCCCGCACCCACCAGGGGCCGATGAGCAGGGCGCGGACGGCGGCCGGGTCGACCGCGGCGAGGAAGGCCGACCAGAGCTCGTCGAAGCCGTGCTTCGAGCCGTAGCCGACGGTCAGCCGCCAGGCGGCGGCGTCCGCCGCCGGCAGCTCGTCGGCCAGCCGGCGCCGTTCGTGCCGGTCGGGCTCGTTGAGCGAGAGGTTGACGACGGGCAGGTGGAGGAAGCGGTCGACGGTGTTGGTGATGAACACGGTGCCCCCCTGGGCGGCATGGCTGGTCGGTGCTGGAGCGGGTGCTGGACGAACGGGGTGACGGGGCGCTCGACGCGGGGCTGCTACTCGGCCACGGCGACGTAGCGCCACCGGTCGTCGGGCTTGCCGGGCTCGGAGAGGTCGAGCGCCACGCCGGGCAGCGAATCGCGCAGCCGCTGCTGCATGGCGTCGGTGAGGTAGTGGTGGTGCAGGTCGAGGGACTTGAGGTGGGTGAGCGGCTGGCCCTCCAGCAGCGCCGTCGCGCCCTGGTCGGTGAAGACGCCCATCGACAGGTTCAGGGACTCCAGCCGGGGCACCACCGGGGCGTGCGCGACGGCGGCGGCGATCTCGTCCTGGATCTCGCTGTTCTGCAGGCCGAGGTGGCGCAGCGCGGGGAAGCGCGTGCCGTCCAGGAACGGTTCCAGGTCGGCCAGCTGCGTGGTGCCGCCGTAGTTCTCCACTCCGAGCCAGAACTCCAGCCGCTCCAGCGCGGGCAGCTCGCTCGCCGCGACCGCCTGCGGCACCGCGGCGGGCAGGCCGCCGGACTCGAACCGCAGCGCCCGCAGGTGCTCGTGCCGCACCGGGCGGAGCATCACGCCCTCGCCCTCGACCGACTCGTCGGAGGCGCCGCGCACGACCAGCTCGGTGAGCAGGGGGAAGGTGGTGAGCACCGGCGTCACGTCGGTCATGTCGATCCAGGAGATCTCGTTCTCCTCGTACGTGATGTCGCCGATGAACAGGCCGCGCAGCGCGGGCAGCCGATCGGCGGCGCCGAGGATCGCGGCCAGCGGTCCGGCGAAGCTGTCCGGGCCGTCCTGCGACCACTCGCCGACGACCACGGCGGTGACCCGGGAGACGTCAACGCGGTCCAGGAACTCCTGCCAGCGCGAGTCCCAGTCCTGCTCCGCCTCGAACTCGATGCCGATCTTCCAGGCCGCGGCGGCCGGCTCCGGCAGCTCGGCGCCCTCGTCGAGGGCGGCGACGAAGTCGAACACGGGAAGGCCGTGGAACTCCTCGATGTGGTTGTTGACCGTCATGCGCTGCTCCTCGGAGGGTCGGTGCGGGCCGAACAAGTGTCTACCAGCCCCGACCGACAATCCGGTGCCCGGGGCGCTCCCCGGGCGCGTTGTCCCGGCCCCGCCTCCCGCCCCACCGACCCCGCCCGGCACACCCCCCATGCCCGTCACCCGGGCACCGGGCGTCCCCGCGGTTCCGGGTCGTCGAGCGGTGTGACGGCCCGTCCCACGAGCGCACCCGCGTGTTCGACCGGTTGCCGGCCGGTCGGGCCCGGGGCCGGGCCCCCGGCGATGCGCCCGCGTCCTTGTTGTCAGACCCCTGTCCTATGGTCCGTGACGTGGGATTCCGATGTGGCGTCGAGCCGGTGAGGGAGAGCTGATGTTCCGTCAGGGAGATGTGCTGATGGTGCCGGTGGAGGAGCCGGCGGTGCCGGTCCGGGTGGGGGCGCTGGCCGCGCAGCCCAGGGACGGGCGAGGGCGGCTGGTGCTGGCGCTCGGCGAGGTCACCGGGCACGCGCACGCCGTGGTCGGTCCGGGGGAGCTGCGGCGCGAGTCGGGGCCGTTCGGTACCGCGTGGCTGCACCTGCCGGAGGGCGGCCGGGTGGTGCACGAGGAGCACGCGGCGATCCCGCTGCCCAAGGGCTGGTACCGGGTGGTCCGCCAGCGCGAGTACGTGCCGGGCGCGGTGCGCATGGTCGCGGACTGACGGACGGCGGCCCGCGCCGGGTCGCGCGGACGAGGGACACGGATCGGGGCGGGCGCGCGGCGTCCGCGGTACGGCCGGGCAGGGTGCCCGGGTGGGAACGGAGAGTGTGATGGTGACTGGACAGATGGCACCGGCCCCCGTGGCGGACGGGCCCGCCGAGGCGACGGCCCGCTGGCGGGCGGCCGCCGCGGCCACCGGCCCGGGTGACCGGGCGGGCGTCGAGCGCGCGGTGCGGGCCGCCTACCGGGCCGTGGGCCTGGCCGAGCCGGCCGACCTCCGCTGGTTCGGCTCGCCGCTGGCGGCGGCGCAGGCGGCGCTGGAGCTGCGCGCGGCGGGCGCCGTGACGGTGCGCGAGACGGTGCGGACCCTGCCGTGGGACGCGGTCCGCCGACAGGCCGTCGAGCGGACCGGCGCGGCGGGCTGGGCACCGCTGTGGGCGCTCACCGGCGGTGAGCTCGGCCCGGTGACCAACACGCTCGCCGACCGGATCCGCGGCGCGGTCCTCGACCGGATCGCGCCCGAGCCGGACACCGAGAACGACGAGGACGTCGTCGAGGCCGCGCGCGAGCGCCGGGTCGCCGCCCGGATCGCGCTGCTCGACGCCGTCCGGGGCCAGCACGACGCGCCCTGGTTCGCCGCCTTCGAGGCGGCCGGGGTGCTTGGGGCGGAGGCGGACGCGCCCGGCGCCGAGGGCGAGGCGATCGCCGCGCTGGCCGAGGTCGCGCGCGGCGCCGGCTGGTGGTGGCCGTACGAGGGCGTCGTGCTGCTCAGCGAGCGCCCGGTGGAACTGCACCGCGACGAGGCGGGCCGGCTCGACCACGCCGAGGGCCCGGCCCTGGCGTACTCCGACGGCTTCACCATGCACGCCTGGCGGGGCATGCCCGTGCCCGCCGACTTCCTCGCCGGGCTCGGCGCCGTCACGGCCGAGCGGATCCGCACCGAGGAGAACGCCGAGCTGCGCCGCGTCCTGCTGGAGCACTACGGCTACGAGCGCTACCTGGCCGACTCCGGCGCCGTCCCGGTGCACAAGGACGAGACCGGCGTGCTCTGGCGGATCGACCTGCCGGAGGACGAGCCGGTGGTGATGGTCGAGGTGGTCAACTCGACCGCCGAGCCCGACGGCACCTTCCGCACCTACTGGCTGCGGGTGCCGCCCAGCACGCTCACCGCCCGTGCCGGGGTGGCTTGGACCTTCGGCATAACCGAGGCGGAGTACCACCCGCAGCGCGAGACGTGAGCGGGCGGTGCTCCGCCGGGCAGCCGGTCCGGGGCAGCGGTACGGCCCGGGGGCCGGTCACCGGAATGCGGCGGCGTTCCGCTGGGCCCAGGTGGCGAAGGGCGTGGCCGGGCGGCCCAGCAGCCGTTCGACGTCCGGGCTGACCTGCCGTTCGGCGGCGGTCGGTTCGCCCAGGATGTCGAGAGCGCCGTCCGCGACGCCCTCCGGCACGACGGTCAGCAGGTGGCCGCGGGCCGCCTCGCGGCCGGGCTCGACGAAGGCCACCGCTTCGCCGAGCCGAGCGCGGAGCCGATAGCGGCGGCCTGCTCGCGCGGCGACACCGGCTCCGGCCCGGTCAGCCCGGACGTCCGGCCGGCGTGCGCGGCGGACCCGGCCGGGCGGTGCCACCGTCGCTCGCAGGACGGCGGCGGCCACGCCGGCGAGGTCCTCGGGGTCCACCGTCGGCAGGGCGACGTCACCGAACGCGCCGCCGCTCAGGTGACGGCCCGGGAGGCCGGGGCGGACCGGGGCGCCGGGGCCGTCGCCGAAATCGGGTCGACACGCTGACCCCGGGGCGGCACCGTGCCGGGCATGGAGTTCTTCGTCTTCCACCGGGACCGGCCGCACTCCGGGGCACTGCGCCACGACCTGCGGGAGGAGCACTGGTCCTACATGGACGGGTACGCCGCGGAGATGATCGCCCGCGGCCCCACCTTCGCCGACGGCGACGCCGATCCCACCGGCAGCGTCCACATCCTCGACCTGCCGGACCCTGCCGCCGCCCGTGCGTTCGCCTTCGACGAGCCCTGCTACCAGGCCGGCGTTTACCGCGACGTCCTGCTGCGGCGCTGGCGCAACCTCCTGGGGCGCACCATGGCGGAGTTCCCCGGCGGCCGCACCGGCGGCGACCGCTACCTGGTGCTCGGCCTCGGCGCCGGCCGTCCCGCCGACCTCACGCCCCCGCCCGGACGCGACGAGCTGATCGCCTACGGTCCGCTCCTCTCCGACGACGGCGACGCCTGGCTGGGCACCGCCGTCCTGCTCCGCGCCCCGGACGCGCACACCGCCCGGGCCGTCCTCACCGCCGACCGGTACGCCGCCGTCGAGGTCCACCCCTGGCGGTTCGGCGGCCGGGCCTGACGGGCGCGCGGGGCCCTTCCCCGGTCCCACGCGGCACCGCCCGCGCCTGGGACGGGCGCGGGCGGTGCGGGTTCGGTGGGGCGATGGGGTCAGCTGACGGTGATGCCGTCGAACGAACCGATGATGGCGTCGCCGCCCACGTTGGTGATGTCGCCGCCGGCGAGCTGGTTGCCGGTGCCGATGACGGTGATGGTCGTGGTGTTGACCGTCACCTCGTCGGCGAAGGCCTGGGTGGGCAGGGAAACGGCGCCGACGGCGGCGACGAGGACGGCGAACGTGCGGACTGTGCGGTACATGATGATTATCCCTTCGTGGGCCAACGGTGCTTCGAACCCTAGGGACCCCTGTCGCCTCAAAGGCTGGAATGTCACCCGGAAGGGTGGACCTGCGTGTCGTCAGGCCGGGTCGGTCGTTGTGTGGCGGGACATGCCGGAGCTACCGGGCCGGACGAGCGACACTGGCGAGCAGGAGCGGCTGGAAGAAACCGATGACGGCGGGCGGCAGCCACTCCGCCGCCTCGAAGCCCGCCTCGGCGGCGAACCCGCTCAGCCGGTCCTGGGTGAGCGCCCAGTAGGACGTACGGCGCACACCCACGCGCCGTCCCCGTCCCGCCGGGCCTTCCGCTGCGCGAGCCGGAAGTGTTTCAGGTCGTACCGCTCGCCGTCGGCCGACACCTGCGGCGCCGTCGACGTCGGGCGGCTGCGCCGGAGTTCGTCGTACGGGCGGGCGGAGAGCAGCAGCAGGCCGCCGGGGCGCAGCACCCGGTGCAGTTCGGCGAACGCGGCGCGCACGTCCCCGGCGGTGAGCAGGTGCGGCAGCGCATGGTCGGCGCACACCACGGCGTCGAACCGCCCGTCGGAGCAAGGGAACCGGCGCATGTCGGCGGCCGCGACCGGCAGGCGTGGACCGCGCGCCGAGGCCTCCCGCGAGGCCCGGGCGACGGCCGCCGCACTGAGGTCGGTACCGGTGACCCGGTGGCCGGGGGCGGCGAGCCCGAGCGCCTGGGTGCCGATGCCGCAGGCGCAGTCGAGGACGTCTGCCGGTGCGTCGCCGAGCCGGGCGCGGAGCAGCGCGTCGAGGCTCGCGCCCTGCCGGGCCACGCTCGCCTCCCAGTCGGCGTACACCAGGTGGTAGCCGACGGCCAGTTGGTCGTGGAAGCGGGTGGGGGAGTCGACCGCCCCGGGGCGGGCGGGGAGGTCGCGCCACCGACCCGCGGCCGGCCCGTCCCCGGAGTTCCCGGCGCTCCGGCTCAGTCCGTCCCGGGCCGGTAGACGGTCAGCGCCCGGCGGGACTTGGCCAGTCGGAGCGCACCGGTGGCGGGCACGGACTCGCCGTCGACGGCGATCCGGTCGGCGTCGCCCAGGGCCTCCAGGTCGAGGGCCCGGATCCGGGCGGCGTGGTAGACCCGGGAGTTGGCGAGCGTGCCGGACAGGAACGCGGCGGCGAGCCGGGTCCGGGCGAACGGCTGTCCGCCGTCGACCACTCGGACGTCCAGCAGGCCGTCGGCGAGCCCGGTACGGTGGGTCGGGGCGAAGCCGGGCGGGTCGTAGGCGCCGTTGCCGGCGAACAGCAGCCAGAGCTGGCGGTCGCGTCCACCGGCGCGGACGGTGACCGGTTCGGCGGTCGCCAGGACCCGGGCCGTGGCCACCGCGAGCGCTGGCCACTTGCCCAGCCGGGCCTCGTACTCCTCGCGCACCCGGACCAGTTCCGGGTAGACGCCCAGGCTGAACGTGTTGAGGAAGTACCGGCGCTCGATGTCGTCCGCGGCCAGTCCGAGGTCCACCCCGCACGCCCGCCCGGCGGTCACGGCGGCCGCGGTCGCCTCGATGCCGTCGATGCCGAGGTCCATCGCGAAGTGGTTGAGGGTGCCGCCGGGGAAGACCGCGAGCGGCAGGCCCCGCTCGACGGCTAGCCCGGCGGCCAGGTTGACGCTGCCGTCGCCCCCGCAGACCCCGAGCGCGCCGCCGGCCGCCGCGGCCCGGTCGGCGGCCTCGGTGAGCAGGGCCGGCAGGTCGTCCCCGGGCCCGCAGATCCGCACGTCGGCCCGGGGCAGCAGCTCGCGCAGTGCGGCGGCGGTGTCCTCGGGGCCGTCGGCCGCCGGCGCGCCGCTGCCCGAGCCGGAGTTGACCACGACGGACAGTCCCGCCCCCTCGGGCAGCGCCGGAGCCGGCCGTCGCGGCGGCGCGGCCGGCGGCGGCACGTCGGAGGAGCGGGGCCACCAGCGGAGGGTGAGCGTCGCGAGCGCCGAGCCGAGCGCGAACCCCGCCAGCACGTCACCCGGGTAGTGCGCTCCGGTGTAGACCCGGGAGAACCCGACCGCCAGCGCGACCGGTGCCACCACGGCCGCCGCCGCGGGCGATTCGATCGCGACCGCCGTGGCGAAGGCGGCGGCGGAGGCCGAATGACCGGAGGGGAAGGAGGTGGTGATCGGCTGGCGGAGCAGCCGGCGGGCGGCCGGCACCGGGTCGAGCCGCGGGCGCGGCCGACGGGTGAGCTGCTTGGCGGCGATGTTGGCCGCCGAGGAGGCCAGGGCCAGCGAACCGACCCCGCGCAGCGCCGCCCGCCGCCCGGCCCGCCCACCGACCGTCCCGAGCACGGCGGCCGCGCCGAACCACAGCACCCCGTGGTCGGCGGCCCGGCTCAGCCCGCGCAGCCACGGCCCGACCCGCGACCCGGCACCGAACGGGCGGCGGGCCACGGCGATCCGCTGGAACAGGGCCTGATCGATCACGTCCAGTCGTCGCCTCATCCGGACGAGCCTAGACGCGATGGGAGTTCGCCGCGCGGCGAACTCCCATCGCCTCCAGAAGAAGCGGGGGATTCCAAGGACGGTTGCGGCACCCGCTTCCCCGCACACCGGACCCGACCTCGTCGGCTCTCGCCGGGACAGGCCGTGATCGGCGACCGGCCGCGTTCGGCGACCGGCCGTGCTCGGGCCGCGCCTTCGAACGCCGATCGGTACCCGCCCCCGGCTGAGTACGCATACTCAGGCGCCGCCCGGCCGACCCGCGCAGACTGGCCGCCAGGACCCGCAGCCCGCAGACCCGCCGACCCGCGCCACCGTCACAGAGGACCCACGCCACCGCCATGCTGAGCCGCGCCGCCACCCTGCTCCTTCCCGCCTTCGGGCGCCTGGACGTCACCGCCGACACCGGCAGCCCCGCGCCGGGCAGCATCGTCGCGGCCAACCACACCTCGCTCGCGGATCCCGCCGTCGTGCTGGCCGCCCTGAACCGGCTCGGGGCCCGGCCGGTCGTCCTGGCCACCGCCGGGCTGTGGCGGATCCCGCTGCTCGGACCGGCGCTGCGCCGGGAAGGACACATCGCCGTCCACCGGGGCACCGCGCGGGCGGCGGAGTCGCTCGACGCGGCGGCCGAGGCACTGGCGGCCGGACGGGTCGTGCTGATCTACGGCGAGGGCGGGCTGCCGCGCCGTCGCGACTCCGGGGAACTGCCGCCCGGCCCGTTCCGCAGCGGCCTGGCCAGGCTGGCGCGGGCCACCGGTGCGCCGGTCGTGCCGCTCGGACAGGCCGGGTCCCGCCGGATCACCTCCGGCGGTCCGCTCAAGCAATTCGCGGGCCTGGCCACCGCCCCCGTCCGCCGCCCCACCCTCCACGTCCACCTCGGCACCCCGCTGCACCTCCCGGCCGACACCGCTGAGGCGACCGCCCGGGCACACGGTGCCGTCACCGCCGCCTGGACGGTCGCCGCCCGGCGGGCCGGGTGGGAGGCGGTGGCGGCTGCCTGAGCCGGTGCGCGGACCGTCCCCGGGAGGCGACGGTGACGCCGGGCAGGCAAGGGGGAGCGGGGCCACGGGCCGGTTCGATCCGGGTGTCGGCTGTGGCCGGCACGGGTGGGGTCCCTTTCCGTGGGCCGACACGCGTCCGGCGGATTCCGCCACGGAGCCGGGTCACGCTGTTGCGGGAGAACGGCCGCGATCCGCGCGTCACCGAGGCGTCGAAGGCGCGGCCGCAGGGGTCCCGCCGCCGACCGTGGCGACCACCCGGGCCCACCGTGCCGTCGCCTCCGTGCGGCTGGTCGCCGCTCCACGGGCGGGACCGGCGCGGAAGCCTCATCACGGAGGGGAACGCGCTGGGGCGGTCCTGTCCTCGCCGGTGTCCCGCCATGGGGACGCGGGCATCGCCGCCCGGTGTCGGTGGGGTGGTCTACCGTCGCGGCATGGATGACGAACAGGGTGTGACGGCAGGGTTGTTCACGGCGGTCGGGCGGACGGTGGTGCTGGTCGAGGACGCCGAGGCGGCGCTCGCCTTCTACCGGGACGTGCTCGGCTTCACCGTGCTCTTCGACGGGGACCTCGACGGCTACCGGCTGCTGCACGTCGGCCCGTCGGGTGGCCCGTCGGGTGGGCCGACGGGTGGGCCGGGGGCGACGGCGGGGCTGTGGCTGATGCCGGCGGAGTCGCCGGACGCGCGGGCGGCGGTGGGGCGCCAGACGGGCGGCATGCCGCTGCTGGTGCTCCACACGGACGGCCTCGACCGGGTGGCGGCCCGGCTGGCGGAGCACGGCGTGCCCACCCGGCCCGGCGTGGCGGACGGCGGGCCGGGCCGGTCGCTGCACTTCCAGGACCTCTACGGCAACGAGCTGATCGCCGCACAGCTGTAGGGCGCGGGCCGCAGGCGGACGGGGCAGGATGGGTGGCATGGAGCGCACGTTCGAGGAGCTGGTGGACGAGGCGGCCGAGGCCCCGGTCGACGGCTGGGACTTCTCCTGGCTGGACGGCCGGGCCACCGAGGAGCGCCCGTCCTGGGGCTACCAGCGCCTCCTGGGTCAGCGGCTGTCGCTGGCCTCGGCGGCGCTCGACGTCCAGACCGGTGGCGGCGAGGTGCTCGCCGGCGTGGCCGACCGCTTCCCCCGGACGGTGGCCGCCACCGAGGCGTGGCCGCCGAACCTGGCGAGGGCGACCGCCCTGCTCCACCCGCTCGGCGCGGTCGTGGTGGCGGACCCGGACGAGCCTCCGCTGCCCTTCGCCGACGGCGCGTTCGACCTGGTGACCAGCCGTCACCCGGTGACGGTCTGGTGGGCGGAGGTCGCCCGGGTGCTGCGCCCCGGCGGGAGCTACCTGGCCCAGCACGTCGGGCCGGCCTCGGTGTTCGAACTGGTCGAGTTCTTCCTCGGGCCCCAGCCGGAGGCGCGCCGGGCCCGGCGGCCGGAGGACGCGGCGGACGCCGCCCGGGCCGCCGGGCTCGACGTGGTCGAACTGCGCTCCGAGCGGCTCCGGGTCGAGTTCCTGGACATCGGCGCGGTGGTCTGGTTCCTGCGCAAGGTGATCTGGATGGTGCCGGGCTTCACCGTCGAGGCCCACTGGGAGCGGCTGCGCGAGCTGGACGCCCTGATCCGGGCGGAGGGGCCGTTCATCGCCCACTCCGCCCGGTTCCTCATCGAGGCGCGCAAGCCCTGACGGCTCAGAACACCTCGCCGTCGGCGACCAGGCCGAGGTGGTCCTCGCTCCACAGGTCCTCGTCGCCGCCGGGCAGCAGCAGGACCCGGTCCGGCCGCAGCGCCTCGACCGCCCCCGGGTCGTGGGTGACCAGCACGATCGCGCCCGGATACCCGCCCACGGCCGCCAGGACCTCGGCCCGTGAGGCCGGGTCGAGGTTGTTGGTGGGCTCGTCGAGCAGCAGGACGTTGGCGCCCGAGTGGACCAGCCCGGCCAGGGCGAGCCTGGTCTTCTCTCCGCCGGACAGCACCCCGGCCGGCTTGTCGGCGTCGTCGCCCCGGAACAGGAACGCGCCGAGCACGTGCCGAACGTCGCCGTCGGTGAGCCCGGCGGCGGCCGCGGCGAGGTTCTCGCGGACGGTGCGTGCCGGATCGAGGGTGTCGTGCTCCTGGGCGAAGTAGCCGAGCCGCAGTCCGGGCCCGGGCACGACCCGCCCGGCGTCCGGGGCCTCCCGGCCGGCCAGCATCCGCAGCAGCGTGGTCTTGCCCGCCCCGTTGGGGCCGAGCACGACGAGCCGGCTGCCCCGGTCGACGGCGAGGTCGATCCCGTCGAGCACGGCCCGCCCGCCGTACGACTTGGCGAGGCCGACCGCGCCGAGCGGCATCCGGCCGCAGGGCGCCGGCTCGGGCAGTCGGATGCGGGCGGTGCGCTCGGCCTGGCGGACGGGTTCGAGCGCGGCGAGCATCCGGTCGGCGCGGCGGGCCATCGAGCGGGCGGTGACGGCGGTCGCCACGTTGGCCCGCATCCGGTCGGCCTGGGCGTGCAGGGCGGCGGCCTTGCGTTCGGCGTTGGCCCGCTCGCGGGCACGGCGGCGCTCGTCGGCCGCGCGCTGGGCCAGGTAGGCGTCCCAGCCGGTGTTGTGGACGTCGACGGTGGCGCGCTGCGGGTCGAGGTGGAAGACCCGGTTGACGGTGCCGGCGAGCAGCGGAACGTCATGGCTGATCAGCACCAGCCCGCCCGGGTAGCCGGCCAGGTAGCCGCGCAGCCAGGCGACGGCGTCCGCGTCGAGGTGGTTGGTGGGCTCGTCGAGCAGCAGGGTGGCGTGGTCGGCGAAGAGGATCCGGGCCAGTTCGACCCGGCGGCGCTGGCCGCCGGAGAGCGCGCCGAGCGGGCTGTCCAGCACCCGGCCGGGCAGGCCGAGGCCGGCCGCGACCCGCGCGGCCTCGGCCTCCGCCGGGTAGCCGCCGCGGGCCTGGAACTCGGCCTCGGCCCGGGTGTAGGCGGCCATGGCCCGGCGCTGCGCACGCTCGTCGTGGGCCTGGCGGGTGGCGGCGGTGGCCATGGCGTGCTCGGCGGCGCGCAGGTCCCGGACGGCGGTGTCCAGACCACGCGCGGACAGGATCCGCCCGGTGACGGTGACGGCCGGGTCGGCGGCACGGGAGTCCTGGGCGAGGTAGCCGACCGGGCCGGTGCGGGTGACGGTCCCGGCGGCGGGGCGCAGCCGGCCGGCGAGGGTGGCGAGCAGGGTGGTCTTGCCGGCGCCGTTGCGGCCGACCAGGCCGATGCGGTCGCCGGGGGCGATGTGGAGGGTGAGGTCGGACAGCAGCAGGCGGGCGGCGACGCGCACGTCGACACCACGGGTGGTGATCAAGGGGATGACGCTCCGTAACAGCGAACGGACACACGGGTGGCGTGGAGGCGGGTCCGTCAGCTAGGAGATGCGGGGCGTCGACATGGCGCCGAGGTTAACCCGTGTTGCCGGGCGGTCGCATCCGGGTTTTTCACGGGACGGACTTTCGGGAACCCCTTGATTCTGCATGTCCGCGACATGTTCCATGGCTTCCATGGGACGTAGCGAGCTCGTTCTGATGACCGATCACAGCTCGAACGAAGGCAGCCGGGAGGCGCTGGCCACCGCCGTGCTGCGGCTCACCGGGCGGGCGCCGGTGCTGCTCGACGCGCGGCACTTCATGAGCGGCGGCCCGGCCGGCCCGGCGGGCGGCGGCCGGGTGCGCGGCAGCGGTGACGGTGTCGTCCTGGAGGTCCCCGCCGAGGGCCTCACCGTGAGCGCCCGGACGGTGCTGCTGTACGAGATTCCGCCGGGCCGGCGCCTGGAGCTCGCCGATTGCCAGCGCGCCCTGCGCGCGCACGGCGTCCACTCGCTCGGCACCGCCGTCGACGGCTGGCGGACGGCCACCGACAAGCGGCTCGCCGTCGAGCGCTTCGCCCGCGACGGCATCCGCCAGATGCCCACCGTCACGGTCTCCCGGCCCACCGCCGCCGAGGCGGCCGAGGTGTTCGAGCGCCTCGGCGGCGATGTCTGGACCCGCCCGGCCGTGGGCATGAGCGGGCAGGACGTCTTCCACGTCACCACCCGCGCCCTGCTCGCCGAGGCCGCCGAGTGCTACGCGCGGGCCGGCACCGACTGGCTGCTCGCCCAGGACGCCCGCAACTTCACCGCGGACGGCCGGCGCCACCAGTACCGGGTGACCGTGCTCGAAGGGCGGGCCATCCGGGCCGTCGAACACGTGCAGGACGACCCGGACGAGCCGTGCAACCTCGCCCGCGGCGCCGTCTCCACCCCGCTCCCGCAGGCGGAGCTGCCCGCCGGGCTGGCGGAGCTCGCGGTGGCCGCGACCGGGGCGGTCGGGCTGCCGTTCGCCGCCGTCGACCTCGCGGCGGAGAGCGGCGGCGTGGTCTTCGAGGTCAACGTCCACCCGGCGTACGGCTCGCCCGGCGCGCTGGAGGCGGTCGCCGTGCCGTACGTCGCGGCCCACCTCGCGGGCGACGGCCCACAGCCGACCGCCAGTTGACCGCGGGTCGGACGTAATCGGCACCGGAACGCCAGCCCGGCGGCGGAAAGCCGCCCCACCCCCGGTCGAAGGGCCCCTCCAGCGGGTACTAGACTCGTGGAGGTTGTGAAGGCACCTCGTTCGGTGAGGCGTCGCCACGGACACAGGCCACTGACCCCACGACGTCGAGAGACGCCCAGGGTCAGGACAGGTCTCCCCGGCCTAAGGGGTGACCCCAAGTGGCTGCACCCCGGGAGACCGGGGCGCTACGCCGTGGCGTGCCAAAGCTCTGACGAGATCAGGGGTGCCCACCCGCCGTGACGGCGCCCGTGCGCGCTCGCCCGGCGTGTGGAGCCTCCTGGTGGCCCGGTTACGGCGACCCCGCGCGGGCGCCCCGACGGCGAGGAGGTGAGAGCAGTGGAGTGCAGTGGTAGTCCGGGTCGAAGTCGGCCCCGCCCCAGGACGTCCCCCACTCCTCCTGGCACCCGGCACCCCTCCTCCCGTACCGCTCCCGACCCCCGCCGCCGCACCGCCCGCCGCTGAACCCGGCGCGGCCGCGCGACGGCCCGGGCGCCGTGCGCGGTGGAGGACGGCCGGGCGCCTCCCGCCCGCCCCGCACCGCGCGAACCACCGCGTTCCCGGCTGCGGCGGCCCCCGAACCGCGGAGGTACCCCGCCATGTCCGACTGGCGTGTGCGCGCAGTGCGCGCGAGCAAGCGTCCCTTCACCCGTCCCGTCACCCCGGCCGGCGGCGCGCCCGCCGAGCCGGCCCCCGAGCACTCGATGGACCCGCGCCCGGACCAGCCGGTCGAGCACGTGAGCCTGGAGCGCTCCGTCGTCGACGCGGCCGTCTACCGCGACGGCCACCGCGTGCAGTCGTCCGCCAACCTGGCCGACGTCTACCGCGAACTGCCCGGCAAGCCCGGCACCATGGCCTGGATCGGGCTCTACCGCCCCGCCGAGGCCCAGCTGCTGGAGGCCGCCGAGCGGTTCAACCTGCACGAACTGGCCGTCGAGGACGCCATCGTCGCCCACCAGCGCCCCAAGCTGGAGCGCTACGGCGACACCCTCTTCGTCGTGCTGCGCGCCGCCCGCTACCTGGACGACGTGGAGGAGGTCGACTTCGGCGAGATCCACCTCTTCGTCGGCCCCGACTTCGTCCTCACCGTCCGCCACTCCCAGGCCCCCGACCTCTCCGCCGTCCGCCGCCGCCTGGAGACCGACCCGGAACTGCTCGCCCTCGGCCCCGAGGCCGTGCTGTACGCCGTCCTCGACGCCGTCGTCGACGGCTACGCCCCGGTCATCGCGGGCCTCCAGCACGACATCGACGAGATCGAGACCGAGGTCTTCGGCGGCGACCCGCAGGTGTCCCGGCGCATCTACGAACTCTCCCGCGAGGTCATCGAGTTCCAGCGCGCCACCCGGCCGCTGCTGGAGATCATGAAGAGCCTGGAGGCCGGCTTCGGCAAGTACGGCACCGACGAGGAGCTCCAGCGCTACCTGCGCGACGTCGCCGACCACGCCACCTACGCCGCCGAGCGGGTCGACGGCTTCCGCCAGATGCTCCAGAACATCCTCACCGTCAACGCCACCCTGGTCTCCCAGCGGCAGAACGAGGAGATGAAGCAGCTCGCCGAGGCCGGCCACGCCCAGAACGACGAGATCAAGAAGATCTCCTCCTGGGCCGCCATCCTCTTCGCCCCCACCCTGATCGGCACCGTCTACGGCATGAACTTCGACACGATGCCGGAACTCCACTGGGCCTTCGGCTACCCCTTCGCGATCGCCCTGATGGCCCTGGTCTGCACCAGCCTCTACCTGGTCTTCAAGCGCCGCGACTGGCTCTGACGGCCGGTCGGGTCGGTCTTCGGGCGGCGGGCCGTCCAGAGGAGGGCGGCGGTGGCGAGGGTGGTGGCGCCGAGGAGCCAGCGGGGTGGGCCGGGTGGGAGGAGGGCGAGGGCGAGGCCGGCCAGGGCGCCGCAGAGCTGGAGGGCGAGGGACTGGACGGAGAGGGCGGTGGCCCGGGTCTCGGTGGGGACGCTTCGGTGGAGCTGGGCGTTCTGGTCCGGGCCGGCCGTGCCCAGGCCGAGATAGGTGAGGCCGTAGCCGAACGCGGCGGCGGTGGCCGCGGCCGGGCCGGCGGCGTGGGCGGTGGTGGCGAGCAGCAGGACCCCGGCGGCGCCGGCGGTCAGGCCGAGCAGCACGGCCCGGCCGCCGGGGGAGCGGGCGGCCACGCCGGGGGCGAGCCGGGCCCCGAGGGCGGAGCAGAGGAAGCCGACGCAGCTCAGCACGCCGACGACGCCCGCGCCGGACTCGGCGGCGCCGGTCAGTTCGGCGGCCCGGCCGGGGGTGAGCAGTTCGACGGTGCCAAGACCCGCCCCGGTGGCGGCGGCGGTCAGCAGGACCCGGCGGACCACCGCGTCGCGCCGGCCCAGGCGCAGCCCCGTCAGCACGGTGACGGGCACGCTGCGGAACACGGTGCGCAGGGCGGTCGGCGGGCGCTTCGGCTCGGTGAGTGCCGCCCAGACCTGGACGATGAAGGCGAGTTCGACGACCGCGGCCAGCAGCGGCGGCACCGAGAGCGGCAGCACGGCGCCGTCCAGGCCGTCGACGTCGGACAGCAGCCACGGCAGCGCCCCGCCGAGCAGGGTGCCGGCCGCGAGGGCGAGTGAGCCGGTGGCGCTGCCCCGGGCGAGTCCCGGCCGCAGATCGGCCTCCGGTCCGGCCTGGGCGCGGACGGCGTCCACGTACCAGGCCTCGGCGGGTCCGCTGGCCAGTGCCCGGCCGGCGCCCAGCAGCGCCATGCCGAGCAACAGCACCCCGTAGGCGTCGCCGAGCGCGAGCAGCGTGAAGGCGGCGAGGTCGAGCACCCCGGCGGCGGCCAGCACCGGCCGCCGTCCGATCACGTCGGAGAGTCCGCCGGTGGGCAGCTCCAGTGCGGCGGTGGTGAGCGAGTGGACGGCGAACAGGCCCGCCACGGCGCCCAGGCCGAGCCCGCGCGCGGTGAAGAGCAGCACCAGCGGCGCGGTGGCCAGCCCGATCGGCAGCCAGAAGAGCAGGGTGACCGCCAGGTAAGCGCGGCGGGCGGAGTGCGCGGGGGACGGCGTGCTGGTCCGGCTCGTCCGGCTCATCCGGCTCGTGCGGCTCATTCGGCACCGCCGGGTGCGGCGAGCGGTATCGCGGCGGTGACCAGGACGACCTGCTCGGTGCCGGGGGCGTCCTGGTCGCGCTCGGCCAGTTCGAGGGCCCGCCGGTGGACGAGTGCGCGCAACTCGGCCAGCGAGTCCGGGGACAGGCGCAGCGCGAGGTCGTCGATGCCGGCGGCCGCCGCCCACGTTCCGTCGAGCCGGCCCGAGGCGACGTCCTCCTCGTGCCGGGCGAGCGAGCGGGCGAGGTGGTCGACCTGCTCGCGCCGGGAGAACGCGACGAAGGCCCGGCTCTCCGGCGTGGCGCTCACCGCCCGGGCGTCCCAGGAGGTGATCAGGTGCACCGCGCGCCAGCGGCGTTCGCGCGCGTCGCGGTGCTCGGCCTCCGCGACGAAGGCGTATTTGGCGAGGACGCGCAGGTGGTAGCTGGTGGTGCCGGAGGACTCGCCGGTCCGTGCGGCGAGTTCGCTCGCGGTGGCCGGGCCGTCCTGGCGGAGCAGGCCGAGCAGGCGGATCCGTAGGGGGTGGGTGAGGGCCTTGAAGGCGGCGGTGTCGTGCTCGGGGTCGAGCGTGCGCCGCTGTCCGTCGTCGAGCATGCGGGGAGAATAGCCGCCCCAGGGCACTTCGCAAAAGAAGTTCTGCAAAAGAAGTTCTGCAAAGTGCGGTCCGGGCGGCTCCAGGTGATGAAGGGTCAGGAGGGGGAAGATGTAGCCGACTTGAGGGGGATGCGGGACGTTCACGAGGATGAGGGGGCGCCGCAGCGGGACCGTCCGGAGGCGGAGGGTGGATCCGTCTGTCGGGGCATGGGCCGGTGGTCGGTGCGGCTGCTAACTTCCGGGCCATGGGATCACGTGGAGCACGTGGGGTGGCGGCGCAGCAGGCGATCGAGGGGCTGCGGGAACTCGCCGGAGCCGGGCTGACGGCCGAGAACGTGTTCCGCAGAGCCGACGAACTGCTGCGTGCGCTGCTGGGGTACGACGCGGTCTGCTGGCACTCGGCGGACCCGGCGACCGGGTTGGTGACCTCGGTGCTGAGCGACGACCTCAGCCTGATGGGGTTCGAGGACGCCGTGCGGCTGGAGGTGTGGGCGGACGATCCGGCGACCTTCCCCTCGATCCGCCGCAGCGGTGTGCGGGCGGAGACGCTCAGCCGGGCGACCAAGGGGCAACTGGCGGACAGCGCGCGCTTCCGTGAGCTGATCGGTCCGGGCGGCTTCGGCGACGAGCTGCGCGCGGTGTTCGACGCGCACGGCGGGATGTGGGGCTGCGCGGCGTTCATGCGGTCCGCCGACCGGGGGCCGTACCTGGCCCGGCAGCGCGAGTTCGCGGACCTCGCCGCGCGCCACCTGGGCAACGCCCTACGGGCCTGCCACGTGCCGCCGGCCGCTGGGGACGTCCGGCGGGAGGCGGCGGAGCAGGGAGGGCCGGGGGAGGAGAGCCCGGCCGTGGTGGTGCTCGGTCCGGCGAACCGGCCGCTCGCGATCTCCGGTCCGGCGGAGGAGTTGCTCGGCCGTCTGGCCGATCCGAGCCGGACCTCGCTCGGCGTGCCGACGGCGTTCGCGGTGGCCGCCGAACAGGCCCGCCGGGTGGCCCGCGGCCAGGTCGTGCCGCAGTCGAAGATCCGGGTACAGGACTCCGCGGGCCGCTGGTACGTGCTGCACGGCTCGGCCCTGAAGGGCGGCAGCGAGGGCGAGGTGACGGTGGTGGCGGCCCCGGCGACGCCCGCCGACGCGATGCCGCTCTACCTCTCCGCGTACGGGCTGACGGCGCGCGAGCAGGAGGTGGCACTGCTGCTGGTGCGCGGGTACGACACCCGGGACGTCTCGCGGCTGCTGGCGATGAAGCCGTACACCGTGCAGGACCACCTGAAGTCGGTGTTCGCCAAGGCCGGGGTGGCCAGCCGCCGTGAGCTGGTCGCGCGGATCATGCTTGGCGGCGGGACGGCGTAGGGCGGTGCCGTGAAGCCGGGCGCCGTTCGGTCGGCGGGTGTACGTTCTGACGGGTCGGCGGGAACCATCGTTCGTTAGCTGACAACGGGGGGTCCCGCGGCGGGGCCCCGCCGGGCCGTCCGGAGGGGGCCAGGGATGAGCATGGAGGAGAGCGCGGGTTCGGCGGGGAGCGGTGCGGCCGGGGCGGCTGGTGTGGGGGGTCCGACCGGTCCCGTCGTCCCGGAGCCGGGCGGGCCGGCCGAGACGACCGGGACCGCGACCGCGACCGAGGCCGTCACCACCGCTGTGGCGGAAGGCGACGGCGACGGCCGGAGTGGAACGGCGGAGAAGAAGGAGAAGAAGAAGCGCCCGCTCTGGCAGGAGCTGCCGATCCTGATCGGTGTCGCCCTGCTGCTCTCGCTGGGCATCAAGACCTTCTTCGTCCAGGCCTTCTCCATCCCCTCCGGCTCGATGCAGCACACGCTGGAGAAGGACGACCGCGTCCTGGTCGACAAGTTCACCCCGTGGTTCGGCGCCGAGCCGTCCCGCGGCGAGGTGGTGGTCTTCAAGGACCCGGGCGGCTGGCTGGACACCGTCCCCCGGAAGAAGGGCAACGCCGTCGTCGAGGGCGTCCGTACCGTGCTCGGCGCCGTGGGCCTGCTGCCGTCCGACGACGAGAAGGACCTGATCAAGCGGGTGATCGCGATCGGCGGCGACACGGTGGAGTGCCGCCAGGGCGGCCCGGTCAAGGTCAACGGGGTGACGCTGGACGAGCCGTACCTGTACCCGGGCGCGACGCCCTGCGACGACGTGCCGGCGGGCCTGGTGACCGTCCCCAAGGACCACCTGTGGGTGATGGGCGACCACCGCAACGACTCGCAGGACTCCCGCTACCACGTCAGGGAACCGGGCGGCGGGTTCGTCCCGGTGAAGAACGTGGTCGGCCGGGCGTTCGTGATCGCCTGGCCGGTGTCGCGCTGGGACACCCTGCCGGTGCCGGACACCTTCGGGAAGCAGGGCCTGGCGTCGGGCGGCGCGGCCCCGGGCGGCGAGTGGCCGGTCGAACCGTCCGTGCCGGGCGCCGCCGCGGTGGCCGCGGTCGTCCCGTACGCGCTCCGGCGGCGCCGCCGGGCGGTCCGGTCCGACGGCGAAGGCCACTGACCGGCCCGCCGTCGAATCCAGGTCCACCGGAGTCGGATTGGATCTGTTCCGCTCCCGCTGCACCGGGCCAGCATGGGCGGCATGAGCGACTACCACCACGGGCTGCGCCCCGAGAGCCGGATCGTCCACCCGCCCGTCGAGGAGGTGACCGGCAGCCGTCCGCTGGGCGTGCCGCTGCACCAGGGTCATGTGTTCGCCTTCCCCGACAGCGACGCGCTCGCGGACGCCTTCGCCGGCCCGGACGGGGCGTTCCACTACAGCAGGTTCGGCAACCCGACGGTCCGCTCGCTGGAGCGCGCGGTGGCCGACCTGGAGGGCGGCAGCGGGGCGCTGGCCGCCTCCTCCGGCATGGGCGTGATCAACACCGTGCTGCTCGCGCTGCTCCGCTCGGGCGACCACGTGATCGCCCAGCGGAGCCTGTACGGCGGCACGTTCGCGACGCTCTCCGACCTTGCGGAGCGCTGGGGCGTCGCCGTCACCCTGGTGGGCGGCGACGACCCGGAGGAGGTGCGCGCCGCGCTGCGGCCGACCACCCGCCTGCTGTACCTGGAGACCGTCTCCAACCCCACCGCGCGCGTCGCCGACCTGCCGGCGCTGATCGGCGCGGCCCGCGCGGCCGGGGTGCTGAGCGTGGTGGACAACACCTTCCCCACGCCGCTGCTCTGCCGCCCGATCGAGCACGGCGCCGACATCGTGATCCACTCGGCCACCAAGTACCTCGGCGGCCACTCCGACGTCATGGCCGGTCTCGCCGTCTTCGCCGACGCGGAACTGCACCACCGCGTCTGGCACCACGCCGTGGAACAGGGCGCGACGCTGGACCCGTTCGCCGCCTGGCTGACCCTGCGCGGGATGCAGACCCTGGGCCTGCGGATCCGCCGGCACAACGAGACCGCGCTCGACCTGGCCGGCCGGCTCGCCGCCCACCCGGCGGTCGCCGCCGTGCACCACCCGGGCCTGCCCGGCCACCCCGACCACGAGCTGGCCCGCCGGCTGCTGCCGGACGGCCAGGGCGGGGTGTTCGCCGTCGACCTGGCCGGCGGGCGGGAGGCCGCCCGCGCCTTCGTCGGCGCGGTCCGCCTCGCCTCGCTCGCGCCCTCGCTGGGCGGCGTGCACACCCTGGTCCTGCACCCGGCCAGCACCTCCCACCGCCAGCTGTCCGACGAGGAGCTGACCGCGGCCGGCATCGGCCCGGGCACCGTCCGGATCGCCGCCGGCATCGAGCACCCCGAGGACATCCGGGCCGATCTGGAGCAGGCCCTGGCCGGGCTCTGAGCCCCGGCGGGCGGAGGCGGCGACGGGGGCGGCGGGGGCGGCGGAGGGTCCGTGGCCGGGCCGTTCGGACCGGCCCGGTCCGGTCGGCCGACCGGTACCCCGCCACCGGAGACCCAGGTCGCCGGATCGCGCTACGGCCGGTGCCGGGGCCGCGCCGCCAGGACGGCGATGTCGTCCTCGGCCGGGCAGCCGACGCCCGGGCCGACGCCGTGCAGGGCGGCGTCCAGCAGGTCGTCCAGCGGCCCGGCGGCGGGCAGGCGCAGCGCGGCGAGGCGGGCGAGCGAGGCGTCGATGTCCTCGCCGCGCCGCTCCACCAGGCCGTCCGTGTACAGCAGCAGGGTCTCGTCCGGCCGCAGCTCGCGGTCGCACTGCTGGTAGCCGCCGAGCCCGGTGCCGAGCGGCGGCCCGGTCGGGACCCGCAGCAGCTCGGTGGGCCGGCCGGGCGCGACCAGGGCGGGCGGGAGGTGGCCCGCGCTGGAGAAGGTCCACCGGCCCCGGCCCGGGTCGGCGAGGGCGAGCAGGCAGGTGGCCGGGCGGGCGGACTCGTTGGCGGCGATGACGGTGTCCAGCTGGCGCAGGATCCGGTGCGGCGGCAGGTCCGTCTCGGCGACGTCGCGCAGGGTGGCGCGGTAGCCGCTCATGTCGACGGCCGCCTCGACGCCGTGTCCCATCACATCGCCCATCACCAGCAGCGTCCGCCCGAACGGCAGCCGGACGGTCTCGTACCAGTCACCGCCGACCACCGAGCTGCTGCCGGAGGGAAGGTAGCGGGAGGCGAGTTCGAGGTTCTGGTGCGGATGGCCCGGCTCGCTGAGCAGGGCGCGCTGGAGGTCGAGCGCGATGCTCTGGGAACGGCTGTAGCGGCGCGCGTTGTCGATGCCGGTGGCGGCGCGCGCGGCGAGGTCGCCGACCAGCACCGCGTCATCGGGTCCGAAGCCGGGGGAGGCGGCGGTACGGGCCAGCGTCAGCAGTCCGATCATCCGGCCGCGCGCGGTCAGCGGGACCACCAGCAAAGAGGTCACCCCGGCGGCCCGGTAGGCGGCCGCGGAGGCCGGGTCGGGCGCCGCCTCGGTCAGCTCCCCGGCGGTGCCCGGCGCGACCAGCACGGCGACCCCGGAGGCCAGGGCGCGGGCGGCGACCGAACCCTCCCGGTGGCGCACCGACTCGCCCGGGCGGGGCAGCCGGTCCACGGCCGGGCGCAGCCCGTCCGCGCAGACGAGCGCGGCCCGGTGGAAGCGCCGCCCCGGGGTACGGCCGGTGCGGGTTTCGGCGTCCGGCGGCAGCACGTCGACGGTGGCCAGCTCGGCGAGCCGGGGGACGGCGAACGCGGCCAGCTCGGCGCAGGTGGTGTCGACGTCCAGCGTGGTGCCGATCCGCTCGGCGGCGGTCTCCAGGAGGGCGAGGCGGGTCCGGGCCTGGGCGAGTTCGCGCCGCAGCTCCTGGACCGGGTCCGGGTCGTCCAGCAGCAGGACCACCACGCCGGTGACCCGGCCCTCGGCGGTCAGCGGCCGGTAGCGCACCCGCAGGCCCGGCGGCACGGGTGCCCCCGGACCGTCCGGGCCGCCGACGACCTGCTCCCGGTCCCGCCCGTCGGCCAGGACGCGGCGCAGCGTGCCGACGGCCTCGGCGAACGCCGTCGTCTCGGCCGGCCGGCCCAGCAGGTCGGCCCGGCGCAGGCCGGTGACCGTGGTGAACGCCGGGTTCAGGTACACCCAGCGCAGCTCCGCGTCGAGCAGCGCCACCCCGGCCGGCAGCGCGCCGAGCAGCTCACCCGGCAGATCCGGGATGTCACCGTCGGTAGTCACGTCGGCCCGCGCGGAGAGCGCCGCAGCCGCCGCCGCGAGCGCCGTACCGTCCGCGCCCGCCGGGGTGCCGCCCTGTCCTCCTCCGCCCTGCCGGAACCGCATGGGTCCCATGATCACTCGCCCGGGCGCGGCACGCCCACGGGATATCGCATGCTTGACCAACCGGCGGGTTTCCGATAGCGAGCCGGAGGGCCGAGGGTTCGAGGTCCGGTCGGCCGCTGCCGGGCCGGCGGCCAGGTGGCCGCACGGGCCGTGGACGACAACAGCGGCACCGTCATCCCGGACTGCCGGCGGTTTGCCCGGGAGCGGGCCCGGGTGGCAGGGTCCAGCTGTCCGGCGGAGCGGAGGAGCGGCATCGTCATGGCGGATTCGGTTGCCGGGCCGACGGCGGCCACGCCGGCCGATGTGGCGCGGGCCCGGGCCGGGATCGGGTTGGGGCTGCCCGCTCCGCTGGTGGCCCTGTGGGGGGTGACGGACGGTCTGATGACCGACGCCGGTGTGACCGTGTACCCGGCCGGGTGCATCGGCGAACGCAACAGCACCTACGAAGTCGCGGAGTACGCACCAGGGTTCGTCCTCATCGGCGACGACAGCGGCGGCCGCGGCTTCCTCCTGCGCGCCGGCGACCCGTGCTCGGCCGTGTACTCGTCGGGCCTGGGCGATCTGGCCCCCGAGGACTTCGAGGTCGAGTCCGCGGACTTCGCGTCCTGGATCGCGACCCTGCGGGCCTGACCTCCCGCTGACGAAGGGCGCCGCGCCGGCCACCGCCAGGAGTTGACGGCGGTGGCCGGCCCGGTCGTTCTCAGCCCCGGCCGCCGGTGAGCACCACGAGCCGGCGGGTCGCCCGGGTCATCGCGACGTAGCGGTCGACCGCGCCCGCGACGCCCTCGCCGAAGGACGCCGGGTCGACGAGCACGACCAGGTCGAACTCCAGCCCCTTCGCCAGCTCCGGCGTGAGCGCCCGGATCCGGGACGTCCCGCGGAACTCCGCGCGGCACGTCGCCTCGAACTCCGCCGCGAACGCCGCGTCGCCGATGACGCACGCCGTGCCCTCGGCGTGCGCGTCCAGCCAGGCGCCGAGCACGCCGTCCAGCTCCGCGACCGTCCCGTGGCCGACCGGCACTCCGCTGCGGCGCACCGACGTGGGCACGTTGGCGTCCGGCAGGGCGGCCCGGATGACCGGCTCGGCCTCCGCCATGACCTCCTCCGGTGTGCGGTAGTTGACGCTCAGCGAGGCGACCTCGGTGCGGTCCAGGCCGATCCGCGCCAGGCGCTCCTGCCAGGACTCGGCGAAACCGTCCCTGGCCTGGGCGCGGTCCCCGACGATGGTGAAGCTGCGGGACGGGCAGCGCTGAAGCAGCATCCGCCATTCGGCGTCGGTCAGCTCCTGCGCCTCGTCCACCACGATGTGGGCGAACGGGCCGGCCAGCCGGTCCGGGTCGTCGGCGGGCAGCGAGCTCCCGTCGACCAGGGTGTCCTTGAGGTCCTGGCCGCGCAGCATGGCCACCGCCCCCTCGCCGTCGTCGTCGGCCGCGAGGATGTCCGAGATGACGTCGGCCATCCGGTCGCGCTCGGCGGCGAGCGCGGCCTCCTGGCGGCGCCTGCGGCGGGCGGCCTCCGGGTCGCCGAGCCGCTGCCGGGCGGCGTCCAGGACCGGCAGGTCGGAGACCGTCCAGGCCTGCGCCTCGGCGCGTTGCAGCCGGCGCACCTCCTCCGGGGCCAGCCACGGGGCGCACAGCCGCAGGTAGGCGGGCACCGTCCAGAGGTCGCCGACCACGTCGGCGGCCTCCAGCAGCGGCCAGGCGCGGTGCAGGGCGGCGACCAGCTCCTCGTCCCGCCGCAGCGAGCGCAGGAACGTCTCGACCGGGATGTCCTCGCCGCCGTCCAGCTTGGCCAGCAGCAATTCGGCCAGCTCCGTCCAGACCTGCTCGCGCGCCTCGTTGTGCGGGGTGCCGGGATCGGGCGCCTCGAAGGCCTCGGCCCAGTCGTCGGCGCTCAGCCAGAGGTCCTCCCAGTCCGTCGAGACGGTCATCCCCTCGGTCGGCGGCTCCTCGTAGATCCGCACGGCCTTCTCCACCGCCCGCACCATCTCCGCCGAGGCCTTCAGCCGCGCCACCTCCGGGTCGCTCTCGACCGCCGCGCCCGCGCCCTCGGCGACCAGGTCGCGCACCGTGCAGGTCCGCACGCCCTCCTCGCCGAGGCTGGGCAGCACGTCGGACACGTAGTCCAGGTAGGGCTGGTGCGGGCCGACGAACAGCAGGCCGCCGCGGCGGTGGCCGAGCCGGGGGTCGGAGTAGAGCAGGTAGGCGGCGCGGTGCAGGGCGACCACCGTCTTGCCGGTGCCGGGACCGCCGTCGACGACCAGCGCGCCGCGCGAGCCCGCCCGGACGATGGCGTCCTGGTCCGCCTGGATGGTGGCCAGCACGTCGCGCATCCGCGCCGAACGGCTGCCGCCGAGCGTGGCGATGAACGCCGACTGGTCGTCGAGGGCGGCGTGCCCCTCCAGGCCCTCGGCGGCGAACACCTCGTCCCAGTAGTCGGTGATCCGGCCGCCCGTCCAGCGGTAGCGGCGGCGGCTGGCCAGGCCCATCGGGTCGGCGTGGGTCGCGGCGAAGAACGGCTCGGCGGCGGGCGAGCGCCAGTCGAGCAGCAGCCGGCGGCCCTCGCTGTCGGTCAGGCCGAGGCGGCCGACGTACACCGGATCGCCGCCGTCCGCCGGGACGATCCGCCCCAGGCACAGGTCCAGGCCGAAGCGGCGCAGCGCGCGCAGGCGGCCGGTCAGGCGGTGGACCTCCAGGTCCCGGTCCATCGCGGCCCGGCCCGCACCGCCCGGCGCCCGCCGGGCGGCGTCGAGACTGTCGGAGACCTCGGCGATCGCCCGCTCCAGGCTCTCGGCGACGGCGGCGAAGTGCCGCTCGTCCTGGGCGACCAGCGCCGGGTCGGCCTTGGCGGAGAGGCGGTCGGGGAGGTCGAACGCGCTGGTGGTGAGGGCGGTCATGGCAGCGGCTCCGCTCCGGGTTTCCGACACATGCTGATGCACTACGCAAAACTCCCAAGTGGGCTCGATCCGGCTTCAGGTCGACGATTGTGCGCCAGGGAGGGGGCCTTGCGGCAAGGCCCCCCTTGCGCTATAAGTTGAGAGTGGCGAGGGGAGTCGAAGGTTCCGAAGGGTCCTCCCCGCAGGCTCGGGGGTAAGCCGGCCGTCCAACCCTCCACCCGCCTGTCGACCGCGACCGATTCCATCACCGTCTGCGGCGATGTGAGGCCGACTCACGGAACGGTGGGGTCATGCGGAAGCTGATCTACGGCATGAATCTGACCCTGGACGGTTATATCGCCGCGCCCGGCGACGACATCGGCTGGGGTGTGCCGAGCGACGAACTGTTCCGGTTCTGGTCCGACCAGTTGCAGGCGACCGACCTGACGCTGTACGGGCGCAAGCTGTGGCAGACGATGAGCTCCTACTGGCCGACCGGCGACCAGCGGCCCGACGCCACCCCGGCGGAGATCGAGTTCGCGCGCCGCTGGCGGGACATGTCGAAGGTGGTGTTCTCCTCGACGATCGACCAGGTCGACTGGAACTCCCGCCTGGTCACCGGCGACGCGGTCGCCGAGATCACCCGGCTCAAGGCCGAGGACGGCGGCCCGATGGACATCGGCGGCGCGACGCTCGCCGGGACGGCCATGCGGGCGGGGCTGATCGACGAGTACGTGCTGGCCACCGCGCCGGTCCTGGTGGGCGGCGGCACGCCGTTCTTCACCGCGCTGGACAACTGGGTGAACCTGAACCTGGTGGAGACGCGGACGCTTCCGTGCGGCGTGATCCTGAGCAGGTACGAGACGAAGCGCTGAGCACCCGTCACACGGCGAGCGTGTCATCCTTCTCTCCTCTCCTCTCCGATCATCGGATCGCGCGTGAGAACCCGCCGGTGAGCGGGATGACGACCGGTCATACTGGCTGGTGACCCGGGCCCGGGCGCCGACCGGCGCGCCATGGGACCGCGCCCGGGCCCCGTCCGAGACCGTGCCCGCGACCGTCCCCGAGACCGGAGGCCCCGATGAGCCGCGACCTGCCGACCACCGTTCCGCCGGGCCCCGCACCG
This sequence comes from Kitasatospora sp. NPDC008115, assembly GCF_042957205.1. Taxonomy (NCBI): domain Bacteria; kingdom Bacillati; phylum Actinomycetota; class Actinomycetes; order Kitasatosporales; family Streptomycetaceae; genus Kitasatospora; species Kitasatospora sp. NPDC008115. The sequence goes on along the minus strand of NZ_JBIBHU010000019.1, from coordinate 108,154 downwards.
GCGCAGCCGTGGAACCGGCAGCGGTTGCGCAGCAACAACGAGTGGCTGCTGCTGGAACGGCTGCGTCTCGGTGGTCCGTCCTCCCGTGCCCAACTCGCCCGCGACACCGGCCTGTCCAAGCCCACCGTCTCCACCGCGCTGGCCGCCCTCGAACACGCCGGCCTGGCCCGCGAGGCCGGGCGGTTCATACCCGAGCGCGGGCGCGCCGCCGTCCTCTACGAGCCCGACCCGCTCGCCGGACACGTGCTCGGGGTCGACATCGGCCGGGCCCGGCTGAGGGTCGCCGTCGCCGACCTCGCCGGGGACGTCGTGGCCCGCCGCGACATCCCGAACAAGGGGCGGACGGCTAACGAGGTCGCCGACGCGGTGGTGGCCGCCGCCCACGAGGCGACCGCCGAGGCCGGTCTGGCGGCGGCGGACATCGTGCACGCGGTGATCGGCACGCCCGGTGTCTGGGACGAGCAGCGGCGCGGCGTGCGGTACGCCACCAGCCTGCCCGGCTGGGGCAGACCCGGCCTGTTCGACCGGATAGCGGACGGACTGGCCACCGCGATCACCGTCGGCAACGACGCCAACCTCGCCGCGCACGGCGAGTACACGCTCGGCGCCGGCCGGGGGAGCGGCAGCCGGATGTTCGCCTACGTGCTCGTCGGCACCGGCCTGGGCGTGGGCGTGGTCAAGGACGGCGAGCCGCTGGTCGGCGCGTACGGCGCGCTGGGCGAGGTGGGCCTCGTCCCGCTCCCGCCGCGCCCCGACGGCGCGCCCGGTGGCACCATCGAGCAGGCCGCGGCGGCCGACGCCGTCGTCCAAACCGCCCTCGACCTCGGGATGAGCGGTCCGCTGACGGCCAAGGAGGTCTTCGACGCGGCCCGCTCGGGCGACCCGCTGGCGGCCACCGCCGTCCACCGCGCCGCCGGCCAACTGGCCTACGCGGTGGCCGTGCTGTCGGCCGTCCTCGACCCGGACCTGATCGTCCTCGGCGGCGGCATCGGCGCCAGCGCCGACCTGCTGCTCGACCCCCTCGGCCAGGCCCTGCAGCACCTCAGCCCGATGCGCCCCATGCTCGCCCCGAGCCGGCTCGGCGAGGAGGCCGTGCTCCTGGGCGCCGTGTCCACGGCCCTGGACCGGGCCCGCGTGGAGGTCTTCGAACGGCGTACGGCACCGGCGGACTGAGTCCTGGCGCCATGGCGACGCCATGTTGACGCCATCGGGTGCCAAAATCGCTTGCCTTGGTGTCGGGGTGGCGTCATGATGGCTCGTGCGGGCACTCTTCGGGGGTGGACGGCCGGGATGGCCGGCCAGCCGACGCAGGGTGCGTGTGGTTGGCGTTGGCGCCATGGCTGGCGCCAATGGTGCCACGCGTCACGCGCCACGCCGCGCGCTGACTCGCCCGCATCAACGCCGGACCACGTCGCTCCCCTCTGGAGGACTCCATGCCGCACGACCCGTCGACGTCGACCGCCTCGCCCGTGACGATCCCCACGCAGCGCGCCGCCGGCTGCCCCTTCGACCCGCCCACCGGCCTGGCGGAGCTGCGCGAGCGAGACCCGCTGGCCCGGATGGCCTACCCGGACGGCCACGTCGGCTGGCTGGCCACCGGTCACTCCGCGGTCCGCGCGATCCTGGCGGACCCCCGCTTCAGCTCCCGGTACGAGCTGATGCACTATCCGCTGCCCGGCGGCCCCGAGGGTCCGCTGCCGCCCGCCCCCGTCGGCGACATGACCGGAATGGACGCCCCCGAGCACACCCGCTTCCGGCGGCTCCTGGCGGGCCGGTTCACCGTCCGCCGGATGCGCCTGCTGACCGACCGGGTCGAGGAGATCACCGCGGAGCGCCTGGAGGCGATGGAACGCGGTGGGCCGGGCGCCGACCTGGTCGAGGTGTTCGCCCGGCCCGTCCCCGCACTGATGATCTGCGAACTGCTCGGCGTGCCCTACGCCGACCGTGAGCGCTTCCAGGGCCACGCCGAAACCCTGATGACCGCGGACGCGTCGCCGGAGGAGCGCTACGCCGCGATGGCCGGGCTGGAGGAGTACATGGCGGAACTGGTCGCGGCCAAGCGCGTGGAACCCGCCGACGACCTGCTCGGCGACCTCACCCGCGACTCCGACCTCACCGACGAGGAACTCGTCGGCCTGGGAGGGTTCCTGCTCGCCGCCGGTCTCGACACCACCGCCAACATGATCGCCCACGGCACGTTCGCGCTGCTCCGCAACCCGGCCCAGGCGGAGGCGCTGCGCCGGGACCCGGCCCTGGCGCCGCAGGCCGTGGAGGAGTTGATGCGCTACCTGACGATCGCCCACACCAGCATCAAGTCCGCCTTGGAGGACGTCGAGTTGGAGGGCCGGCTGATCAGGGCGGGCGAGAGCGTCACCCTCTCCCTCGAAGCGGCCAACCGCGACCCGGAACGCTTTCCCGACCCCGACTCCCTCGACCTCCACCGCAAGGCCGCGGGCCACCTGGGCTTCGGTCACGGCATGCACCAGTGCCTGGGCCAGCAACTCGCCCGCGTCGAACTGACGGTCGCCCTGCCCGCCCTGCTCGACCGCTTCCCGACGCTGCGCCTCGCCGTCCCGGCCGACGAGGTGCCGCTGCGCACCACCATGAACATCTACGGCGTCCACCGGCTGCCCGTCACCTGGGACGAGGGCTGACCGCCATGGAACTGCACGCCGACCGCACCCGCTGCATCGGCGCAGGCATGTGCGCCCTGACCGCCCCGGAGGTGTTCGACCAGAACGACGACGACGGCCTCGTCACCCTGCTGGACCCCCACCCACCACCGTCCACCCACCCGGCCGTCCAGCTCGCCATCACCACCTGCCCGGCGGCGGCACTGAGTTTCACCTGACCACGGCGAGGGCCTGCGCCATCACCCGGCGCAGGCCCTCGCAGCAGGCTTCAGCGGTGAGCGGCAAACTCCCCGGCACAGATACCGGCGACGAACGCGAGCCACGCATCGCCCGAGAACGCGAGCGCGGGTCCGTGGGGGTCCTTGCTGTCGCGGACTGCCACACGGCTACTGAGGCGTCCGGCTTCGACGCAGTTCTCGTTCGGATTGCTCGCGGAAGCCTTCCTCCACTCGACAGGCAGGGCGGATGCGACGGAGTAGTGGGTCACTTGAGCTGATCTCTCTTCTCTCGGATGACGTTGAGTGACTCGCCGAGGCTGAGGGCGGTCGCCATGATTTCGTCGAAGGCCGTGCGGTAGAGATCGACGTGATCGGGCTTCTCCACCCAGTTGCTGGCGAGCATGTCGCTGAGCAGTACGAGGTCCAGGTCTCGCTGACGGAACTCCAGTAGCGTGAACGGTCCGCTCATACCGGGGTGTGGAGGGGCCAGGGCTGGCATGATCTGAATGCTGACGTTCGGAAGACCGCTCCACTGGATGAGCTTGTCGAGTTGGTCGGCCATGACGCCGCCCTCGGCTCTCATCGTCAGCGCCGACTCGTGGATGACCGCCCACAGTTTGAGTGGCGCTTCGGCCCGCGTGAGAACCGATTGCCGGTTGATCCGCACATCGACACGGGCCTCGACGCTGGGAGTTGTGAACACGCCGCTGGAGATGATGGCGTGCGCGTAGCGCCGCGTCTGGAGAAGCCCGGGGATATAGGAGGACTCGTAGGACTTGTTGCCGATGGCGGTCTCTTCGAGCCTGATCAGATCGTGGTACAGCGAGTTGAGCTGATCGAACCCGGCCGCCCAACCTGGCCGGTGCTTGTCTCGTAGGATCTCAACGAGAACCTCTTTGAGTTCCGGCTCGCACTCGTAGAAGTCGAGGAGCGCGCGGACGACATCGGGCTTCAACTGCACCCGGGCGTTCTCGTATCTGCTCAGCTTCACCAGGTTGACGCCGTCGACCTGGGCCGCGACCTCCTCCGCCGAGAGGTTCCTGAGCTCGCGAAGCCGCCGCAACTCCGCCGCGATACGCCGGTAGCGCACGGCTGGCACTGCAATTGCCATGTCTGTAGCCCCTCCTGGGTGGTGCGTAGACCAGTGTGCACGGTCGCGACGGTGCTCCGCCACCGCCAACTCGACTCCAGGCGAGGCACCTTGCGCTGGAGAGTGAAAGTTTTCATATTTGCTCGACTTGGCTTGCTGGAGGGGTGCCGTCTACTCCATGCTGATCGTGACGAGAGTATGACTCGCCGTGACGCTTGCGTCCGGCGTTCTGCTCTTGCTTGCGCTTCACGGCTGCCGGTTGGACGTCTCCATGCCATGGTCGGCCGCCGTGGCTAGAACCCTTGTGCGGAAGGCGGCTCCCCCATGTCCGGATTTCCCCAATTGGCCCGAAGTGTCAGCTGCTGGCTGCCGCGCAGCAGGCGGTCGCCGGCAGAGGCGAGGCTGCGACTCGAACGGTTGCTCGTCGACGTCGTCGGCGGCGAACGTTTCATCGACACCGGCCTGTTGCTCGTCAGCGAGCTGGTGACCAACGCGGTGATGCACGGATCCCCGCGCGACAACCGGGTGCTGCTGGAGCTCTCCGCCGATGAGTCCCGGCTGCGGATCGAGGTGCACGACGCGCGCGGCGATCGTGCGCCGATCCTTCAGACCGCCGGGCGGGACGACGAGTCGGGGCGTGGTCTGCTACTCGTCAAGTCGCTGTCCGAGAAGTGGGGTTGTTGCCCTCGGGGTGGAGTCGGGAAGATCGTTTGGTGCGAGGTCGGCCCGGAGGGTGTGGCGTGAGGGCGGACCGGCTGGTCACCGTCGAGATCACCGGCGGCGTCATGCCGCCGACGACCTACGCGCTGTTCCCGAAGGCGCTCACCGCACTCTGGGCCGCGCTCCGGTTCCGGCCGATGAGCCGTCCGCAGTGGGAGTGGTTCGAGCGGTACCTGACGGGGCCCTGCTCCGAGCGTCTCGTGCGCGAATACCTGGACCGCACCGGTCCGTTGTCGCTGCCGGTCATCCTGCCCGAGGGCGTGCACCACCTGCGCATCCGGTGGGCGGTCATGGAGTGACGGAGGTTCACCGTCTCCAGATGAAAGCCTCGGTGCTCGGCTGGCGTTCTGCGAACAGGCCGGTGGGTGAGGTGTCGTGCAGGAGGTGGCGGAGGTCCGTCTCGAAGGTCGCGAGGTGTGGCCCGAACAGGTGTGGGGCGGACGAAGAGAGGGAGAGGACGCCGGCGACGACCTCGTCGGTCGTCCGGGTGAGGGGGTGGCCGCCGGGGACGACGAGGCGTTGGGGGTCGGTGAAGCCCGCTGCGGTGAGGACTGCCGCCTCGTTGCCGGGGGTGCCGTGGGGGAGGAAGCCCTGGCCGGCGCGGCGGACCGGGCCGAGGTGGGTCCGTACCAGGTCGGCGATGGCGGGGTGCGGGACCGGGGGGTGGGGGAGGCCTTCGGTGGGGCGGGGCTCGGACTTGAGGTCGGAGAGGTGGACGAGTGCCCCGCCCGGGCGCAGCAGGGTGTGCATGGTGGCTGCCACCAGCGGGCGGTCCATCCAGTGGAAGGACTGCCCGAACGTGGCGACGGTGAACTCGCCGAGGTTGCCCGGCAGCTTCTCGGCGCGTGCCCGAATCCAACGGGACTTGCCGGTCAACCCCATGTCGGCGGCGCCGCGTTCGGCCTCGGCGATCATCCCGGCATCCGGGTCGACGCCGACCACCTCCGCGAAGTGCCCCGCCAGTTCAAGGGCCAGCGTGCCGGGGCCACAGCCGACGTCGAGGAGTCGGCCCCGGCCGTCGAGGTGCAGTGCCTCGGCGAGTGCGGTCACCAGGCCCGGGGCGTAAGGCAGTCGGCCGTGCCGGTAGTGCTCGGCGGTGCCCGCGAACAGCGTCTCGTCCCACTGCCAGCCGGTGACCATGGCGGTCCACCACCTTTCGTTCGGTCAGCGTGAGATGTGCGCTTCGATGCCGTCGAGGAGGAAGCCGAGGCCGGTGCGGAAGGTCTCGTCGGGGTCCAGGTGGGGGCCGTCGCGTACGACCATGGCCAGTGCGGGGAACCGCCCGGTGGCGAAGGTGCGTTGCAGGTACGGGCCGTAGGCGGCCTGCCACTGCTCCTTGTCCATTCCGGTGGTCCGCTCGGCGCGGCGTTCGGTGATCTCGCGGCGGACCGCGCCGACCACGTACGCGTTGACGGCGGCGATCGCGGGCACGGCGAGGTCCAGGTCGACGCCGTTCAGCCCGGCCGCTACGGCTTCCCCGCTGGCCAGCGTGTGCGGTCCGAGGTGCGGCCGTCCGCCGATCAGGTCGGCGAACCACTCGTGGCGGTGGGCGGCGCGGCGGGTGGCGTCGGCGAGGGAGTGCAGTACCTCCCGCCAACTGCCGCCGGACGGCCGGATCTCGGCGTGGACCGCGTCGACCATCAGGTCGAGCAGTTCCTCCTTGGTGGCGATGTAGCCGTACAGCCGCATCGGCCCGGCGCCCAGCACGGCCGCGACCTTGCGCAGCGACACCGCCTCCAGGCCGTCCGCGTCGGCCAGTCGGATCGCCGCACCCACGATCCGGTCCCGGCTGAGCGGGGCCGGCGTCGGCCGGCCAGGCGGTTCCGGTCTCTCCCACACCAACATGCCGCCACGATACCGTGCTTGGGCGATACAGTGTATCGACCGATACAGCGAATCGTCCGGGGGGAACCATGAACATCGCCATCGTCGGAGCCGGTTTGGGCGGTCTGCTCCTCGCCCGCGTGCTCCAGGTGAACGGCGTCGACGCCGTCGTCTACGAGCGCGAACCCGAGCGCGGGGCGCGCGGCCAGGGCGGCATGCTCGATCTGCACGCCGGGACCGGCCAGCGGGCGCTGCGCACGGCCGGGCTGATCGACGGGTTCCGGGCGATCGCCCGTGGCGCGGGTCAGGACATGCGGCTGTTCGAACCGGACGGCACGCTGCTGCTCCAGGAGGACACGCCCGACGACGCCCCGCTCGAACGGCCGGAGGTCGACCGCGCCGATCTGCGCGACCTCCTGCTGGACTCCCTCCCCGCCGATGCGGTGCGCTGGGGGCACGAGTTCGAGTCCGCCGGTGACGGCCTGCTGCACTTCGCCGACGGAAGCAGTGCCGCGTACGACCTGCTGGTGGGTGCCGACGGCGCGAATTCCCGGGTTCGCGCCCTGCTCACCGACGCGCGCCCGGCGCACACCGGCCAGAGCGTCGTCGAGCTGGGGATTCCCGACGTCGACCGCACCCACCCCGACCTCGCGGTGATGGTGGGACGCGGCAACTACTGGGTGCTCGGCGACGGCCGCTCCCTGGCGGCGCAGCGGAACGGCGACGGCCGGGTCCGCGTCTACCTCAGCTTCTACGACACCGCCGAGGACTGGCTCGCCACCGGCGGAATCCCGTTCGACGACCCGGTGGCCGCGCGGGTGCGGCTGATCGACCTGTTCAGCGGCTGGCACCCGCGGTGCGCCGCGCTGATCGCGGCCTGCGACGACACGGTCCTGCCACGGGCGATCACCACGCTCCCGGTCGGCCTGACCTGGCCGTCGTCGCCGGGCGTCACGCTGCTCGGCGATGCGGCGCACCTGATGCCGCCGGTCGGGCAGGGCGCCAACATGGCGCTGCTCGACGGCGCCCTGCTCGGCCTCGCGCTGGCCGCACGGCGGGACGACCCTTCCGGCGCCGTCGACGAGTACGAACGCGAGATGTTCGAACGCACCGGCGCCGCCGGCCGGCAGTCCGCGCGGATCCAGGCGATGCTGGCCGCGCCGGACGCCGGCCGGAAGATGCTCGCCTTCTTCCAACCGGACTGAATTTCACCGAACATGACGAGGCGCGCTGCCTGATGCGGCACCGGAGTTCTGGAGGTCATGTGTCCCCGCGTTCCGTGCTCACCGCGGCCACCGCCGTGGCACTGCTGCTCGCCCCCGCCGCCGGTCCCGCGCTCGCGGCGCCCACCGTGCGGACCGCAGGGACCGTGGACGTGGACGTGTCCACGGCCGCCCAGTTGAAGGCCGCGCTGGCGGCGGCCGTGCCCGGGCAGACGATCCGGCTCGCACCCGGCGAGTACCACGGCTCCTTCACCGCCCAGCGCGCCGGGACGGCCGCGCAGCCCGTCACGCTCACCGGGCCGCGCACCGCCGTGCTCGTCAACGACGGCCCCTCCGGCTCCGCGCCCTCCTGCCCGGCGCCGACCTCCGGGTGGGACTCCGGGTACGGGCTCTGGCTCTACAACGCGCCCTACTGGAACCTCAGCGGGTTCACCGTCAAGGACTCCAAGAAGGGCGTGGTGCTGGACGCCTCGCCCCACGCGGTGATCGACGGCCTGTACGTGCACCACGTGGAGGACGAGGGCGTGCACTTCCGCCGCTCCTCCGCCGACGGGGTGCTGCGCAACTCGGTCGTGGAGTACACGGGCCGGGTCCAGCCGGGCTACGGGGAGGGGGTCTACCTCGGGTCGGCGAACTCCAACTGGGGCTGCCACGGCAACAGCGGCGGTGCGGACCGCTCGGACCGGGTGCTGGTCGAGAACAACCGGATCGGCCCGTACGTCACCGCCGAGGGGATCGACGTGAAGGAGGGCACCTCGGGCGGCGTGATCCGGGGCAACACCTTCGACGGCCGAGGCATCAGCGGCGAGAACTCCGCCGACTCCTGGGTGGACGTCAAGGGCAGCGGCTACCTGATCGAGGACAACCGGGGCACGTTCGCCGCACCCGGCACCTTCGCCAACGGCTACGAGACCCACAACCCGGCCACCACGCCCTCCTTCCCCAACGGCTGCGGAAACACCTGGCGGGGCAACACCTCGGACCTCGGTGGCGTCGGCGCCTACGCGATCAGGATCACCTCGGTTTCGGCCTGCGCCGGCCGGCCCAATGTGGTCCACGCCTCCAACACCGTCACCCGGGCGACGGCCGGCCTGACCAACGTCCCCGTCACGCCGTGAGGGAGCTCACCGACCCCGGGGAACTGACGGCCCGCTGCCAGGGCGACGCGCTGTGCGTCTGGGCGGCGCAGGGTCTGGACGGTCGCAGCCGGGCGTGGGCGAGTGACGACCGGCGCGCGGTGGTCGTTGCCGGGGTGAACCTGCTGGCGCGGGAGCGGGCGGTGGTGTGGGGCGCCCCCGACGCGGCGGTCCCGCTGCTGCGCCGGGTGGTGGCCGAGGTCGGCCCGGCGTACCGGCCGCTCGGCGAAAGGGCCCTGATCGAAGCGGTCGTTCAGGAGATCCCGGGGCTGACGTCGGTCGGCGGCTTCGGCTGGATGGACCGGCACGACGCACCGGGTGACGGCCTGCCGGCGGGCGGCGAGGCCGCGTGGCTTCCGGCGGGCGAGGCGGAGGAGGTTCAGCGATTTGTCGACATGAGCTTCCCGGACTCCTACGCCAAGCCGGGCGTACCCGGCGTCGAGCGGTGGGCGGGCGTGCGGGACTCCGCCGGCCGGCTGACGGCGGTCGGCGCGCACGCCTGGTGCGCCCCCACGGTCGGCTTCCTGTCCGGCGTCGCCGTGCACCCCGCCGCGCGCCGACGCGGACTCGGGCGGCAGGTCGGCGGCTTCCTCATCGCCGGGGCGCTGAAGACCCACGGGACGGCGGCACTGATGGTGGACGACTGGAACCAGGCCGCCATCCGGCTCTACGAAGGGATGGGACTGCGGTACCGACCCCTCGGCGCGGTCGTGGTACGGAAGTAGCGGGGCCTGGTCATGGCTGCCCAAGAATCGGTCGAAGCCCAAAGCTGCTGGTCGGCTACGGTTGCGGCATGACTGGCAGCCTGCCCGAGGACATAGCCGACGTGCTCGACCTCGTCCTGAGCGCGGACGAGCCCGTTCACGTCGCCCTCCGGCGGCAGGTGCCCCGACTCGGCGTGCGATCTCGCTGCGAGTGCGGGTGCGGCACCGCCTACTTCGCACTCGACACCGACCAGGTGGAGCCCGCGCCGACCGGCCCCGGCACCGTCGTGGCTGCCGACGTGCAGCTCCTCACCGAGACCGGTGAGTGCCCTGGCGAGGTCCTGGTCTTCGCGCAGGGCGGCTACCTCTCGTGGCTGGAGGTCTGTTCCTGGAGCGATGACGTCGAGGTGAATCTCGCCTCGGCGCGGCGCTGGCTGCAGCCACCCTCGTGAATTCGCCGGGCGGGGGCCGGCGAACGGCGCCGGCGTGACCGGATTTGGCGGTAGGTGATCGAACTCGTCCGCTGATCGACGCTCCGTGATTGGAAGATCTCGATCTGCTTACAAGTGCTTGAACTATGGACTGATCGTGTGGCCGGTCTGGTTGACTCGCGAACCTCTTCCAAACGGAACGGAGCGTTCACGTTCATGCCTTCACGGATGCGCGGCGGTCGTCGCGGCCTGGCCGCCGTCGCCGGACTTGTTTTCACGGTCGGCCTCGCGCTGACCGGGTGTGACCCCACGACGGGTGAAACCGCCACCACCGCGGCCTCCTCGTCCGCCGTCGTGGCCGTGGTGACCACGCCGCCCGCACCGTCCACTCCGGCTGCCCCCACGCCGGAGGTGACCACTCCGCCGGCCGCTCTGCCGGTGGCGCCGCCCGTCGAGACGCCGCCCCCGGCGCCGGCGCCGGAGCCGACCGCCGCCGCGCCCGCGCCCACCGCCCCGGCGGCGGCGCCGTCGAAGGCGCAGCCGACCAAGACTGCGGCGGCCCCCGTCAACACCCCCAAGCCGCAGCCGACGCCCACCAAGGCCGAGCCGCAGCCCAAGGTCACCACCGCCCAGCCGCCGAAGGACCCCGACCCGGCGCCCGCCGAGACCAAGCCCGCGGCCGCCACCGGCGACTGCGAGATCAAGTCGAACGCCGGCAACTGCTACAAGGCCGGCCAGTTCTGCCGCAACGACGACCTCGGCAAGAGCACCCACGAGGCGAGCGGCCGGGTGATCACCTGCCGGATGGTCAGCGGCAAGCCGCACTGGCAGGCGTAAGGCCCGGGTCCCCGGCTGACGCGGCTCAGGACAGCTCGGCGAGCGTGCTCCAGAACAGCCGCTCGTACGCCTGGAGCAGCCGGCCGTACTCGCGGGCGGCGTCGAGGTCCGGACCGGCGGTGATCCCCGCCGGTCCGAGGGCCTCGGCCGCCGCCCGCTCCAGCGCCGTCGCGGGCTGCGCGAAGAAGTCGAAGAACGCGCACGCCTCGTCCCCGAACCCGTGGAACCGCCGCAGCGCCCCGGCCAGCGTCGCGCAGTACCCGCCCCAGGCGGCGAAGTTGGCCACCAGTGCCGCCGCCACGGCGGGCGGCCGCCCGTTCAGCGCTAGCCAGGCCAGGTACGCCGGGTAGGCCTGGCACCCCGGCAGCGGCGCCCCGTCGGCCGCCGGCCCGCAGGCGGCCGCCAGTGCGGGCAGCGTGCGCAGCGCGGCACTCTCGCCGTCGGCCAGTCCGGCGAACCACGCGCCCAGCGGCTCGTCGGCACACCGGGTGGCGAGCAGCAGCAGACTGCGCCGGTCGGAGGTGATGACCCGCTGCTGCTGCGCCGCCAACGCGGCGAGCACCGCGAGCCGCCCCCGCCCCGCCGCGAACTCGGCGACGACGGCGGGACGCTCCTCCCCGGGGGGCGTTGACCCGGCTCGCAGATCGTGCAGTTGCCGCTCGGCAACGAACTCCGGCGGGTTCGGCTGATTCGGCTGGTCGATCGGCATGCTCGGCCTCCGCATGGCTGGTCCGGCCCCCGGCTCCATTCCTACCCCCCGGCCCCGCCCGTGGCACCGCCGTCCCGGTGGATCACCGCCCGGCATGCGGGCCCGGCACCGTGGCGGCACCATGGACGTCAGGGGAGTCGCCAGCTTCCCGGCCTGCGGCTTCCCGATCCGTGCGATCCGTGCAGAGGTGGAGGAAAGGGAGTCCGGCATGGCTACTGTGAAGAAGGACGACCCGGGCTGTCACGCGGACATCGTCTTCGTCGGCAACCTCCGGCTCCTTCCGTACACCGAGGACGCCGACACCGAGCTCCCGCCTCCCCACGCCACAGCGGCCATGAACATCGATGTGCTCGCGGCCTCCGGCTACGAGAACGTCGAGTTCGAGGACATCATGGTCCACCTGGAGATCAAGGGCCCGCCCGGTGCGCAGTTCGTGGAGCACGACGCCCGCACCAACTGGCACTGGGGCAACCCCGACGGCGCCGGCGGCTGGGTGGAGGTTCCCAGGGGTACGCCCACCACGCGACTGCGGATGCGCCTCGCGAAGGGGAACCTGCTCCGGCCCGGCCCCCTGGACGGGCTCACCTACTACGTCGGCCTGTACGGGCTCCCGACCGGAGGCGGCCTGGATGTCAGCGCCGTGGCCTCGGCGGGCCGGGTCACCGCCACGGCGTCGAGCTGTTCCATCGAGGTGACGGGCCTGCGGGAGGGCGAGACGCTCCGCGGCTACCTCAGCTGAGCCGCCCCTGAGGACCGCGATCGGGGGGCTCGCGCTCCGGGTCGTCGAAACCGGTGCTGATCCAGTCCCGGCGGGCATGGTGTCCGTGGCGCCCGTGATCGTCGAGCCGCGCGAGGCGCCGGCGGCCGGGCGGCGTGCAGGATGGCGCGGGTGCGGCTCAGTCGTCGAGGGTGACGTCGGGCATGGGGTTGCCGGCGGCGTCGAACAGGGGAGTGCCGCAGTCGCAGTGTTCGTCGGCGAGGGTTTCGGTGGGCGGGAGTTCCCAGACCAGCATCTGGGAGCAGCCGGGGCAGGTGAGGCTGACCAGGGTCGATTCCGGCTCCGAGCCCCAGGCGCGCACCGGGAGGTCCTCGTACGTGAGTGCGGGCAGCTCGCGTTCGCCGGTCAGCGCGACCAGGATCTCGTAGGAGTCGGTGCCGTCCTCCCACAGCGCGAGGGTGCAGCCGAGGCCGGTCAGGACGGCGGAGAGGTGGTCGAGTTGACGGGCCGGGAGGTCGCCGCGGCGCAGCGTCGGGTCGGTCCCGGCGGCGTGCCGGACGGCGGTGGTGTCGATGTCCGTCGGCTCGATGCCGAAGGCCCGGACGCGGCCGGCCACGAACTCGGCCAGCCGGCCGGGGTGGTCCTCGCCGCTCCAGTCCATCGTGAACATCACACGGTCGACCCCGACCCCCCGGTCGCGCTCCTCGGGCGTCAGGACCAGCTCTTCCAGCTCTGTCATGACGATCACGCTACCAACGGGGTGTGACAACGCCTCGGTGCACTTCTCCCATGGGGCCGACCAGGCCGGATTCGTAGGCGAGGATCACCAGGTGGACGCGGTCGCGGGCGGCGAGCTTGGTGAGCAGCCGGGTCATGTAGGTCTTCACGGTGGCCGGGCTGAGGACGAGTTCGCCGGCGATCTCGGCGTTCGACAGGCCGCGGCCGACGAGGGTGAGGATCTCGCGTTCGCGGTCGGTGATGGCGCCGAGGTGGTGTACGGACGGGGGCGCGGCGGCGGGGCGGGCGGCGAACTCGGCGATCAGGCGGCGGGTGACGCTCGGGGCGATGAGGGCATCGCCGGCGGCGACCACGCGGATCGCGGCGAGGATGTCGTCCAGCGCCATGTCCTTGACCAGGAATCCGGAGGCCCCGGCGCGCAGGGCGGCGTGCACGTTCTCGTCCTCGTCGAAGGTGGTGAGCACGACGACCCGGGCCGTGCCCGGTGCGGCGGTCACCCGGCGGGTGGCCTCGATGCCGTCGAGGACGGGCATCCTCAGGTCCATCACCACGACGTCGGGCCGCAGTTCCTCGGCGAGCCGGACGGCCTCGGCGCCGGTGGCGGCCTCGCCGACCACCTCCAGGTCGGGGGCCTCGGTGATGACCATCTCCAGGGCGGCGCGGACGAGTGGCTGGTCGTCGGCGAGGACGACGCGGACGATGCGGACCGGGGACGTCATCGGGCGGCCCCCTCGCCGACCGGGAGCCGGGCGGTGACCCGGAAGCCGCCTCCGGGGCGCGGCGCGGCGTCGAACTCGCCGCGCAGCAGGGCGACCCGCTCGCGCAGTCCGGCCAGGCCGTAGCCGGCGCCGGCGGCCGGGGCGGTGGCGCCGCGGCCGCGGTCGGTGACCTCGATGGCGAGCTCGGCCGGACGCCGGTGGTCGACGGTGACCCGGCAGGACGGGGCGGCGGCGTGGCGGACCACGTTGGCGACGGACTCCTGGATGATCCGGAAGGCCGCCAGGTCGATCTCCGCCGGGAGCGGCCGCCGTTCGCCGTGCCACCGGATGTCGACCCGCACGCCGGCGGCGGTGGTGGCGGCGGTCAGGCCGTCGAGGTCGGCCAGGCCGGGCGGTCGCAGGGCGGCGGTCGAGGCGTGGGCGGAGTCGTCGGCCCGGCGCAGCGCGCCGAGCATCCGGCGCAGGCCGGCCAGGGTCTCCCGCCCGGCGGACTCGATCTCGCCGAGGGCCTCGCGCGCCCGGTCCGGCCGGGTGTCGACGACCCGTCGGGCCGCGCCCGCCTGGAGGGCGACGATGCCGATGCTGTGCGCCACGGTGTCGTGCATCTCGCGGGCGATCCGCAGCCGTTCGGCGGTGACCGCCTCGGCCGCCGCCCGGGCGCTCAACGCCTCGGCGTGCTCCCGGGACTGGTGGACCGAGCGGCCCACCAGCCAGGCGATGACGGTGATCAGCACGCCCGCGTCGTTGGCGCCGATCCGGGTGCCGGTGAGCAGCAGGCCGCCGCCGAGGGCGGGGGAGAGGACCAGGTGGAGGAGGAGCAGGCCGAGCACCATGGTGAGCGCGGCGCGTGAGGTCCGGCGCGGTCCGGCGGCGGTGACCAGGCCGAGGGCGGCGGCGACCGCGAGCAGTGCGGTCGGCGGCAGTTCGAGTTCCCAGCGCCAGGCCTTGGTCTGCGCCACGGTCGCGGCCAGCAGCAGAGCGACGGCGGTGAGCGGGCGGCGGCGAGGAGGGCGACGGGGGTGGTGAACGCGGCGGTCGCCCAGTCCTGCGGGGCGGTCGGGGCGGCCGGAGCGGCGCCGCCGTCCGGGAACGGCTCATGGGAGGGGCGGGCGCCGAGCACCAGGGAGGGGTGGAGGAGCGAGACGCACCACGCGAGCGCCGTCCAGACGCCGGGCGGCACCCGCCGGAGCCGGGGCGGGAGGAGCAGCGGTGGCTGGGGTGTCGCGGACATGCGGTGATCGTAACGAGCCACTGTCGGGCGCGGCATCGGACCACGGGTGTACGACCGGGGGTGACAGCGGGAGCCGGGAAGGTGTCCTCCCTGGTCCGATGCGCCGCCGGGCCGTCCGGCGGCACCGTGGTCGGCATGATCGAAGTGCACCGACTGACGAAGCGCTACGGCCGCACCACCGCCGTCGACGACCTCACCTTCACCGTCCATCCGGGCCAGGTCACCGGGTTCCTGGGGCCGAACGGCGCCGGGAAGAGCACCGCGCTGCGGATGATCCTGGGCCTGAGCGCGCCCACCGGCGGGACCGCGACGATCGGCGGCCGGCCGTTCCGGGAGCGGCCGCGCGGCCTGCGGCACGTCGGCGCGCTGCTGGACGCGGGCGACGTGCACGGCGGGCGCAGCGGCCGCGCCCATCTGTGGGCGCTCGCCAGGGGAAACGCGGTGCCGCCCGGCCGGGTGGAGACGGTGCTGGAGGAGGTCGGGCTCGCCGGGGCGGCGGGGCGGCGGATCGGCGGGTACTCGCTCGGGATGAAGCAGCGGCTCGGGATCGCGGCGGCGCTGCTGGGCGATCCGCCGGTGCTGCTGTTCGACGAGCCGCTGAACGGGCTTGACCCGGAGGGGGTGCGCTGGGTGCGCGGTCTGTTCCGGGATCTGGCGGCGGAGGGGCGGACGGTGTTCGTTTCGAGTCACCTGATGAGCGAAATGGAGCACACCGCCGACCGGTTGGTGGTCATCGGGCACGGCCGGCTGATCGCCGCCGAGACGGTGGCCGCGTTCGCCGCTCGTGGCACGGGGCAGGACGGCGCGCGGCCGGGGGCGCTCGTGCGGACGGGCGAACCCGAGGCGCTGGCGGCCGTCCTGACGGCGGCGGGCGGCACGGTCTCGCCCGGTGACGGGGCCGGCGCGCTCGCCGTGACCGGCCTGGACGCGGCCCGGATCGGCGCGCTCGCCCTGGACCACCGCATCCCGCTGCTCGAACTGACCGCCCGCACGCCCTCCCTGGAGGATGCGTTCATGGCCCTCACCGCCGACCGCGTCGACCACCCCGCCGGAGGACCGCGATGAGAACTGCCGCCGCCGAACCACGGCCGCGCTTCGGCGACCTCCTCGCCGCCGAGTGGATCAGGTTCCGCTCGCTGCGCCCGATGCCGTGGGTGCTGGGCCTCGGCGCGCTCGTCCTGATCGGCGTCAATCTCAACGCCGCGCGCCACATCTACGCCCACACCGACCCCGGGGGCCCGCCGCCCGGGTCCGGACACGTCGGGGTGGCGGTGAACGCCGCGTTCACCGCGATGGCCGCCGACCTGCTCATGCTCCTCGCCGGGGGCGTCGGCGCCGCGGTGATCGTCGGCGAGTACGCGACCGGGATGATCCGCACCACCTTCGCCGCCGTCCCGGACCGCCGGGCGGTGCTGCTGGCCAAGGCGGGAGTGCTCGCGGCGGTCATGCTCGGCTTCGGCGCGCTCGTCTCGGGGGCCTCCTTCGGGCTCGTCCAGGCCCTGCTGGACCGGCGCGACGCCGGGGTGTCGATCACCGAGCCCGGCGTTCTGCACGCCGTCGCCGGCGCCGCCGTACTGGCCCCGGTGTGTGCGCTGATCGGGTTCGGGCTGGGCACTCTGGTGCGGCACGCGGCGGCGAGCGTGGTGACCACGGTGCTGGTGCTGTTCCTGCTGCCCGCCTCGTTCAACGAGGACCACCGCTGGTCGGCGGCGGTCGCGCACGCCATGCCGTTCACCGCGTGGCGGCGGCTGGCCACACCTGACCTGACGCAGGTGCTGCTGCCGCCCCACCCGGCGACGGTGCTCGGGTCGTGGCTCGCCTTCGTGGGCTGGGCGGTGGGCTCGGCGCTACTCGCGGCGGCCGCCGTGCACCGCCGGGACGTCTGAGCGCGGGGACGTCCGAGCGCCGGGACGTCCGAGCGTAGGACGGGGCGAACCGCACCGCCGCGTCCGACGGGCGGCCGTGTCGTTGCGGGGTGACCGGGCCGGCGAAGCCGATCGGCGACGCACTCGCCGCCGATCGGCACGAGGCCGACCCCGTCGGTGGTTCACCCCGTCGGCGGGTACCCGGTGAGGTGGTTCCTGACGGTTCCTTCAGTAGCGTGCGGGTCGGTCCTCCGACAACCGTCCCCGCACCTTTCGGAACGAGGCCCCATGGCTCACCCCCGGCCGTCCCGCCGTACGCTCCTGCGCTCCGGTGCCGCGCTCGCCGCACTGGCCCTGACCGAGGGCTGCTCCTCCGCCGGTGGCGACGACGCATCCCCCGGTCCGACCGGTCCGACCGGTCCGGCCCCGGCCACAAGCCTGTCGGGTACTCCGGGCGCCGCCCGCCGCACGATGCCCGCGGAATCGCGCCCGCACACCCGCACTCTCATGGCCTGGCCGGCCCTGGAGGAGGTGTGGGGCGACCAGTTGCCCGGGGTCCGCCAGGACATCGCGGGCCTGGCGCGGGCCATCGCCGGTTTCGAGCCGGTCGTCCTGCTGGCCCGCCCCGACCAGGCCGGCCAGGCGCGCCAGGCCTGCGGCCCCTCGGTGGAGGTGATCGAGCTGATGGTCGACGACCTGTGGGCCCGGGACACCGGCCCGACCTTCGTCACCGGCCCGCAGGGGCTCGCCGGGATCGACTTCAACTTCAACGGCTGGGGCGGCAAGCAGACCCACGCCGCCGACAGCCAGGTCGCCCGCAACCTGCTCGCCCACTACGGCATCACCCGGATCCAGGCGCCGGTCACCGGTGAGGGCGGCGGCATCGAGGTGGACGGCGAGGGCACGCTGATGGCCACCGAGAGCTCCTGGGTCAACGACAACCGCAACCCCGGGGTGTCGCGCGAACGGATCGAGGCGGCCTTCAGGGATCTGCTCGGCGTCGAGAAGGTGATCTGGTTCAAGGGCGTCGCCGGGCAGGACATCACCGACTGCCACATCGACGCCCTCGCCCGTTTCGCCGAGCCGGGCACCGTCGTCGTGCACCGTCCCGCGCCCGGCACCCCTCCGGACGTCTGGACCACGGCCACCGAGCAGGCCCTCCAGGTCCTCGCGTCCGTGACCGACGCCAGGGGGCGCGCACTGAAGGTGGTCGACCTCCCCGAGCCCGACCTCGATCTGATCGAGGGCGCGGGCGGGGACTTCCTCGGCACGTACATCAACTACTACGTCTGCAACGGCGGTGTCATCGTCCCGCGCTTCGGGGACCGGACGGCCGACGAGGACGCGGCCGGTGTCATCGGCGGGCTCCACCCCGGCCGCAGGGTCGTCCAGGTCGACATCAACCACATCGCCTCGGGCGGCGGGGGCATCCACTGCGCCACCCAGCAGCAGCCGGCCACCGGGACGTGACCGGCCTGCCGCGGCGGGGGACGGGAGCGCGCCCGTGGCGCCGTCAGCCGAGGGCGGGGATGTCGTGGGTGGCGCAGTGGATGCCGCCGCCACCGCCCGCGATCGCGTCGATCCCGACGGCGACGACCTCCCGGTCCGGGAAGTACTGCTTCAGGACCTGCTGCGCCCGGTCGTCGGCCCTGTCGTCCCCGAACTTCGGCAGGTAGACGCCCTTGTCGCCGATGTAGAAGTTCAGGTAGGAGGAGACGAAGGCGTCGCCGTGTCCGGTGATCCGGTCCGGGTCCGGCTGCTGGAGCTCGACGACCCGCAGCCTGCGGCCCGCCGCGTCGGTGGCGCCCGCCAGTACGGCGCGGGCCTGGTCGGCCGAGCGGGACCAGACGTCCGGGGGTGTGCCGGGGAAGGCCCGGTCGAGCAGGACGACGCCCGGGGCGGCGAACCGGGCCAGGCAGTCGACGTGCGCGTCGGTGATGTCCTCGCCCTTGACGCCCGCCAGCCAGATCACCTTGGTCACGCCGAGGGCCGCCCTCAGCTCCGCCTCGACCTGGTCCCGGCTCATGCCCGGGTTGCGGTTGTCGTTGACGACGGAGCTCTCGGTGACGAGGAGCGTGCCCTGGCCGTCGCTCTCGAAGGACCCGCCCTCGGCGACCAGCCGGGTCGCGATCCGCTCGACGCCGTACATGGCCAGCACCGCCCGTGAGACCTCGGCGTCGTTTTTGTGCGGCTGCTTGCCGCCCCAGCCGTTGAAGTTGAAGTCCACGCCCTTGACCCTGCCGCCCTCCTCGACGAACACCGGCACGGTGTCCCGGGCCCACAGGTCGTCGACGGCGATCGGGACGACCTCGACGGCCGCGCCGCAGGCCTTGCGGGCGGCGTCCTGGTGCTCGGGGCGGGCCATCAGCACGACCGGCTCGCGCGCGGCGACGGCCCGGGCCAGGGCGGCCACGTCCCGGCGGACGGCCGGAAGGTCCTCGCCCCAGACGGTCTCGGACGCGGGCCAGGACATCACCGTGCGCAGGTGCTTCTCCCACTCGGCGCCGAACCGGCGCGTGCCCGGGGCTCCGGTCGGGGCGGCGCCCGGGGCACCGCTCGGGGTGCCGGTCGGTGCGCCGTCGGGGATCGCGCCGGGCTGCGGGGGCGGCGGCGCGGTGGCGTCGGTGCCCCCGGCGCCGTCGGGGTCGCAGGCGGTGAGGCCGAGGGTGAGGGCGCCGGCACCGGCACCGACGAGGGAGCGGATCAGGGTACGGCGGGGCAGGGCGTTGGTCATCGGGGTGCTCCGGCTGAGGGTGGGTGGCGCGGGTCCGGTGGGAGACGGCGGCTACGGCAGCGGCTCCTGCATGGTCGAGCAGTGGATGCCGCCACCCCCGGCCATCAGGCGGTCGACGTCGATCTGCACCACCTCGCGGCCGGGGAAGGCCGCGGTGAGCGCCTCCTTCGCCGCGGCGTCCTTGGACCGGTCGCCGAACCCGGCGGTGACCACACCGCCGTTGACGACATGGAAGTTGAGGTAGGAATCGACGAACGCCGAGCTGCGGGAGCGGACGGTGTCGGGGCCGTGCACGGGAACGACCTGGAGCCGGCGGCCCCGGGCGTCGGTGGCGGCGGAGAGGATCGCGAACTGCTCGCGGGCGTCGCGCGCCCAGACGTCATCGCGGTCCGCGGGCGGCAACTGGACCATCACGACACCCGGACGGACGAAGCGGGAGGTGACGTCCACGTGGTCGTCGGTGATGTCCTGGCCCCTGATGCCCGGGAGCCAGATCATCGTCTCCGCGCCGTAGGCGGCCAGGACGGCGTCCTCGATCTCGTCGCGGCTCATGCCGCGGTTGCGGTTCCTGTTGACCAGGCTGCTCTCGGTGGCCATCACGGTGCCGTCGCCGTCGGTCTCGATCGCGCCGCCCTCGCCGACGAAGCCGGCGCAGGTACGGCGCAGGCCCCGGCGGGTGGCGAGCAGCCCGGCGACCCGGGCGTCGTCGCGGTGCGCCTGCTTGTTGCCCCAGCCGTTGAAGTTGAGCGCCACCGCGTCCAGGCCGCCGCGGCCGTCGCGGCGGAACACCGGCGCGATGTCGCGCATCCACAGGTCGTCGGTGGGGATGTCGGTGATCACCTCCACCCCGGAGCCGCACCGGGACCGGGCCTTGCCCGCGGTCCGCTCGTCGGGGGCGCACATCACCACCGGTTCGAACTCCGCGATGGTGCGGGCGGTCAGGGCGATGTCCTCCTGGACGCCGCCCAGCCGCAGCCCCCACACACTCCGGCGGGAGGGCCAGGACATCCAGGTCCGCGCGTGCGGGACGTCGTCCGCTGGCACCCGGGGGTACGGCCCGGCGGAACGGGCATCGCGGTGGTGGCTCATGGGGATCTCCAGATGTGCGGCGGTGCCGGGCAGGGGCCGGGGAAGGTGCCCCGTTGCTCTTCCAGGCTCACACTGACTGAAAAATCAGTCAAATAACAGCATGCTCTGCACTCGGTGTCGGTAAATGATCACCGAGTGTGACGATATCCGGTGCTTCCGCGGGGGTCAGGCCCCGAGCCGGGCGACCTCGGCGTCGATCGCCTCGGTCATCAGCGTCCGGGCGTGCGCCAGCGGCAGGCTGCCGCTGAGCCAGCGCATGCTGAGCCCCTCCAGCAAGGCGGTCAGCCGCTCCGCCGCCCCGGCCAGCGCCACCGCCGGGGACATCGGCCGGACGCCGCCCAGCAGTTCGGCGATCTCCTGCACCCAGACCCGGGTGGCCCGTGCCAGGTCCTCGCGCAGCGTCTCGTCGAACACCGCGCTCGCCCGCAGCTCGCCCCAGGCGGTGCTGTTCTCCCGCACCATGGCGGTGTCCTGGAGCTCCAGCAGCAGCGTCTGCTCCAGCTCCTCGCGCGGCGTGGCCGGCGGCGCTCCGGCGGCGCGGTCGGTGGTGTAGCGCTCGGCCCGGTCGCTGATGAACTCCAGCGTCTGCCGGAGGATCCCGGTGCGGTCCTTGAAGTGGTAGTAGATCAGCGCGGTCGACACGCCCGCCTCACTCGCGAGCTCCTCCACCCGCAGCCCGCGCACCCCGCGCCGCGCGATCACCCGCGCGGCTGCTTCCAAGATCGACGTTCTACGGCTGGCCACGAGGCATCACCTTACCCGGGGCCCGGTCGGTGAGGACCGGCGGGCTGAAAATCCCATCAGGTGACGCTCCGGCGGCGGGGTAGGACAGGACAGGCCCGTAGCGCCCGGATGCGCCCGCGCGCCGTGCGCTCCCGGGGCACCTCCCGTGCGCCCACGGGCACAACCGCCCGCCCGGCCCGTCCTACCGTCCCTCTCGAACCCCCGACCCCCACTCGCAACGGACCCGTATGAGCACCTCGACCACCCCCGCCCGGCGCCCGGCGGACGACTCGGCGTGGGCCCCGCTCGCGTCCCGGGGCTTCCGCGCCCTGTGGATCGCCCAACTCGTCTCCAACGTCGGCAGCTGGATGCAGACCGTCGGCGCCCAGTGGCTGCTGGTCGGCCACGACGCCGCCCTGCTGGCCCTGGTGCAGACGGCCGCGAGCCTGCCGATGGTCCTGCTGGCGCTGCCCTCCGGTGTGCTGGCCGACCGCCGCGACCGGCGCTCGGTGCTCGTCGCCGCGCAGGTCGCGATGCTCGCCGTCACCGTCGTCCTCGCGGTGCTGGCCTTCGCCGGCGCGCTGACCCCGGGCCCGCTGCTCGGCCTCACCTTCCTGCTCGGCTGCGGCACCGCCGTCATGGGCCCGGCCTGGCAGGCCGTCCAGCCGGAGCTGGTGGAGCGCGGGCAGCTGGGGCAGGCGGCGGCGCTCGGCGCCGTCAACATGAACCTGGCGCGGGCGGTCGGCCCGGCCGTCGGCGGCGCGGTGGTCGCGGCGGCCGGCGCGGGCTGGGTGTTCGCCTTCAACGCCGCCTCCTACCTCGTTGTCCTGGTGGTGCTGCTGCGCTGGCACCGGCCCGCGCCGCAGGACGCGCCGGCCGGCGGGGACGAAGGGCTGCTGGCGGCCGTGCAGGCGGGCCGCCGCTACGTCCGGCACGCGCCGGGGGTGCGGCGGGTGCTGCTGCGCACCGCGCTGTTCGTACCCGGCGCGGGCGCGCTCTGGGCGCTGCTGCCGCTGGTCGCGCGCCGGTCGCTGGGCCTCGGCCCGGGCGGCTACGGCGTGCTGCTCGGGGCGGTCGGCGTCGGCGCGGTGGGCGGGGCGTTCGCGCTGCCGCTGCTGCGGCGCCGGCTCGGGGCCAACGGCACCCTGGTGGCGGGGACGGTCGCGCTCGCCGGGGTGCTGGCGGTGCTGGCGACCGTCCGTCAGCCCTGGCTGGTCGGCCTCGCCCTGCTACCGGCCGGGGTGGCCTGGATCGGGGTGCTCTCCACCCTCAACGCGGCGGTCCAGACCCGGCTGCCCGGTTGGGTGCGGGCCCGCGGCCTGGCCGTGCAGCTGCTGGTCTTCCAGGGCGGGCAGGCGCTGGCGGCCCCGCTGTGGGGCGTGCTGGCCGAGCGTCACGGACCGGGCGTCGCGCTGCTGACCGCCGGCGCGGTGCTGCTCGCGGGGGCGCTGGGTGCCCGCCGGCTGCCGCTGTACGACGGCGACGGGGTCGACCCGACGCCGTCCGGCCACTGGCCGGAGCCCCCGCTGGCGGTCGAACCGGGCCACGCGGACGGGCCCGTACTGGTCACCGTCGAGTACCGGGTGGAGCCGGAGCACCGCGCCGACTTCACCGGGCGGATGCGCCGGGTCGCCGCCTCGCGCCGCCGCACCGGCGCCCTCAGCTGGGGCCTCTACCAGGACGGCGGCGAACCGGGGCGGTTCGTCGAGAGCTATCTGCTCTCCTCCTGGGCGGAGCACCTGGCCCAGCACGGCGGCCGGCTGACCGCCGCCGACCGCCGCGACGAGGAGGCGGCCAGGGCGCTGCTGCGCCCCGGGACGGCGCCGGCGGTGACGCACGCCTTCGACGTCTCGGCGGGGCCGTTGCCGTCGGCGGAGGCGGAGGCGAAGGCCGCGTCCTGACGGCCCGGTCGTCCGAGCCGTCGGTTCATCTCCCGCGAAGCACGCCTTCCCGGGCCGACGCCGCCCGCGGGCCGGTCCCGCCCGCGCCCGGCCCGCGCGCCAGCCGGCGCAGCGCGCCGACGGCGACGACCAGCCAGACCGCCGCCGCCACCCAGAGCAGCGCCCGCCCGAGCGGCTCCAGCCAGTCCACCCGGGCGGCGGTGGCCGTCGACAGCGAGGCCACCGCCGTCATGCCCAGCGGGAAGACCGTCGACCAGCGCCGCAGGTCGTAGTGGAGCCGGGGCCGCAGCAGCTCGGCGACGGCCAGCACCGCGTACCAGGCCAGCGCGACGCCGAGCAGCACCAGCGTCACCACCCGCAGCACGGTGTGCGCGCCGCCGCTCCACACCCCGGAGGCGAGCAGCTTGGAGGCGGCCAGCGCGGAGATCGCCATCGCGCCGCCGGCCACCCAGTGGTCGCCCGGCCCCGCCGTCACCTGGCCCAGGTCGAAGCGGCGCAGCGCGTCCCCGTACAGCAGCAGGCCGAGGACGAACACCGGCAGCGCCGCCCAGGCGAGCCAGTCGGCGGTGTGCGGGGCGAGGGTGGCGGCGAGCACGGCCAGGCCCTGGGTGGCGACACAGATCAGGAAGGCCGCGCCCGGCATCCGCCGGCCGAGGTGGCGCAGCACCGAGACCAGCAGCACCGGCCAGGCGACGGCCGCGACGGCGAGCAGCGCCTCGGCGACCACCGTCCACCCCAGCTGGTCGAGCCGGACGCCGAGCACCGTGGTGGCGGCGACGGCGGTGAGCGCGGGCGGGGTGTGCGACCGGGTCGTCCAGCCGCTCCGGTCGGCGAGCAGCAGGGCGACGAAGGCGAGGGCCAGCAGCAGCCACAGCACCCCGGCGATCCAGAGGTCGGCGATCGACAGGGCGTCGAATCCGGCGAGGTGGAAGCCGACCGAGATGATGCCGGTCGCCATCACGGCCGCGCCGGTCGCCGGGGGGACCGCGTCCCAGCGCGGGCCCCTCGGCCGTGGCGGGGCCGGGCCGCTGCGTTCGTCCATGGCTCCATGGCAGCGCCCGAGGACGGACCCGGCCACCGGGTGCCGCCGGACCGGGTCACCCGGCGGCCCCGGGTCACCCGGCGGGCCCCCTCCCGGGTGCGCCGCCGGGCCCGCACGGGTTCGATGGGCACACGGTCCGGCCCGGAAGCGGAGGGTGTCAACGTGCGCGAGCCGACGAGCGAACCCGGTGCCGCGTTCCTCCGGGCGGGCCGGTTCCTGCGCCCCGGGACGCCCGCCCCCGACCTGCACAGCGTCCGGCTGACCGGCGGGCGGGCGGCGGACGCCTTCTACCGGGACCGCTGGAGCCACGACAAGGTGGTGTACTCCACCCACGGCGTCAACTGCACCGGCTCCTGCCGCTGGAAGGTCTTCGTCAAGGACGGCGTGATCACCTGGGAGACCCAGGCCACCGACTACCCGTCCGTCGGCCCCGACCGCCCCGAGTACGAGCCGCGCGGCTGCCCGCGCGGCGCCGCCTTCTCCTGGTACACCTACTCGCCCACCCGGGTGCGCTACCCGTACGTGCGCGGCGTGCTGCTGGAGCTGTACCGGGAGGCGCGGGCCCGCCTGGGGGACCCGGTGGCGGCCTGGGCGGAGCTCACCGGGGACCCGGAGCGCCGCCGCTCCTACCAGCGGGCGCGCGGCAAGGGCGGTCTGGTGCGGGCGAGTTGGGACGAGGCGGTGGAGATCGTCGCCGCCGCGCACGTGCACACCGTGAAGGCCTTCGGCCCGGACCGGATCGCCGGGTTCTCGCCGATCCCGGCGATGTCGATGGTCTCGCACGCGGCCGGCGCCCGCTTCCACTCGCTCATCGGCGCCGCCATGCTCTCCTTCTACGACTGGTACGCGGACCTGCCGGTGGCCTCCCCGCAGGTGTTCGGCGACCAGACGGACGTGCCCGAGTCGGGGGACTGGTGGGACGCCGCGTACCTGATGATGTGGGGCTCCAACGTGCCCGTCACCCGCACCCCGGACGCGCACTGGATGGCCGAGGCCCGCTACCGGGGCCAGAAGGTGGTGGCGGTCTCCCCGGACTACGCGGA
The DNA here is from genome assembly GCF_042957205.1 of Kitasatospora sp. NPDC008115. Classification (NCBI taxonomy): domain Bacteria; kingdom Bacillati; phylum Actinomycetota; class Actinomycetes; order Kitasatosporales; family Streptomycetaceae; genus Kitasatospora; species Kitasatospora sp. NPDC008115. Next base: position 82,826 of record NZ_JBIBHU010000019.1, on the reverse strand, counting down.
CAACACCAAGTTCGCCGACGAGTGGATGCACCCCCACCCGGGCACCGACGGCGCCCTCGCCCTCGCGATGGGTCACGTCGTCCTGCGGGAGTTCTTCGTCGAGCGCACCACCCCGTTCTTCGACGACTACGTCCGCCGGTTCACCGACCTGCCGTTCCTGGTCACCCTGACCGAACGGGACGGCGCCTTCACCCCCGCCAAGTTCCTGCGCGCGAGCGACCTCGGCGACACCGGGGAGGGCGCGGAGTGGAAGCTCGCCGTGCTGGACGAGGCGACCGGCCGCCCCGTGGTGCCCAACGGCTCGCTGGGCTTCCGCTGGACCGCCTCCGGCGAGGGCCGCTGGAACCTCGACCTCCAGGGCCTGCGCCCGCGCCTGACCCTGTACGGCGAGGGCGCCGCGACCCCCGTCGAGGTGCTGCTGCCGCGCTTCGACACCGACGGCGGCGAGCACGGCCAGGGGCGCGGCGACACCGTCCGCCGGGGCGTGCCCGCGCTGCGCCTGGACGGCGGCGCGCTGGTCACCACCGTCTACGACCTGCTGCTCGCGCAGTACGGCGTCGGCCGCGACGGGCTGCCCGGCCAGTGGCCCGCCTCCTACGACGACCCCGACACCCCCGGAACGCCCGCCTGGCAGGAGCGGCACACCTCGGTGCCGGCCGCCCAGGCCGTCCGGGTGGCGCGGGAGTTCGCCCGCACCGCCGAGGAGTCCCGGGGCCGCTGCATGATCCTGATGGGCGCCGGCACCAACCACTGGTTCCACTCCGAGACCATCTACCGGGCCTTCCTGGCCTTGCTCGCCCTGACCGGCTGCCAGGGCCGCAACGGCGGCGGCTGGGCGCACTACGTCGGCCAGGAGAAGTGCCGGCCGATCACCGGCTGGGCCACCCTCGCCGGCGCCTCCGACTGGTCCCGCCCGCCCCGGCAGGCGATCGGCACCGGCTGGTTCTTCCTGCACACCGACCAGTGGCGCTACGACACCTACCCCGCCGACGTCCTCGCCTCCCCGCTCGGCACCGGCCGCTTCCGGGGCCTGGCCACCGTCGACCTGCTGGCCCGCTCCGCCCGGCTCGGCTGGATGCCCTCCTACCCGACCTTCGACCGCAACCCGCTGGACCTGGCCGACGAGGCCCGGGCCCTGGGCCGCGACCCCAAGGACCACGTGGTCGCCGAACTGCGCTCCGGGCGCCTGAAGTTCGCCTGCGAGGACCCGGACGACCCGGCCAACTGGCCCCGGGTGCTCACCCTGTGGCGGGCCAACCTGCTGGGCTCCTCCGCCAAGGGCGCCGAGTACTTCACCCGGCACCTGCTGGGCACCCACTCCTCGCTGCGCGCCGAGGAGGCCGGCGAGGACGTGCGCCCGCGCGACGTGCGCTGGCACGCCGAGGCCCCCGAGGGCAAGTTGGACCTGCTGCTCTCGCTGGACTTCCGGATGACCTCCTCCACCCTGCTGTCCGACGTCGTGCTGCCCGCCGCCACCTGGTACGAGAAGCACGACCTGTCCTCCACCGACATGCACCCCTATGTGCACTCCTTCGCCCCCGCCGTCGACCCGCCCTGGCAGGCCCGCACCGACTTCGACGCCTTCCACGCGATCGCCGCCCGGTTCAGCGAACTCGCCCGCGGGCACCTGGACACCCGCCGCGACCTGGTCGCCACCCCGCTGCAGCACGACACCCCCGGCGAGACCGCCCAGCCCGGCGGCACCGACCTGGACTGGCGCGACGGCGCCTGCGAGCCCGTCCCCGGTGCCACCATGCCGAACCTCGCGGTCGTCGAACGCGACTACACGGCGGTGGCCGCCAAAATGGCCGCGCTCGGCCCGCTGGCCGATCAACTCGGCCTGCCAGCCAAGGGCGTGGTGCTGCACCCGGAGGAGGAGGTCGAGCAGCTCAGGGCCCGCAACGGCGTGGTCCGCGGCGGCCCGGCCGACGGCCGGCCGGCCCTGGACACCGCCGTCAAGGCGTGCGACACCGTGCTCGCCCTCTCCGGCACCACCAACGGCCGACTCGCCACCCAGGGCTTCCACACCCTGGAACGCCGCACCGGACGGGAGTTGGCGCACCTGGCCGCCGAGCACGAGGGCCGCCGGATCTCCTACGCCGACACCCAGGCCGCCCCGGCCCCGGTCATCACCTCGCCCGAGTGGTCCGGCAGCGAGTCCGGCGGCCGCCGCTACAGCCCGTTCACGCTCAACACCGAGCACCTCAAGCCCTGGCACACCCTCAGCGGGCGCCAGCACTTCTTCGTCGACCACGACTGGATGCACGAACTCGGCGAGGCCCTGCCGGTCTACCGGCCGCCGCTGGACATCCGCCGGCTGTTCGGCGAGCCCGCCCTCGGACCGGACGGGCAGAAGGAAGTGACGGTCCGCTACCTCACCCCGCACAACAAGTGGTCCATCCACTCCGAGTACCAGGACAACCTGTTCATGCTCGCCCTCTCCCGAGGCGGGCAGGTGATCTGGATGTCGGCCGAGGACGCGGCCGCCATCGGCGTCGCGGACAACGACTGGATCGAGGCCGTCAACCGCAACGGCGTCGTCGTCGCCCGCGCCGTGGTCTCGCACCGGATGCCGCCCGGCACCGTCTACATGCACCACGCGCAGGAGCGCACCGTCAACGTGCCCCGCGCCGAGACCGGCGGGCGGCGCGGCGGCATCCACAACTCGCTGACCAGGGTGCTGCTCAAGCCCACCCACCTGATCGGCGGCTACGCCCAGCTCTCCTGGGCGTTCAACTACCTCGGCCCGACCGGGAACCAGCGCGACGAGGTGACGGTCGTGCGCCGGCGCCGCCAGGAGGTGGAGTACTGATGCGGGTGATGGCCCAGCTCGCCATGGTGATGAACCTCGACAAGTGCATCGGCTGCCACACCTGTTCGGTCACCTGCAAACAGACCTGGACCAACCGCCAGGGCACCGAGTACGTCTGGTTCAACAACGTCGAGACCCGCCCCGGCCTCGGCTACCCGCGCCGCTACGAGGACCAGGACAAGTGGCGCGGCGGCTGGCGGCTCGACCGGCGCGGACGGCTCAAACTGCGCCAGGGCGGCCGGCTCTACAAGCTCGCCTCGATCTTCGCCAACCCCGTCATGCCCACCCTCCAGGACTACTACGAGCCCTGGACGTACGACTACCGCGCCCTCACCGACGCCCCGCTCGGCGAGGACTACCCCGTCGCCCGGCCGCACTCGCTGATCACCGGCCGCCCGATGTCCGTCGAATGGTCGCCCAACTGGGACGACGACCTCGGCGGCGCCCCCGAGCACGCCGCCGCCGACCCCAACGTCGAGCGGATGCGCAAGGAGGTCGGCGAGCGGATCCGCTTCCAGTACGAGCAGAGCTTCATGTTCTACCTGCCCCGGATCTGCGAGCACTGCCTCAACCCGGCCTGCGCCGCCGCCTGCCCCTCCGGCGCCATCTACAAGCGGGCCGAGGACGGCATCGTCCTGGTCGACCAGGACGGCTGCCGGGGCTGGCGCCAGTGCGTCACCGGCTGCCCGTACAAGAAGATCTACTTCAACCACCGCACCGGCAAGGCCGAGAAGTGCACCTTCTGCTACCCGCGCACCGAGGTCGGCCTGCCCACCGTCTGCTCCGAGACCTGCGTCGGACGGCTGCGCTACCTCGGCGTGCTGCTCTACGACGCCGACAAGGTCACCGCCGCCGCCTCGGTCGAGGACGAACACGACCTCTACGAGGCTCAGTTGGGCGTCTTCCTGGATCCGGAGGACCCGGAGGTGCGGCGCGCCGCCGAACGCGACGGCGTGGCGCACGACTGGATCGAGGCCGCCCGCCGCTCACCCGTGCACGCGCTGGTCAGCACCTACCGGGTCGCGCTGCCGCTGCACCCCGAGTACCGCACCCTGCCGATGGTCTGGTACATCCCGCCGCTCTCCCCGGTCGTCGAGGAGGTCGCCGCCGCCGGGCAGGACGGCGAGGACGCCGGCAACCTCTTCGGCGCCATCGACGCGCTGCGCATCCCCGTCGAGTACCTCGCCGGACTCTTCACCGCCGGCGACCCCGGCCCGGTGCGCGCCGCCCTCGACCGGCTCGCCGCGATGCGCGCCCACATGCGCGCCGTCAACCTCGGCCGCGACCCCGACCGCGCCGCCGCCGAGGCCGTCGGACTCGACGCCGCCTCCGTCGAGGACCTCTTCCGGCTGCTCGCCATCGCCAAGTACGAGGACCGCTACGTCATCCCGACCGCCGCCCGCGCCGACGCCGAACGGCTGGAGGAGTCCGCGCTGCCCGCCGGCTGCGGACTCGACCACACCGACGGGGCGCCCGACGGCACCGACGGGCCGTTCGGCGCCGGATCGGGACGGCGCTCGCTGCCGCTGGTCACCATCGAGAACTTCCACGGGCTGCGCCGGCGCCAGAGCGCCGACCGCCCGGCGCCGCCCGAGGACGCCGCCGCCACGCGCGAGGAGCCCCCGCTGTGACGGCCGACCCGCGTGCGCTGGTGCGCCGGGCCGCCGCCGACTGCCTCTGCTACCCCGACGGCCCGCCGACCGCGTTCGCCGAGCCGCTCCGGCCGGTCCGCCACGCCGCCGCCGCGCCGCTGCGCGCCTTCCTCGACTGGGCCGGGGCCCGCCCCGCCGGTGAGCTGGCACGCCACTACGTCGAGGTCTTCGACTTCACCCAGCGGCACAGCCTGCACCTCAGCTGGTGGACCGACGGCGACACCCGCCGGCGCGGCGAGGCCCTGCTGCGCTTCAAGGCCGCCTACCGGGCGCACGGCCTGGAGTGCACCGGCGAGGACCTGCCGGACTTCCTGCCCGCCGTCCTGGAGTTCACCGCCGCCACCGGCGACGAGACGCTGCTGCGCGGGCACCGGCCCGCCCTGGAACTCCTGCGGCTCGCCCTCACCGAGCACGGCACGCCGTACGCGCAGGTGCTCGCCGCCGTCTGCGCCACCCTGCCCGGGCCCTCGCCCCGGGACCGCGCCGCCGCGCTGGCGCTCGCCCGCAGCGGGCCGCCGCGCGAACAGGTCGGCCTGGACACCCCGCCGTACGGGCACCTCGGCCTGCTGCCCGTCCTGCCCACCTGAGCGGAGAACTGCTGCGAATGGACACCTTCCTCTGGGGCGCACTGCCGTACATCGCGGCGGCGCTGCTCGTCTCCGGACTCGTCTGGCGCTACCGCTACGACAAGTTCGGCTGGACCACCCGCTCCTCCGAGCTCTACGAGTCCCGCCTGCTGAACATCGCCTCCCCGGTGTTCCACTACGGCATCCTCTTCGTGCTGGCCGGCCACCTGATGGGCCTGTTCGTGCCCGCCTCCTGGACGGACGCCGTCGGCCTGGACGAGCACGCCTACCACCTGCTGTCGCTGTTCGCCGGCTGCGCGGCGGGCTTCCTGGCGGTCGCCGGCATCCTGGTGCTGCTCTACCGCCGGCGCCGCACCCCCGCCGTGCTGCGCGCCACCACCCGCAACGACAAGCTGATGTACGTGGTGCTGCTCGCGGCCATTGTGCTCGGCCTGGTCGCCAAGCTGATGCACTCCTCGCTGGACTCCGGCTACGACTACCGCTCCACCATCGCCCCGTGGGCCCGCAGCCTGTTCACGCTGAGCCCGGACGTGAGCCGGATGGCGGACGTGCCGGTCGCGTTCAAGGTGCACGCCGTGGTGGGCCTGCTGCTGTTCGCCCTGCTGCCGTTCACCCGCCTGGTGCACATGTTCAGCGCCCCCGTGCAGTACCTGTTCCGCCCGTACATCGTCTACCGCGCCCGCGACCCCCGGCAGCCCGCCGGGGCCCCGGTGCGGCGCGGCTGGGAGCAACTCGACGACTGACTGTCGGTGGCGCGTGACACGATCCGTTCCGACCCGCACCACGTACGGAACGGAAGCCGACCGTGAACACCACCACCTCGTCGCCCGACCAGGCCGTCGAACTGCCCTGGGAGCGGTTCTGGCAGCTGATCGACCTGATCGGCGGCGAGCCCGCCGTCGCCTTCTGCGCCACCTTCGACGACGGCTGCGAGCGCCTGGCCGAGGCCCTCGCCGCCGGACCGGCCGAGGAGATCGTCGGCTTCGGCGAACGCCTCGCCGAGGCCCTCTACCGCCTCGACCGGCGGGAGTACGGGACCCAGCGGGCCGCGGACCCCGACCACCCGGACGACGCGCCCATGCCGCTGAGCGACGACGGCTTCCTCTACGCCCGCGCCGCCGTGGTCGCCTCCGGCCGCGCCGCGTACGAGCAGGTGCTCGCCGACCCGGCCGCCTTCGCGCGGTACTCCTTCCGCAGCGGCGAGCGCCTGCTCTACCCGCACGAGGACGCCTACGAGTCGGCGACGGGGGAGGAGTGGGATCACCTCACCCGGTACGACTACGAGTCATGCTCCAACAAGGAGGGCTGGCAAAAGATCTGACGATCCATCGGGGTTCGCCCGGGATGCGGCAGGGCACTTGGGGGACAGGGGTCTTTTCCGGCGATCGGCGCGCATTCCAGGGCAGCGCGCCGTGGGAAGGGGGAGGGCGTGGAAGGGGACAGACCGACCGAGGAAGCGGGGGACGGGCGGGCGGCCGAGCCCGCCGAAGCCCCGCGAGGCAGGCGGAGCCGGCGGGAGCTGGTCCTCTCGCTGCCCGCGCTGATCGTCACGACCGCCTTGGCGGGGGTCGTCTCCTGGGGCGTGACCCGCCTCACCGACGGGGCGGACTCGCTGGCGCGGAGCACACCGCCGCCCGCCACGGTCTCCGTCGAGACGAATCCGAAGAAGGTGGGCGCGTTCGGGGACCTGGCGATCCAGGGCGTGCTGCCCGCGGGCGCGGCGCCCACCACGGGTCCGGGCAACGGCTGCACCGGCTTCCACGACTGGCTGATGAAGAACGCCGGGACCGACGCCGGCGAGAGCAGGCTCCAGGTGACGGTGCAGGGCAACGCCGAGCGGCAGGTGCAGATCGCCAACGTCCGGGTGGTCGTCGCCTCCCGCGAGGCGCCGCCGCCTTCGGTCGGCGTCACGTGTCCGACGGCCGGCCAGGCCAATCTCCGCTTCCTGACCATCGACCTGGACAGCCCGCAGCCCCGGGCCATCTACAAGTCGGACGACGGCGCGCCGTTCGGCTTCACGGTCGAGTCCGGTGAGATCGAGACGTTCCTGATCTCGGCGACGACCGAACAGGCGCTCTACCAGTGGTACCTGGAGTTCGACCTGGTCTCGGGGAGCAAGCACACGACGGTGCGGGTCGACAACGGCGGGAAGAACTTCCGCACCGCGCCCGTGCCGAAGGCATCCGGCTGGTCCTGGGACTTCACGAGCACCTGGAGGGACAACGACTCCGACCAGACCCGTGCCGTCGGTGACCGGCTCGATCCGCCGGCACCGGGCGGGAGGGCCACGCCATGACCGGGGTCAGGGTGCGCACGATCACGCTGCTCCTGGCCTGCCTGGCCGCCATCGCCGTCGGCATCGGCGTGGCCCGCTGGCAGTCGGACGCCCCACCGGCCACCGGGACGGCCGGGGGCGGGCCGGACGACGCCCGCTACACGCTCGCCGAGGTGTCGCTGCCGGAGGATGACGCGGGGCGGATCATCGCGAGCGCCGCACTCGGCGAGAACCTCGTCCTGGTGGGCACCTCGAAGGAGCGCGTCTACTACGTCGACCGCGCCCACGGCGGGGTGGCCAAGCCGATGACCGCCACGCTCGGCCAGGTGCGGAGCATCCGGGTGTCGGCGGACGGCGGGACGGCCGCGGTGCTCAGCCAGGAGGGAGCGCTGCGGATCATGAACCTCTCCCGTGAGACCCCGACCGACCTCACCATCGACCCCCTCGAAGGGCCGGGCGCCCTGTCGCCGGGCGGTGACCTCTTCGTCTTCGGGAGCTTCGAGCTCACCGTGGTGGACGCGGCCGACGGCCGGACCAGCACCCTGCCCGAGAAGCCGGTCCCCGACGGGGGCCGCTCGGCCTACGAGGACTGGGCCGTGACCGGGGACGGGCTGGTCCGCGCGGCGAGCCTGGAAGGCGTCGACACCTGGGACCCCGCCGACCCGGACCGCGCCGGGGAGACGATCGGCTGCGCGTGCGAGGCCCGCAGCGTGCGGTTCAACGGGGACGGCAGCCTCGCCGCCTTCGGCACCGCCGACGGCCACGAGGTCGTGGTCGACCTCACGACCGGCCGGGTGCTCGCCGACAAGACGGTCGCCGTCGGCGACTTCACCATCATCTGGACGGCCACGGTCCTCGGCGACGGCCGCCGGGCGGCGGCCGGGACGCCCTCGGGCGTGGCGGTCTGGGACGTCGGGGCCCGCCGCACCGTCTGGGAACACACCTTCCCCGGCTACCGGGTGGAGGAGGTCGGCGCCGTCCCGAACAGTGACGCGCTCCTCATCAGGACCATCGCGAGGAAGGAGTCGGAGGGCGGCGGTGCCGCCGACAGCCAGGTGTGGATCGCCACCCCCGCCCCCTGACGGAAACCCGCTGGTGGCGCTCGCTCCGCCCACCGTAGACTCCGGTGCTCGTGACCGACACCAGCACCCCGCCCGACGCCCGCTCCGCCGCGCTCCGCCAGGACACGCCCGGCCAGGACACGCTCCGTCAGGACTCCGAGCTGATCGCGGCCGCCGTCGGCGCCGCCGGGCGCGGCATGATCGACCGTGAGACGGTCGCCGAGGTGGTCGCGCTCTGCGCCGTCGCCGGGGAGCACCTGCTGGTCGTCGGCCCGCCCGGCACCGCCAAGTCGCAGGCCGTGCGCCGGGTGGCCGGTCAGCTCGGCGGCCGCTACTTCGAGTACCTGCTCGGCCGGTTCACCGAACCCAACGAGCTGTTCGGCCCCGTCGACCTGCGCGGCCTGCGCGAGGGCCGGGTCGAGTTCGAGACGGCGGGCATGCTGCCCGAGGCCGAGATCGCCTTCCTCGACGAGGTCTTCCTCGGCTCCACCGCCGTCCTCAACACCCTGCTCGGCCTGCTCAACGAACGCGTCTTCCGGCGCGGCGGCACCGTCCTCGCCAGCCCGCTGCGGGTCTGCGTCGGCGCGGCCAACCACCTGCCGGAGGACCCGGCGCTCGCCGCCTTCGCCGACCGCTTCCTCGCCCGGGTGTTCGTCGAACCGGTCGCCGACGCCCGGCTGGAGGACCTCCTGGAGGCCGGCCGGCGGCCCGCCGCCGCCCTCACCGGCAACGGTGACCTGCTCGGCGCCCTCGACCGGCTCACCGCCGCCGCCCGCGACTGCGACCTCGACGGCGTCACCCCGCTGCTCGCCACCGCGCTGCGCCGGCTGCGCGCCGCCGGCGTCCCCGTCGGCGACCGGCGGGCCGTCCGCTCGCAGCGGCTGGTCGCGGCCGCCGCCGTCCTGGACGGACGGGACGCCGCCACCGCCCGCGACCTGTGGGTCCTGCCGCTGATCGCCCCCACCGCCGACACCCAGGCGCTGGCCCGCGACACCCTCGCCGACCTGATCGAGAAGGCCGCCAACACCTCGCTCACGCACGCCGCCGAGGAACTCTCCCGCAGCACGGCCGCCCGCGCCGAACGCCTCGCCCGTACCGGCGCCGCCCTGCTCGCCGAGCACCGCGGCCTGCCCGAGGGCCGCGACTCCCGGCTCCGCCTGGAGGCGGCGCTGCGCGAGATCGACGCCGGCTTCGTCCCCGCCGACCTGCCCGCCGCGCTCGCCGGCATACGCGCCGAACTCGTCGCGGCGGTCGCGCCCTCGTGACGTACCCGCCTCCGCCCGCCGTGGCGCTCACCTGGGAGCGCCGCGAGCCACCGCTCACCGCCACCGCCGTCCTCGCCGTCGGCGACGCCGTCCCGGCCCTGGCCGCCGCCACCCGCACCCGGATCACCGACGGCGCCAGGCTGGGCGTGCTCGCCGACGACACCGCGCTGCTCGTCCTCGGCGCGGAAGCCGACCTCCCGTGGTCGGACGGCGCCCGCTACCTGGGCCGCGACGGCGACCTGCTCGTCCCGACCACCGCCCGCCCCCGGCCCGCCCCCGCCCTGTGGCGCGCCGCGCTCGGCGCCGAACCCGGCGACCTCTGCGCGCTCACCCCCGGCCACGCCCTCGTCGCCGCCCCGCCGGCCCCCGCCACCGACCCCGAGGCGCTCACGCCCTACACCCGGCGGGCCGAGCGATGACCGCCCCCCGGCTGCCGGCCGGACTCGCGCCCTGGGCCGCGGCGCTTTCCGCGCTCACCCCCGAACTGGCCACCGCACTCGGCCCGTTGCTGCGCCGTCTCGACGCGCTCATCGGCGAGCGCGAGCCGGTCGCCGACGGGCCGGGGGAGCCCGACGGCGTGGGCGGGCTCGGCCGGTCCGGCCGCCCCGACCAGCTGCTGCCCGCCGAGTGGCTGCTCGCCGAGGAACACCCCGACGAGTTCCTGCGCCGTTACGTGGACCGCGAACTCCTCTACCTGGCCCCCGAGTTCCGCACCACCAAGCCGCGCGGGCGGACCGTCGTGATGGTGGACGCCGGCCCCTCGCAGGCCGGCGCCGGGCGCCTCGTCCAGCTGGCCGCGCTGCTCGTGCTGCACCGCCGCGCCACCGCCCGGGGCGGCGAACTGCTGGTGGGCGTGCTCGGCGACGAGCCCGTGCACTGGTTCGGCGGCGAGCCCGCCGATCTGCTGCCCGCCTGGCTCGCGGCCCGCCGCACCGCCGAACCGACTCCCGAGGACGTGGAGTTCGCCGCCGCCACCCTGGACGCCGCGGACCGCGCGTGGCTGCTCACCTCGCCCCGGCTCGCCGACCGGTTCCCCGGCCGGCCCAGGGTCCTGGGAAGCGAACCGGCCCGCTGGGGCCCGGCGGGCGCCACCCACGTCACCGTCCGCCTGGAGCGCACCGAGTTCCAACTGCCGCTACCCGCCCCCGACATCGCCGTCCGGGCGCTGCGCGGCGCGGAGTTCCGGCGCACCGGCCCGACCGCGGCCCCGCCGACCGAGGCCTCGGCGGCCGGCCCGCTCGGGCAGTGGCTGCCCGCGTTCACCACCGAGGCGCCGTTCCTGCTCGCCCGGGGCCGGCACGCCGGAACGCTCTTCGCCATGGACGTGCGCGACGTCGAGCAGCGGCACCCGGGCACCGGGCAGTCCAAACTGCACCGGTTGAACGGCCAGGTGATCGCCGCCGGGCGGACCGGCCGACGGCTGATCACCCTGAACCTCCACCGCGGCCGGGTGGTCCGCCACGTCATCGGACGCCCGCTCGCCGGGCCCGCGGAACTCTCCGTCGACCCGGCCGGACTCGGCCTCGACGAGGGGCTCGCGGCGCGGCTGGCGACCCGCCCCCTGCTGCCGCTGCTGCGCGCCGGGGACGACCTGCTGGCCCCGGTCGCCGGCCGTTGGCGGCGGATCGCCCCCGACGGCGTGGTCACCGACGACGGGCCGGTCGGCCGGGGCACGGAACGCGAGCGCGGCTTCGACCGGTTCCGCGAACTGCGCCTGTTCGACCACACCCTCCCGCCGGTGGCCGTACGGGCGCGGCACCTGCTGCACGCGGACCGAACGGCGGCCTGGTCGGAGGACGGCAAGGTGTGGACGGCGCGGAACCCGCGCGGTGACGAGCGGCGGCTGTCCTTCCGGGAGAAGGCCGAGGTGATCGGCCTGGTCCTGGACGGCCTCGAACCCGCGCTGATCACCTGGTCGTCCAAGGGCGGGGTGGTCCGCGCGATCCGCGCCGACGGCGTCCGCACCCTGAACCGGTTCTCCGGCGGCGCCACCGCGCCCGCCGTACACCCCACCCTGCCGCTGATCGCGGTCGAGTTCCCGTCCGGGTGGCTCGTGGTCGGCAACGCCAACACCGGCCGGACCCACGATGTGATCAGGAGTCATGAGTGAACGCCGCGGGCTTCGTCCTCGACGTGCCGTTGATCGGTGCGGCCGAGGCGGCCGATCGCGTCCTGGCGCTCTGGTGCGAAGGCGCTCGGCTGCGTGAACTGCCGGACGGCCGGTGGCTGTTGACGCTGCCCGAGCCGGTCGCGACGCGCGCCGGGCGGGCCCCCGGGCTGCCGCTGGAGCGCACCGGGCGGAGGGCGCTGGCCGGCCCCGGGGTCTCGGCCGGTGCCGGCGACCCGGGTCAACTCGTGCTTTTTCAGGCGGGCATGACGGACACTCATTTCGTTGGTGAGCTGCCCGAGGTGGACCCGGCCGGCTGGCTGCTGCCGACCGGCCTCACCGTGCACCGCCCGCGCCCGCTCGGTGTTGCCCCGGCACCCGAGGCGGCGCCCGTCGAGGAGTCGCTGCCGGTACCGCCCCGCCCCGATCTCAGGGCTGCCGCCCGCATCCGGCCGACCTCCGAGCGGGCCCGGCGGCTGACCTCCGACGAACCGCCCGCCTCTCGCGCACGGTCGAGGCGGCGGCGGCGCGGTCCCGAGATCGCCATCGACCCGCGCACCGCCACGGTCATCGTCGTCCTGATGATCGTGCTTCCGCTGTCCCTCCTGCTGCTCTACGGCTTCGGACTGATCGACGACAACGGCATCGACCCGGGCGGCGTGGTGTTCGCGGCGGCCGTCGCGGCCATCGCCTACGCGGTGCTCTTCGGCAGGCCCGCGGCCGGCGGCGGAGAGCGCGGAGGCGGCGGCGCGGCCGGCGGTTCCGCAGAAGCCGCCGAAGCAGCCCGCGCCGCCGCCTCGCGCCGACCCGGCCCTCCCTGGCTCGGCGACCTGCTCGCCAGGCTCGCCCTGCGCACCCCCGCCGCCCGCCTCCTCCACGGGCGGCACGCCCGCTACCTGCGCGACCTCACCCGCGCCTTCGAACAGCACCGCTGGGACGACGCCCTGCGCGACGCCCTCCCGCTCGCCGCCGAGCAGCGGGGTGGCGCGACCGCGCGGGTCTGGCTCTCCCTCGCCCTGCCCAAACGCTTCACCGGCGCCCTGCGCCCCACCCCGAACGAGGGCGCCCCGGCCTCGGTCACCCCGTTCAGCGGCCCCACCGCCTACCAGCACCTCCGCGCGCTCTACCGCGACGCCGCCGAACGGCTGGAGCGGCAGGGCAGGATCGACGAGGCCGCCTTCGTCCTCGCCGACCTGCTCGACACACCTGCCGAGGCCGTCGCCCTGCTCGACCGGCACGACCGCTGCGCCCAGGCCGCCGAACTCGCCGAGGGCCGCAGCCTGCCGGCCGACCAGGTGGTCCGCCTCTGGTGGCGGGCCGGCGAGCGCGAGCGCGCCGTCCGCACCGCCCACCGCCGGGGAGCGTTCGCCGCCGCCGTCGACCGCCTGGCCACCACCGACCCGCAGGCCGCCCGCGCCCTGCGCGCCGCCTGGGCCGAGCACTGCCGCGCGGCCGGCGACCGGCTGGGCGCCGTCGAGGCCGCCTGGCCGGACACCGAACTGCGCCCGACGGTCGCCGCCGACCTGCGGGACGCCGTCGCGCTCGGCGGTCCCGTGCGCGGCCGGGCCCTGCCGTACCTGCTCGCCCTGGGCGCCGGCGACGCCACCCGCTCGCTCGCCCGCGCCGTCCTCGACGGCGACGGCGACCCGCACACCACCGGCCGCTCCGCCCTGGTGAGCGCGCTCGCCGACCTGTCGGCCGCCGATGAGGCCACCGACCGTGAACTCGCCACCGCCGCCGCCCGGGCCGCCGTCCGCGACGGCGGCTTCGGGAGCGGTCCCGGCGGCGGCCCCGGCGTCGCGGCCGAGAAGGCCCTGTTCGACCGACTGCTGCGCCGCGCCGACCCGTTGACCGCCGCCGACCTGCCCCGCCCCCGTCCGCTGCCCCGCCTGGGCACGGCCGCCCCCGCCTGGACCGCGGCCGACCGGCCGGGCACGCTCCCGGTCCTGGACGCCGCCCTGCTCGACTCCGGCTCCCTGCTGGTCGCCTGCGGCCAGGCCGGCGTCCGGCTGCTCGCCCCTGACGGCCGCACCCGCGCCCGCTGGGACACCCCCGCCGACCGGCTGGTGCTCGCCGACCACGGCGGCAGCGCCCTGCTGGTCGAGCACCACGGCCCGGAGCTGCGCGCGTTCACCCACCTCGACCTCGCCACCCGTTCCGTCCGCCCCTGGACCACCCTGCGGACCCGGCACCACGCGCCGTCCTTCGACGGCCGGCACCTGCTCGCCGAGGACGGGGGCGCCCTCGTCGTCCTCGACACCCTGACCCCGCGTCCGACCCTGGTGTGGCGCGAACTCGGCGGCGAGCAGCGGCTGATGGGCGGCATCGCGCGCACCGCGGACGGCTGCGCGGCCGTCGTCCGCTCGCCGCTGCCGGACCGCTCGGCGCTCACGGAGGTGTGGCGCTGGGACCTTCCCGGCTGGGAACTGCGCGGGCGCCTGCGGGTGGACGACACTCTGGCCGACCTGCCCCACGACGCGGTCGCGCTCTCCACCGGACAGCTGCTCGCCACCTTCGCGGAGGAGACGGACGACCACACCCTGCTGTGCTGGACCTCCGAGCTCCCGGACGCCGAACTGCGCATCGACGGCCGCGCCTCGGAGGGCCCCGCCACCGATGGCGACCACTGGGCGCTCACCGTCCCGGAAGGCCCGGACCTGCGCGTCCACGCCGGCACCGGCCGGTCCTCCGCCCCAGCGCTCGGCCTGCACGTCCCCGCAGCCTCCGGCCCCCGGGTCGGCGTGCGCCGGCACGGCGGCACCGTCACCTACTGGCACCGCTCCGGCCGCGTCCTCGCCACCTCCGCCGACGGTTCCACCCTCCTCGTCAACCTCCGGGTGACCACCGGCTGAGAGCGGCATTCGGTGAATCCCCGACCCCCGGGAGGACTACCCTACGAACACGCGCCGCTACCCATTGCGGCCGGCTGAGGAGGACTCCCATGTCGTCACCCTGTGACCCCGCCTACGCCCGCGCCGGAGATGTGGCCACCGCCGTGCTGGTGATGGACTCGCGCCTCAAGGCCATCTACGACGGCAAGAGCGGCGTCGACCCCGAACAGCAGCGGCTGGCGGACGAGTTCGCCGCCTCCATGGGCCCGGCGGAGGCGGACGCGCTGCTGGACGGCGTCTGCACCCTCATCTACATGTACATGGAGTGGCTGCGGAAGCTCTGCGAGGAGCACGACAAGGACGTCGTCGAGCACATGGTGCCCACCCTGATCTCCACGATGCGGATGATGCCCAACACCTTCCGCCGCGAGATCGTCCCCACCATGGCCGGCCTCCTCATCGCCGCCGGCATCGGCCTGAGCCCCAACCTCTGGCGCGCCCAGTACGGCGACTGGACCCGGGCGGAGATGAACCCGCTGGAGGCCACCGCGGTCATCCTCGCGGAGCACATCAACCGCATCGTCGGCGAGGACCAGGAGTTCGCCACCCGCCTGATCACCAACGCCCTCGCCGTCACCGACGACAACTGACCTCACCACCCCGCACGGAGCCTGCAAGGCGGCTTGCAGGCTCCGGCCGCGATCGGCCGTCGGCCCGCCGAACCCGCCGGACAGCGTCACGACCGGCCTGAGGTTGGTGACCCGGCCTGGGGCTCTCGGAATGAAGGGTCCTGGGCGAACGAGTGGAAGCCATCAGGCCACGACGACGACCGTGGCAATGGCTCAACTCTCGGTGCGCCCCGGACCTGCGCCGGGTGCGGCCCCGCCGCTATCCGACCTGCCACGCTCCCGGATGACGGCGAGCCGGGTGGACCACTCGCGTTCGGCGACGGCGAGGGCGCTCTCCAGCGTCTCGACGAACACCGTCCGGCTGACCGAGGCCACCACCGGCTCCTGCCGGGCCTCGGCGCCGCAGGCGGGTTCGCCTACATCGCGTACCCGGCAGACCAGGTGCAGCCGGTCCCCGTCCGGGAACGCGAGCGCCGTCACCTGGTCGGTGCACTCCCCCCACTCCAGGAACTCGCACCGTGCGAGCGCCTCCGCGGCCGCGGGGTCGGGCCCGGTACCGGCGTCGTCCTCGTACATCCAGCTCTCGGCGAGGCGGAAGGACTCGGACGGCGAGGTGAACTCCGCCAGTGGCGCGGCCGGCGTGCGGAAACGAGTGAACTCGTCCTTGAGCTTCTTGACCAGCAGCGGCGGGTAGAACGCGTTGTCCCAGGCGTTCACCTGGAGCCCGCCGACGAATATGTCGACGCACAGCAGATCCGGGTCCTGTTCGACGTGGAACTCCAAACCGAAGCCGGCCCGCGACCCGAACAACACGGCAACCTCCCCAACCCCGGCGCGAGGCCGGTCATCCACCCTCGACATGTGACCTCACCGCGCTCTCTTCGATGAGTCGGAACGCCTGCATGCCGTCCATGGCGGTGCCGTCGGTGTGCCGGTCGAAGGCGGCCGCGAGGACGACGGGGAGATCGCGCTCAGCGACTACATCGCGCAACTCCGCAAGCACATCGGCAAAGTCATCGTCGTCGATGGCGCCGAAGTGTTCCTGGCGCAAGCGGTGGACGACCTTCACCAGCTCGGGTCGCAGGCGCATCCAGGCGCGGGACGTCCGGATCTGCTCCTCGACCTGGTCCATGAACCAGCGCATGACCCCGAACGGGATGTCCGGGTACCGTCCCCGGGAATCGAAGCACACCGTAGGCTCGCGCGCCGGGTCCTCGTCCGGGACCACGGCGATCACGACGGTCCGCTGCTCCCGGACGAGATCCAGCTCCACATGCCAGGCGTCCCCGGGAACGAAGTACATCGTGGTGATCGCGTAGTCGTCGCTCGGGGGTGTGCTCACTGTCCTCGGCCCTTCCCGACCTGGGTCTGCACCACCCGCGCGATGACCGTGTCCTCGTGCAGGCGAGCGCTCCCGCCAGGGGACTGGGGGGTGGCGAGATCGGCGGGTGGACGTTTCTCGTCGTCGTTCACCCGCCGATGCTCGCACGGTCCGGCCGTCAGAACATCCGGATTCCCTACCGGGCGGCGAGGTCCGGGCCGGTGAGGGGGAGGGACCAAGGGGCCGGTGCGGTGAAGGTGCTCGCGCCTGTCGGCGGGTCGCAGAGGGTCTTGGCCACCAGGGAGCCGATCGCCTCCCCGCTCGCCGAGTTGTCCTTGCCGACGAAGGGGTTCTGGGACAGGGCGAACTGGCGGCGTCCGTCGCGGCTGCCGAGCAGCAGGGTGCTCCAGCCGGGGAGGCCGCCGTCGTGGCCCCAGGCCGGTTCGCAGCCGGGGCCCAGGTCGATCCGGACCACGCCGAGGCCGTAGTGGCCGGCCTCCGGGCCGGTCGGCACGGTGTCCGTCAGGGCGGTCATCTCGGCCGGGCGCAGCAGTCGGCCGCCGAACAGGGCGGCGTGGAAGCGGTTGAGGTCGGTGGTGGTGGAGATGCCGTTGCCGGCCGCGTCCACGACGCTCGGGTTGAGCCGGGTGATGTCGGCCGGGCCCGCGGGCATGTCGAGGTAGGCGTGGGCGTGCGGGCCGCCGAGGCCGGTCTCGGAACCGGGGAACTCCGTGTCGTCGAGGTGCAGGGGGCGGACGATCCGGCGTTCGACCTCGCGCTGCCAGGTGTGACCGGTGACCTTCCGGATGATCATCCCGGCGAGGACGTAGTTGGTGTTGGAGTAGTGCCAGCCCTGCCCGGGCGCGAAGTACGGCGGGTGCTCGGCGGAGACCGCGGCCAACTGCTCGGCCCGGTAGTCGCGGTAGCGCCACCTGCCGTAGGCGAAGTCCTGCAGTTCGGCCTCGTTGTTGATCAGGAAGCGCGGGTCCTCCGTGTAGTTGAACAGGCCGCTGGTGTGGTTCAGCAACTGCCGGACGGTGATCGCCGAGCCGTTCGGGACGACGCCGGGCAGGTGCCGCTCGACCGGGTCCTCCAGCCGGAGCCGGCCCTCGCCGGCCAACTGCAGGACGACCGTCGACACGAAGGTCTTGGTCACGCTGCCGATCCGGAAGCGGCCGTCCGACCTGGCCGGCTGCCCGGTGGCCAGGTCGGCGGTCCCGGCGGCGCCCCGCCACTGGGTGCGGCCCGCGAGGCGGATCTCCGCGAGTGCGGCGGTCATCCCGCCGCGCTCCACGAGGTCCCGCAGTTCCTGCTGCCCGTTGACGCGGGGCCGGCGCTCCTCCGCGGCCCCGGTCGCCGATGCGTCCGTTCCTCCCGCCGCCACCGCCGCCGTGGGGGCGAGCGCGACGACGGTGGCCCCGGCCAGGGCGACGGCGGCGAACCGTGTCCCCAGCCGGCCGCGCCGGCGTGATGTCCGATCCTGAACGTTGGTCATGGTCCCCGCCCCTTCCCGCCCGGCATCCCCGGGCCGTCGGTCACCAGGATCGCAGCCGCCGCACCCGCCGCGCGTCCTCCTCCGGGGGGTGCCGCGGTGAGCCGTTGACGGAGCCGATGCCCAGTCAAATCATCGCCAAGGCGCTTGACTTACCGGTTCGGAATGTTCCTCCGAGGGTCGGGTGAGAGTTGCCTGATCGTCTGACTGTACGTGAATATACGTACAGTCAGACGTCGCAGCCCCACCGAGACCGAGGAGCACCTCCGAATGCCCGTGACACCGCTCAGTCCTGCCCGCCCGGGCTGGACGCTGGCCCTGCTGGCACTGGGGCAGACCGTGTTCGCCCTGGACCTCAACATCGTCTTCGTCGCCTTGCCCGAGATCGGCACCGACCTCGGCTTCCCGGGCCAGACCCAGCAACTCGTGGTCAGTGCCTACGTCGTCTTCGCCGGGGGCTTCCTGCTGCTCGGGGGCCGCGCGTGCGACCTGCTCGGGCGGCGGCGGGTGTTCATCGGCGCGCTCGTGCTCTACGCGCTGTCCTCGCTGGCCGGCGGGCTCGCCCGGTCGCCCGAGGTGATCGTGGCCGCGCGGGTCGTGCAGGGGGTCGGCGGGGCGCTGCTGCTCCCGTCGATCCTCTCGCTGGTCAACACGCTGTTCGAGGAGGGACCGCGACGCAACCGCGCGCTCGCCGTGTGGGGCGGTGCGGGCGCCAGCGGGCTGACCCTCGGCGCGCTGCTCGGCGGGGTGCTCACCGAGGGCTTCGGCTGGCCGGCCGTGTTCTTCGTCAACGTGCCGCTCGCCGGGGCGATCGCGGTCGCGGCGGTGTTCGTGATCCCGCCCGACCCGGCGCGCACCGCCCGCCGCCGCTTCGACCTGCCGGGGGCGCTGGCCGTGACGGCGGGCGCCACCCTGCTGGTCTTCGCGCTGGTCGAGGGCCCCGAGCGCGGCTGGGCCGATCCGTGGGTCCTCGGCGCTCTCGCGGCCTCGCTCGTCCTGCTCGCCGCCTTCGCCGTGGTCGAGACCCGCAGCGCCGACCCGCTGATGCCCTTCCGGCTGTTCCGCAACCGCAGCCTCAGTGCCGGTGCGGCGATCACCTTCCTCTACATGGCCACGTTCGGCGTGCTGCCGTACTTCCTCACCGTCCTCCTGCAGAGCGTGCACGGCTACAGCGCGCTGCAGACCGGGCTCGCCTTCCTCGCGCCCTCCCTCGCGATCGCCGCCGGCACCCAGCTCGGCGAGCGGCTGACCACCCGGGCGGGGCTGCGGCCGACCCTGCTCGGCGGGTTCGCGGTCGGCGCGATCGGGACCGCCGTGCTGGCCGCGGGGTTCGACGCCGACGCCGGCTACCTCGCGCTGCTGCCCGGGCTGGTGGTCTCCGGGGTCGGCCAGGGCGTGGTCTGGACGGCCATGTGGATCGCGGCGGCGGCCGGCACCGCCGCCCATGAGCAGGGCATCGCCGGCGGCGCCGCGTCGACGACCATGAACCTCGGCAACGCGATCGGCCTCGCGCTGTTCACCGCCGTCGCCGACGCGGGCGGCGACGGGCTGAGCGGCGAGGGACTGAGCGGCGAGGGGCTGGCCCGCGCCACGGCGGACGGCGGGTTCCTGGTGGTCCTGCTCGCGGCGGCGGGGATGCTGCTGGGCCTGCTGCTCGCGCTGACCCTGCGGCCGGCGCGGGCCGCCGTCACCGCTCCGGCCGTCGCCCCGGACGCCTCCGGGGCCGTGGCGCCCGACCGCTGCACGGCCGTGCGGGGAGGGTGAGGGGACCGGGTCGCCCGGAGTGCGCCGCTGCTCTCCGACGGCGAGTCAAATCGTCTTCGAGGTCCGGGAGTCAGCCCGCGGCGCGCGCTGGCCACGCGTTCGGATGAATGCGCCGGTCGGCTCCGGTGCTTCGCCGGCGATCGGTGCTACCAATGGCCATGCGCTCGGGCCCGAGCCGACAGACCGCTCCTGGTCGCACGCGCAGCACATGCCCGTGCCCACCCACAGTGAGAACGGATTCCGCCCCATGGCAATCGCACTTCGCAAGACCCTCGCCGTCGCCGCGCTCGCGCTGACGGCGTCCTTCCTGCCGGCCGGCCAGGCGGGGGCCTCCGACACCACGCGGGCCCACCGCACCCCCGGCCTGTACTGCCTGGGCAACGAGTGGGACACCCCGAACGTCGCGACGCGGCCGTGCGACACCAACGACCCCGGCCAGCACTGGACGCTCTCGGGCCAGCAGATCTCGCTCAGCAACGCCCGGGCCTACTGTCTGGCCAACGCCTGGGGCACCCCGAACCTCTCGACGAAGCCGTGCGACTCCCACGACCCGGGGCAGTACTGGACCGTCTCGGGCCAGCAGATCTCCCTCACCCTCGCCCCGGGCTACTGCCTGGCGAACGCCTGGGGCACCCCGAGCGTCGCGGTGAGGCCGTGCGACGCGAGTGACCGCGGGCAGCACTGGGTGGTCTTCAACGACCAGATCAGCCTGGCGTACGCCTGATCCGACACCCGCCGCCGTGCCCGGAGCAGCCTGGAGCCGCTCCGGGCACGGCGATCACGGGCCGGCGGGGGTGTTCCGTTCGTCGTCGCGGGCGCCGGACAGGACGGCGTCGAGGAGGCCGGGGTAGCGGGCGTCGAGGTCCTCGCGGCGCAGGCGCAGGAGGTTCTCCCGGCCGGAGGGCTGCTGGTGGATGACGCCGCTGTCGCGCAGGACCCGCCAGTGGTGGGTCATCGTCGACTTGGCGGTGACGCCGATCGCGGTGAGCACGCTCCCGCAGTTGTGGGCCCCGCCGCCGTCCAGGACGCGGACGGCGGAGAGCCGGACGGGGTTGCCGAGGGCGGTCAGGACGTGTTCGATCCGGATCTGCTCACGGGCGGGGTGGCGGTAGCTCATTGTCCCACCGTAACCCGGTGGTTGACGGGAGCCGTCCGCCTTCGCCGGTATGATGTAATGCATGAAGAGCATCAATGACCCTTACGAGGTTCGGGTCGGCGTGCCCGATGTCGCGACCTTTCGGCACCTGCGGACGGCGTCCGGGATGAGCGACCGGCCGGCCGAGGCGGTGGCGGCGGGGCTGCCCAACACCTGGTTCGGGGTGACGGTCCACCGCGGCGGCGAGCCCGTGGGCATGGGGCGGATCGTCGGGGACGGGGGCGCGGTGTTCCAGGTCGCCGATGTCTGCGTGCTCCCGGCGCACCAGGGGCGCGGCCTGGGCGCGCGGATCATGGAGCGGCTGACCGCCGAACTGGAGGAGCGCGCTCCCAGGGGTGCCTGCGTCACGCTGATCGCCGACGGCGAGGCCCACCGCCTCTACGCCAAGTTCGGGTTCGTCGGGACGGCCCCGGCCTCGGTCGGTATGCAGCGGCTGGTGTGACGCCCGCCCGCCGTACCCCCGGACCCGGGGGTGCGGCGGACGGGCGCCCGGGGTCAGGAGTGGATGCCCTGGCCCGGGGTGAGGATCCCGGCCGGGTCGAAGCGGTGCTTGGCGGCCACCGCGCGCCCCCACAGCGCGCCGTAGTGGCGGCGCCACTCGGCACGCGTCACGTCCGGGATCGCGCCGATCAGGTACCGCTTGCCGCCCAGCGACACCGCGAGGTCGTACAGCCGGCGGTTGCGGCGCAGCGCGGCGGCGTGGTCGGCGCCCGGGAACGGGAAGGACAGCAGGTCGAAGTGGAAGCCGACCGGCTCCTTCGGCATCACGGTCATCGGGCGGGTGATCACGTCGGTGCGGAAGGGGTAGAAGAGCAGCAGGCCGGCGCCCAGGTCCTCCGGCGTCAGCATCGCGGTGGCCTCGCGCATGAACGCTTCGGTGGTCGAGGCGGGCAGGAACAGGCTCATCCACGGCTTGGGCTGCGACCAGAGGCCGGCGGCCTGGAGGTACCCGGCGAAGCCGTCCACCCGGAACGCGTACTCGCGCGCCGTCTGGTCCAGGAACGTCGTCTCGGCCGGCAGGCAGCGCAGGCCGCGCACCAGCGCCTCCCGGTCCGGGGCGGCGGTGCCGTCGTAGTGGACGACGCCCTCCACCTTGTACTTCCACCCGGTGCCGGCGGCGTTGCGCGCGACGTCGCCGACGTGCAGGTCGAAGCGCTTTTCGAGCATCAGCTTCTTGTGGTCCGCGAGGTAGTCGGCCAGGTCGTCGTAGAACAGGTTGAGCACCAGCGCGCGCTCGCGGGCGCGCTCCAGGCGCAGGGTGGCCCGGACGATGAGGCCGGCCTGCCCGCCGCCGCCCAGTACGGCGTCGAACAGTTCACGGTTGCTGCTCGGCGAGGCGGTCACCAGTTCGCCGGTGCCGGTGACGACGTCCACCGACTCGACCGTGTCCACCTGGAAGCCGTGGCGCTGCACACCGCCGCCGATGCCGCCGACGCTCAGCGTGCCGCCGATCGACAGGTGCAGGTAGTCCGTCAGGCTGGGCGGCAGCCAGCCCTGGGCGAGCGCGGCGTCGGTCAGCTGTGCCCAGGTGACGCCCGCCTCGACGACGGCGCGGCCGTGGGCGATCCGGATGATCCGGTTCAGCGGCCGGGAGTCGATCGCGACGCCGCCGTGTACGGCGGCCTGGCCGTAGCTGGAGTGCGACTCCAGCTCGGCGGCGCCGCCGGTGCCGCTCTGGCCGTTCATCGCGACCGGGATGCGGTGCCGGCGGGCGAAGGCGACCAGGGTGGCGACGTCGCGCACCGAGCCCGGGTGCAGGACGGCGCGCGGCGCGGCGGTCACCAGGTGGCCGAAGTCCCCGCCGAACCGGGCCAGCGTCTCGGCGTCGGCCACCAGGGTCCCGTCCAGCCGGGGCAGCGCGGCGAGGGCGGCGTCGGCGGGGGCCTCACCGGTGGCGGTGGCGGTCGTGGTCGTGGCGGTCGTGGCGGGAGCGTCGGCGGGGGCCTCCGCCACGGCCCAGGAGCGGCCCACGGTGTTCCACCCGATGACGGTGGCCGCCGCGCCGACGATCACACTGCGGCGGGGCAGGGATGACTTGCTCATTACAGATATCTCCGATCAATCGTCATATGAGCAGTGTTGTATCGCAGTCGACACGTACACGCGCAATAGCCCCGACCTGAACGGTTCGGTGACGGTCGGTCCGGTGCGCCGCCCGCCCCTGGGTGGTGAGCGGTCTACACCACTCCAGAGGTCGGGGACAAGATCCGGACAGTCGCCGGCGCCGGCCGCAACGGCGTTGACCAGGTGGGACGGTGGGGCTGCTGGGGCCCGGTGGGCGATCGCGGTGGCCGGAAATCCGGTTGTCCGGCCGCGGTGATCGGGAGAGGGTTGGGGGTGTCGGGAGGAAGACCGACACCGAGGGCGAGCTGGGCCTGGGAGAGCCCAAGGGCCTGTAAAGCCCCCGCTTCGGCTGTGGTGGTTCGAATCCATCCTCGCCCACCTCGGGACCGCCGCCCCGGGCCGCATGCCGGCCCGGGGCGGCGGCGTTCGCGGGCACCGACGGCACCGACGGCGCCGGCCGGCGGTGCTCGGCGGGGGCTTGCGGCGGCCGGTAGGCTCGGCCGCATGTTCGTTCTGGAGCTGACCTACACCGCGCCGGTCGAGCGCGTCGACACCCTGCTGCCGGCCCATGTGGAGTGGCTCGGCCGCCACTACGAAGCGGGCGTCTTCCTGGCCTCCGGGCGCAAGGTGCCGCGCGACGGCGGCATCATCATCGCCGCGGGGGACGACCGGGCGGCGGTCGAGGCGATCGCGCGCACCGACCCGTTCGCCGTCGCGGGAGTCGTCGAGTACCGCGTGACGGAGTTCCTCGCCACCAGCGTCGCCCCGGCCCTGGAACCCCACCGGCAGCAGCTCCCCGCCTGATCAACCGTCCGGTCAACCGCCTGATCAACCGCCCGATCAAGCGCCTCGTCGCCCGCCCGGCCGTCGCCCGGATCTCGGCCGGTCCGGGCGGGCGGCGCGCCCACGGCCCGGACGGCCCGCCCGGGTTCGGCGACCGGTCGTGCACTGGCTACGATCGGTGAGCACGGGGCAAGGAAGCGTCGGGCCGCGGGCCGGCGCACGGCGAGAAATCCAGTGGGAGTAGACGATGGCACACGCACGGGCCGGGCAGCCGGCGCAGCCGGGCGACCTGGTGGACGTGGCGCGGCTGGTGACGGCGTACTACACGCTGCACCCGGACCCGGAGGAGCCCGGGCAGCGGGTCGCGTTCGGCACCTCCGGCCACCGCGGCTCCTCGCTGGACGCCGCGTTCAACGAGGACCACATCGCCGCCACCACCCAGGCGATCTGCGAGTACCGCGCCGCCGAGGGCATCACCGGCCCGCTGTTCCTCGGCGCCGACACCCACGCGCTGTCCGAGCCCGCCCAGGCCACCGCGGTCGAGGTGCTGGCGGCGAACGGCGTGACCGTCCTGCTGGACAGCGCCGACGGCTACACCCCGACCCCGGCCGTCTCGCGCGCGATCCTGACCCACAACCGGCGCAACCCGCAGTCGCTCGCCGACGGCATCGTGGTCACGCCCTCGCACAACCCGCCCCGCGACGGCGGCTTCAAGTACAACCCGCCGAGCGGCGGCCCGGCCGGCTCGGAGGCCACCGGCTGGATCCAGGACCGCGCCAACGCCCTGATCCGCGAGGGCCTGCGCGGCGTCAAGCGGGTCCCGTACACCCGCGCCCTGGCCGCGGCCACCACCGGCCGGTACGACTACCTGACCGCCTACACCGAGGACCTGGCCTCCGTCCTCGACCTGGACGCGGTCCGCGCGGCCGGTCTGCGGATCGGCGCCGACCCGCTGGGCGGCGCGTCCGTCGCCTACTGGGGCCGGATCGCCGAGACCCACCGCCTCGACCTCACCGTGGTCAACCCGGTCACCGACCCGACCTGGCGCTTCATGACGCTGGACTGGGACGGCAAGATCCGGATGGACTGCTCCTCGCCCGCCGCGATGGCCTCGCTGATCGCCCGCCGCGACGAGTACGCCATCGCCACCGGCAACGACGCCGACGCCGACCGGCACGGCATCGTCACCCCGGACGGCGGTCTGATGAACCCCAACCACTACCTCGCGGTCGCCGTCGACTACCTCTACCGGCACCGCGCCGAGTGGTCCGCCGACGCGGCCGTCGGCAAGACGCTGGTGTCCTCCTCGATGCTCGACCGGGTCGCCGCCGACCTCAAGCGCGAGCTGGTCGAGGTGCCGGTCGGCTTCAAGTGGTTCGTCGACGGCCTGCTGGAGGGCTCGATCGCCTTCGGCGGCGAGGAGTCGGCCGGTGCGTCGTTCCTGCGCCGCGACGGCGGGGTGTGGACCACCGACAAGGACGGCATCCTGCTCGCCCTGCTCGCCGCCGAGATCACCGCCGTGACCGGCCGCACCCCCAGCGAGTACTACGGCGACCTCACCGCCCGCTTCGGCGCCCCCGCCTACGCCCGGGTGGACGCGCCGGCGGACCGCGAGCAGAAGGCGCTGCTGTCGCGCCTGTCGGCGGAGCAGGTCACGGCCGGCGACCTCGCCGGCGAGCCGGTCACCGCCGTGCTCACCGAGGCCCCCGGCAACGGCGCGGCCATCGGCGGCATCAAGGTGTGCACCGAGAACGCCTGGTTCGCCGCCCGCCCGTCCGGTACCGAGGACGTCTACAAGATCTACGCCGAGTCCTTCCACGGCCCCGAGCACCTCGCCCGGGTCCAGGAGGAGGCGCGCACCCTGGTCAACGGGGTGCTCGCCGGTCCGGCCGGAGCCTGACCTCCACGGCGCCGTCGCGGCCCGGTGGGGTGCCCCACCGGGCCGCGACGTTCCTCAGCCGGCCATCGCCACCACCTCCGGCTGCCGGACGACCCGGCCCGCCGCCAGCTCCAGGCGGCCGCCGGTGAAGCGGGCGCGCAGCCGGCGGTCGTGGCTGACCACGACCACGGCGCCCCGGAAGTCCGCCAGGGCCGCCTCCAGTTCCTCGACGAGTGCGGGGGAGAGGTGGTTGGTCGGCTCGTCGAGCAGCAGCAGGTCGACGGGCTCGGCGACCAGCCGGGCCAGTTCGAGCCGGCGCCGCTGCCCGTAGGACAGCTCACCCACCCTCAGTCGCAGGTCGGCCGGACGGAACAGGCCGAGCGACAGCAGGTGCTCGGCGTGGTCCTCCGGGCTCTCCCGGTCCGCCCGGTCCGCTTGGTCCGCCTGGTCCGCCTGGTTGCCGCCGCGCCCGTCGGAGAAGGCCTGCGCGAGGGTCAGGCCCGCCGGCCACGGGGACTCCTCCTGGCGGAGGTGGCCGATCCGGCCGCGGGTGCGGACCGATCCCTCGTCGGGCGTCAGCTCGCCGGCCAGGACGCGCATCAGCGTCGTCTTGCCCGCCCCGTTGGGGCCGGTGACGAGCAGGCGCTCCCCGCTGCCGAGGCGCAGTTCCGGCACGGATAGCCGCTGCCCGACCCGGACATCGGTGAGGTCGGCCGCCGGCGGTGCCGTCCGGCCGTCCGACCCGGACCCCTCGGCGGCCGTGGACAGGCCGGCGGCGAACACCAGCGGATCGGCGGGCGGCGCCACCGGATCGCCGGTCAGCCGCGCCACCCGCTCCTTGGCGTTGCGGATCCGGCCCATCGCACCGTGCCCGCGGCCGCGCGAACGGAAGCCGCCGTGGCCGAACACCGCGAACGGCAGCTTGCGCGGGATCGCACCCAGGCGCACCACGTTCGTCTCGGCCAGCCGGCGGTTGCGCGCCAGCTCCGCGCGCCAGTCCTCGTACTCCTGGAGGCGGCGGCGCCGTTCGGCGGCCTTGGCGGCGAGGTAGCCGTCGTAGCCGTCGCCGTGCCGGGTCACCCGGCCCTCGTCGACCTCCAGGACGGTGGTGGCGACCCGCTCCAGGAACACCCGGTCGTGGGTGACCGCGAGCACGGTGCCGCGGTGCGTCCTCAGGTGCGCCTCCAGCCAGGCCACGGCCCGGTCGTCCAGGTCGTTGGTCGGCTCGTCGAGCAGCAGCAGCTCCGGGCCGGACGCCAGGGTCGCGGCCAGCGCCAGCCGGGAGCGCTCGCCGCCCGACAGCGTGCCCAGCGGGCGGTCCCGCTCCAGCCCCGGCAGGCCGAGCCCGTGCAGCGCCACGTCCACCCGGGCGTCGGCCCGGTAGCCGCCGCGCGACTCGTAGCGGGCGAGGAGCCCGGCGTACGCGTCGAGCGCGGCGGCGAGCTCCGGGCCCGTCAGGCCCGCCAGCGCGGCCTCGGCACCGCGCATCCGCCACTCCAGCGCGCGGAGGTCCGCGAGGGCCTGGTCCACCGCGTCCTGGACGGTGGATCGCGGCGGCAGGTCGAGCGACTGCGCGAGGTGGCCGATGCCGCCCGGGGCGGCCACGGTCAGCTCGCCGTTGTCCGGCCGGTCCTGCCCGGCGAGCAGGCGCAACAGGGTGGACTTCCCGGCGCCGTTGTCGCCGATCACGCCCGCCCGCTCGCCGGGCTTGAGGCTGAAGGACACGGCGTCCAGGACGATGCGGTCGTCGTAGCGCCGGGTGACGTTCCGGAGGGTGAGCTGGGAGGCGGCGGCGTGAAAGGTGGTGCGTGGTGAGGTGGTCATATGGATGTCCCCTGGTCTCGGCCGAGCCGGGCCGATCGGAACGGGCGGGCGGGCACATCCGCGCACGTCGGGGCAGCCGCGTCACACCGCCGAACGGACGGCGGTGCGTGGCGGGGGACCGGAAGCACGGATGGAGACGGCGCGGCGCGGAGCCAAGCTCAACGCGCTCGCGCGGGGAATGTCACAGAGAACCCATGGGCAGAACCGTAGACCGGGCCCCCGGTGCCCGCAACGCATTTATGGGAGGACCGGGGTGGGGACAGGGCGTCGTGTCAGGCCCGGTCAGGCCAGGCTCAGCGTCCGGTCAGGCCCGGTTCAGCGTCCGGCTGATGCCCGCCAGGACCGCCGTGGTGAGCAGCCAGCCGAGCGCGGTCAGCGAGTAGCCGAACCACTGTTGCGCCCCGGTCCAGTACCAGGCGGTGCGCTGGCCGAGCCCGCCGATCGGGATGAGCAGGTCGAGGGTGTAGACGAGGGGGTTGAACGGGATGCCCTCGCCGGGCTTGACCTGGTGCGGCGCGCCGTGGCGGAAGACGAGGGTGCCGAGCAGGGCGAGGCCGCCGAGCCACAGCACGGCCTGCCAGGGGCGGTAGCCGTATCCGACGGTGGCGTCCAGCACCCGGCCCCAGAGCCGCCCGGGCAGGCCGAGGGTGCGCCGGCGCCGGCGCTGCTTCTCCAGGAGCACCCGGCGGGCGTCGTCGTCGTGGCCGATCTTGCGGTACCAGGCGGCGAGTTGCTCGTAGGGCTGGGGGGAGTAGCCGGGCAGCGAGGCCAGCCAGGCCAGGCGGCGGGAGACGCGTTCGGGGGCGGCGTCGGTCTGGAGGGAGGTGTAGGCGAAGCCGTCGAGGCGGGTGTCGGCGGGCCAGCTGCGGGCGTTGTCGTGCAGGACGGCGGTCTGCGCGTCCTGGAGGTCGACGGTGCCGTCCGGGGTGGCGGCGGGTGTGAGCTGGAGGTCGCCGGCGGTCAGCCGCTTGCCGTCCAGGGCGACCGTCCCGCAGCCGTCCAGCACGGCGCCGTCCAGCGTGAGCCTGCTGCGGATCGCCGCGCCGGGCAGCCGGATCGAGCCGACGGCGGTGAAGCCGTCGGCGAGGGCCAGGGTGGAGGCGCTGAGGTCGTCGCCGGTGAGCGCGTCGCCGCCCCGGTTGTCGATCCGGGCCCTCTCCATGAACAGCCCGCCGTTGAACCGGGCGCCGACCAGCCGCAGACCGCCGCGGGCGTGGAAGCCCTTGCGGGCGAAGCAGCCGCCGTCCATCACCAGGCCGCCGGCCCACAGCGCCCAGACGCCCGGGGCGCGGGCCGGGTCCGGCTCACCGCCGTCGAGCAGTTCGGTGGCGGTGAGCCGGGCTCCGCTGAGCCGCAGTTCGCCGGTGATGTGGGCGCGGGTGAGGGTGAGCCGGCCGTCGAGGACGGATTCCTCGAAGAAGAGGTTGCCGTCGACCTTCAGCAGCCAGCCGTCGAGCCCGGGGATGCGGCAGCGGCTCAGGCTGGTGGACCTCAGCGTCGCGTCCCGCAGCACCACCTGCTCCTCGAAGTGGCAGCCCTCGACGCGGAGTTCGCCGGCCGCCGTCAGCCCGCGCAGGTCGAGGCGTCCGGTGATGCGGGCGCCGATCAGGTACAGGACCCGGACCGGGCCCGCGGGTCCTTCTCCGCCGAGCAGCGCGGTGGCTATCGCCTCGGCGCGCACCGTGCGCCCGTCGCCCCAGGCCGCGCCGCCGACCGGGTCGTCCTCGGCGGGGTCGCCGCCGCGCAGGTCGACCGGCGCGCCGGTGGCGCAGGCGTCCCAGATCCGCTGTTCGGGCCCGGTCAGGTCCTGGTAGGTCAGCATCCCGCCCCCCTCGGTCGGTGATCACTCGCGGACCGCAGCCTAGCGTCCGGGATCGGTGCCGCCCGTCCGATCCTCTGACGATCCGTTGATCGCATGGATTCCGGAGGCCGGAGCTGCTGACCCGGCGTCGCCCCGTTGATAGGTTGGCTCGCCGAGCCGATCCACGACGTCATCGCCCGGGGGGCCCGATGAGCCAGCCGCCGCAGTACCCGTACGGCCCGCAGGACCCGTACCAGCAGCAGCCGCCGATGCCCCAGCAGCCGCCGCCCATGCCCCAACAACCGCCGGCCGTACCCCAGCAGCCGCCGGCCTACGGCGCCCCGCCGCCGTTCCCCGGCCAGGCCTACCCGGCGCAGCCGTATCCCGGGCAGCCGTATCCGGCGCACCCCGCGCCGTACGCGCCTCCGCTCGCGCCCCCGCGAAACTCCGGCAGCCCGGTGGGCGCGTTCTTCCTCGGCTTCGCCGCCTCGGTGGTCGTGTCGGTGATCTACGGCGCGATCGCCGTCTTCACGTTCGACGAGGAGCAGTCCAGGTTCAGCGTGCACGCGCTCTACCTGGCGCACGCCCTCGTCAACGGGGCGGTGGTGGGCCTGCTGGTGGGCCTGGTCGGCCGCCGTAGCCCGGGGGCGTGGATCGCCGGCGCGGTCGTGGCCATGCTGGGCGCCTTCTTCGGCTACGTCAACGCGATCCCGTTCATGGTGCTCCGCCAGAGTGGGGTCGACGGACTGGAGTTCATGCTGGAGAACGAGCCCTTCGGTCCGGTCAAGGGATGGTGGGGTGGCTGGGACGGGACCGAGTGGCTCGCCCTGCTGGGCCTGGGGATCGCCGCGCTGGCGGCCTGGGGCCTCGCCTTCCTGACGGGCCGCAACCGCCGCTGACCCGGCCGGGACGCGTGCCCTACTTCGCTCCGTCCGGTTCGTCCGGCTCGGCGCCCGGCGCGGTGTCGGCGAGCGCCCGCAGCCCGTCGGCGTCGCACGGTAGACCGTTGAGGTCCAGCACCTCGCGCAGGTTGACGTTGAACTCCCAGGCCTTGGTGCTGTCGGCGATCGCGCGGACCACGGAGCGCTGCGCGTCCGTGAGCGGCTCGCCGTCGCCGTACGCCTCGGTCGGGAAGACGATGTCGAGCAGGGCGCGGGCGACGGTGACGGCGTCGATGGCGCCGACCTCGTCCAGGACGGCGGACAGCTCGGCCAGCAGCGGTTCGGCCTGCTCGGACGGCAGCAGCGCCAGGGCGGTGACCGCATCGGTGGCCGGGTCGCCCGACCCGAGGTACAGCTCGTCGAAACCGACGGCGTCCAGGTCGCCGCGGAGCACCTCGACGAGGACCCGGGCGCCCGGACCGGCGGGGGAGCGGGCGGTGCGCACCCAGGTCAGGGCGGCGCAGAAGCGCAGCAGCGGATCGTCGTCGGCGAGGTGCCGCTCCAGCGTGGGAAGCGTGTCGGGGCCGGCCTCGTGCAGGGCCAGACCGAGCAGGATCTCCGCGCGGATCCCGGGCTCGGGTTCCAGGGCGAGGCGGTCGTGCAGGGCCGCGGCCGCCGCCGCGCCCGGCGCCGCGGCGAGCAGGACGACGGACGGGCGCCGGATCGCCGCGTCCCGGTGGGCGGCCTGGGCGGTCCAGGTCGGCACCGCGTCGGTGAGGACGGTGAGGATCTCGTGGTAGGCGGGCTCGACACCGCTGTCGGCGAAGTGCCCGCCCGGGCCGGCCCCGTCGTCGGCCTCCTCGTCGGGGAGGGCGGTGAGGACGTCCTTGAGTTCGTGGGCGGCTTCGAGGTCGCCGTTGCGCGTCGCGATGTCGGCCAGGTACCTCAGCAGCGCGGTTCGGGCGTCGGTGGCCTCGACGCGGTCGACCAGCGCGGCCAGGTACCGGAACGCCGGCCCGGTGGCCTCCGTGACGGTGTGCTGGTGCAGCAGCATCTCCGACAGCTGACCCAGCGCCAGGGGGAACGCCTGGAAGCCGGGGACCGCCAGCCCCTTGAGCAGGAACGGCACGTCGTCCGGGGTGCCGAAGAAGGTTTCGAGCTCGCCCCACGGCACCGTCCCGACATCGTGCAGCTCCCTCGGCACGGGCGCCGCGCGCCAGGCGTACAGGGTGTGGGCGCTCCGGCCGAGACCCTCACCGCGGGCGAGGTCGAGACCGTCGAAGGTCACGGTGCCCGGCTCGGCGCCGTCGGTGCCGAACAGGCGCCAGGTCCCCACCGGGCCGCCACCGATGCCGGGCTCGACGTACCCCTCGGCGATCACCGCCCCGTCGGCGTCCAGGGCGCGCCACTGTTCGACCGCCGCCCCCTCGACCGTGACGTCGGTGGGTGCGACCTCGGCCGCCAGGGTGCCGTCGGCGTCGTACCAGCGCTCGGTGAGCAGCACGTCCTCGTGCTCGGTGCGTTCGGCCCGCAGCGCGCCGTCGCCGTGGAACCGCCGGTGGACGGTGGTGCCGTCAGTCGGCCACTCGCGTTCGCGGGCGGGTTTGCCGCCCTCGTACTGGCGGACCGACAGTGGGCGGCCGTCCGGCCGGTACCGGTTCACCCGGTAGAGGGTGCGGGAGCTCAGGTACGTCCGGCGCTCCACCGGCCTGCCGTCGGCGAAGTCGGCCTCCTGGTAGCCGTGGTAACAGCTGCCGGGCTTGTAGTAGCTCGGCCCCTCGGTGTCGGAGGTGCTCTCCCAGGCCTGCTCCCAGAGCCGCCAGGTCCCGAGCGCCTTCCCGGTCGCCGCGTCGATTTCGCCGGTGACGTACGCCAGCAGGCCCGCCACCCACACGGCGTCCTCGGGGACGCCGTTCGACGGCACGGCGGGCGGGGTCCGTACGTCGGCCAGTTCCACGGCGCCGGTCGCGTCCGAGGCGAGCAGCCGCAGCGCCAGCTCCGGCAGTCCCTCGAAGGCGGCGTGCCGCACCGCGCCCGGCGAGGCGCCGAGGCCGGCCGCCAGGCACAGCTCGACCGAGGCGGCGTCGCCGTCGCGGGCCGCCTCGATCAGCGGGCTGGTCCTGGCGTCGCCCCGGGGGAAGCGGGCGGCCTCCTCACCGTCCCGGTGGTGGACGAGCCGCTCAGGGGCGCCGTCCGCCGTCCAGTGCCGGGTCACACCCACCAGCCGGCCTTCGCCGTCCCATCGGGGAGCCGACCACTGGCCGCTCGGCCAGCAGGTGGCGATCTCCGGCACACCGGCCGGCCGCTCCGGCGCGGGCTCGCCGGCGGGGGTCAGCTCGGTGCCGTCGGCGGCGTAGCAGGCCTGACGGATCCGAACCCCCTGGTCGTACTCGTGGACCACGGTGCGGAGGGCCGCAGGCAGGCCGTCGAAGGAGAACGGGTCACGGCTCGGGTGGTCGCTGCGGTGGCCGGTGACGGTGACCGGCGTGCCGTCGCGGAGCTCGGCACGGACCGCCAGGGTGCCGTCGTCGTGGTAGCGAAGCAGCGTCCCGTGCCGCCTGCCGTCCCGCCAGTCGCTCTCCTCCAACGGCGTCCCGTCGGGGTGCCACAGCCGCCACCGCCCGGTGGGCCTGCCGTCCTGCCACGCCCCGAGCCCCCACGCCGGCCACTTCGGGCCGCCGTCGTACAGCTCCCATCCTTCGAGGTACTCCGCCTCGGCGGGGACGCCCGCAGATGCCGAAGTCCCCACCCTCACATGCTGATCGTCAGACATGACCCGTATGCAAGCACCTTCCACCGACATTCCGTATTCGGGGGTCGTTTTATCTGACGGTACGTCAATTTGATACTCAGGGGCTTGTGCCGAGGGTCAGGGCGATCGCGAGGAGTGCCACCAGCAGGGCGAGCGCCAGGGGGCCGCAGCCGCCGGTTCGCCGGTCCGCCGGCCGCGGGTGCGCCGAGGGCGGTGGCCCGTCGCCGGGACCCTCCCGGTCCCCCTCCCCGTTCCCTCTCCCGCTTCCCTTGCCGGCCCACGTGCGCCCGTCCGCGACGCTCCCGGGTCGCTCGGGAACGTCCACCGCGAACGCCGCGCAGGCCGCGCCCTGTTGGGCCGCGACCGCGGCCACCCGCAGGGCCACCCCGGACCGCGCGTGCGGCGCGCCGTGCACCCGCCCCGCCGCGTCGGCCCCCGGGACGCCGAAGCGGGAGGCGATGTCCGGGCCCGGTCCGGCGAGGTCCGGCGGCACCGTGTAGCGCAGCTCGATCCGGCGGGTCGCCCCGGCGGGCAACGGCTCCTCGACGGCCCGGCGGTCGAAGTCCAGCCGCCCTTCGACGGG
This sequence comes from Kitasatospora sp. NPDC008115, assembly GCF_042957205.1. Taxonomy (NCBI): domain Bacteria; kingdom Bacillati; phylum Actinomycetota; class Actinomycetes; order Kitasatosporales; family Streptomycetaceae; genus Kitasatospora; species Kitasatospora sp. NPDC008115. The sequence goes on along the minus strand of NZ_JBIBHU010000019.1, from coordinate 49,307 downwards.
TTCGACGGGCTCGACCCGGAAGCCGGTCGGGCGCGGCCCCTCGTTGTGGACGAGCAGGTCGAGGGTGACCGTGCCGCCGGCGGTCCCGAACCGGCGCGGCGGCTCGCACCAGGCCCGCACGGCCGCGCCCGGACCCGCCCGCAGATCGGTGCCGCAGTACTCGCCCGGGCAGTACACGCCGAGCCGTTCGGCACCGTCCGTGCGGCTGCCGCAGAGTTCGCAGTAGAGCGCCATGGTCCCGCCTCCGTCCCGCCTCCGTCCCGCCCCGGGGTTACCCGGCCGCCCGCCGGAGCAACCGCCGCCGCCCGGACCGGAGACGCCCCGTGACCGGCGTGGGGCCCGTCCGCCGGGCGCGGTCAGGGCGACGGCCCGGCGGTGGCGGGCTGTTCGGCGTCCCCGAAGCGGGCGAGGGTGAGCGCCCCGAACACCGCCGCCGCGAAGCCCAGGACGGTGAGCGGCGCCGCGTCGTGCCGGGTGCGGTCGCCGAGCAGCAGCACGCCGACGACGGCCGGGCCCAGGGTCTCGCCGAGCACCATGGCCGCCGTCGCCGCCGTGACCGACCCGTTCTGCATGGCCCAGGTGAGCGCGGCGAACCCGCCCAGTCCGGCGAACGCGATGGCGTAGGCGGCCGGTTCGGTCAGCAGGCCCGGCAGCCGGGCGTCCGGCAGCACCCGCACGGCGACGCCGACCACACCGAACTGCAGGCCGGCGACCAGTCCCAGCAGCGGGGCGCGCCGGCTCCCGCCGAGCCGCACCACCGCCCACCCGGCGCCCGTCAGCAGCACCGCGACGAGCAGCACCGCGAGCCGTAGCGACGGGGTGCCGTGGCCGGGGCCGTCGCGCCCGGCGCTGACCGCGAGCACGCACAGCCCCACGCACACCGCGGCCACCCCGGCCCACTCGCTGCGCCGCAGCCGCACGTTCAGCACCCGGGAGGCGCCGACGGCGGTCACGGCGAGCGCGGAGGCGAGCACGGCCTCCACCTCGTAGAGCGGCAGCCGGTCCAGCGCGAGGAGTTCGGCGCCGAACCCGAGCATGTCCATCCCCACCCCCGCGAGGAAGGGCCACTGCCGGAACGCCCCCGCCAGCGCGGCGGCCCCGCCGGGCCGTTGCCCGGCCGCGGCACGACGGGCCCCGGCCGCCTGGAGCACGGTGGCGGAACCGGTGAGCAGAGCGGCGGCCAACGCCGCGAGCAGGCCGAAGGGCATGCGCCGACCGTACGGGCCCGCTCCACCCGCATCCCGCTCCGGCACGCCGGGTGCGCCATCGCGGAGGCGGGCCGGGCCCGATTGTCAGAGGGGGGTTCTAGAGTGCCGACCAACGCCGGAGTACCCGGATCCGCCCGGGTGTCGCGGCCAGGAACCGGGGGTGCGGTTGTGCGTTTCTTCGAGGTGACGGGAGCCCCGTCGGGCGAGGACCAGGCTGCCTGGCTGGCGTACGCGGAGTGGCTGACGGCCGCGGGGGATCCGCGGGGCGAGGCGATCCGGCTGGAGCGCGCCGGCGGGGACCGGGACCGTCTGGCGGAGGTGTACGCGGAGGTCGAGCGGTACCTGGGGCTGGACGCGTTGCGGGCGGACGGGTCGTGGCGGTTCGGCTGGTCCGGCGGGTTCCTGGAGGAGGCGGCCTTCCGGCTGGTGCCCGGCGACCCGTCGCGGCGCCGGGCCCTGGTGGCAGAGCTCCTGACGGAGCGTCCGGGCGGCTACCCGGAGGACGTGGACGTGGACCTGGACCTGGAGTTGAGCGACCCGGAGCAGTGGGAGGGCGTCCTGATCGCCGCGGTGCTCGCCCACCCGGTGAGCCACCGGCTGCGCGAGCTCGACCTGCGGCTCACCGACTACCACCACTCCGCCGAGCGGGCCGCGACCGCGCTCGCCGGTGCGACCCGGCCCCGGCTGGAGCGGCTGTCGTTCGGCTACGACTTCGAGTACCTCTTCGAGCACGGGAAGGGGTCGGCGGGCAGCCGCATCGACCCGATGGAGCACCACGGAGAGGGGCTGGTGCGGACGGAGATCTGGGGGGCGCTGCCGGCCCTGCGCACCCTGGAGCTGGAGGGTGCGTTCCTGTTCGCCTTCGTGGACCACGACGGTCTGACCCGGCTGCGGACCCGGGGCGCCGTGATCTCCGACGGCTCGGTCTTCCTCCCGGGGCGGCTGCCCGCGCTGACCTCCCTGGAACTGGAGTTGGAGAGCGACGTCTTCGGGGTCGCGTGCTCGGTGGACCAACTGGACGAACTCGCGACCACGGCGGACTGGTACCCGCACCTGAGGAACCTCGACCTCGGGAGGGTGGAGTTCGATGCCGGGACGTCCGAGGTGCTCGCGGCCCTCGCGGAGTCGCCGCTGCTGCCGCGGCTGGAAGCGCTGACGGTCCGGGACCTGGTGATACCCGAGGAGGAGGGTGGTGCGGTGTGGCTGGCGGCGCTTGCACCGCAGTTCGCGCACCTCGTGCTGAGGGTGGCGGGCGCCGTCGAGGTGGAGGGTGTGAGCGAGGAGGAGGTGGGCTGGGTGCTGCCCGGGCTTGTCGGACGAACGGAGGGGGCCGGGTGGCAGGGGCCGAACGGCGGGTGGGAATCAGGCCCGGTATCTGATTGTCATGCACAGATTGGACGTGATGTTACTTGCGGGTAGTGTGGCGGCGTCCGACAGGCGAACGACTCGTCGCCCGCCATGCTCTGAAGGAACGTCACGTGTCACGACCCGGCTCCCGCCGCCGCGGCCGCCACCCTGCTTGCCGCCGCCCCACCCGCGCTCGCCCGGGCGGCGTCCGGGGTGCCTACCCCTCACCTCGACGCCGTCGAGCGGGTCCTGCGGGAGGTGTCCCCCGGGCTGGAGGGCACCGTGTGGGAGCACACCGAGGGCAACGGCCTCGCCGGAGCAGAGAACCCCGCCGCCCCGGCGGACTGGCTGCTCCAGACGCCCGGCTGCTGGGGTGACGCCACCCACCTGCGCCGACCGGCCCGGCACCCGAGCCCTGCTCGCCAGGATGGCCGCCGACATCGCCGCCGCCACCCGCACTGTCGACATCTCCACCCTCGCGCCGTTCCCCGACGGTGGCTTCCAGGACGCCCTGGCGGCCGGCCTCAAGGCGTCCGTTGCCGTAGGGCACCGCCCCGTGGTCCGTATCCTGGTCGGCGCTGCGCCGGTCTACCACGCCAATGTGCTGCCGTCCCGGTACCTGGACGAGTTGGTCGCCCGCCTCGGCCCGGCAGTCGGCTCGGTCGGCCTCAACATCGCCTCGATGACCGCCTCGCGCACGGCGTTCTCCTGGAACCACTCCAAGCTGGTGGTCGTCGACGGACGCACCGTCATCTCGGGTGGCGTCAACGGCTGGAGGGGCGACTACCTCGACACCGCCCACCCCGTCTCGGACGTCGACCTCGCGCTGACCGGCCCCGCCGCGACCGCCGCCGCCCGGTACCTGGACACCCTCTGGGAGTGGACCTGCGCCCGCACCGGGGTGCTCGACAACGCCTGGTTCGCGTCCTCCGGCCCGTCTGGTGTCGGTGCCTGTCGCCCGTCGATCGAGCGCGAGTTGAACCCGCCGGCCCCCGCCACCGGCACCGCCCCCGGCGCGGCGGACGCCCGGTGCAGCCCCCTCGCGCTGCACGACAACACCAACGCCGACCGCGACTACGAGACCGTCAGCCCGGAGGGGAACGCCCTGCGCCCTCGTCGGCAGCGCCCGCCGGCACATCGAGATCTCCCAGCAGGACCTCAAGGTCACCTGCCCGCCCCTCGCCCGCCACGACGCCCGCCTGTACGACACCCTCGCCGCCAAACTCGCGGCCGGCGTCAAGTCGCTCATCGAGATCAGCGACCTCCTCAAGTCCCGCCTGACCACGCTCACCGCCGACCCGGCCCGGGCGACAGCGGCACCCTGCGGCAACCTCCAACTCGCCACCTTCCGCGCCGCCCCCACCGCCACCTGGGCCGACGGCCACCTGTACGCGCTGCACCACAAACTGGTCGCGGTCGACGACGAGGCCTTCTATGTCGGCTCGAAGAACCTCTACCCCGCCTGGCTTCAGGACTACGGCCACATCGTCGAGGAGCGCGGGGCAGCCGCCCAACTGGACCGGGAACTGCTCACCCCCGAGTGGCACTACTCGCGCACGACGGCCACCGTCGACTGGACGACGGGGCTCTGCCGAGCCTGACCGGGCGACTCATCCAGCGCACTTCGGCCACCACAACGCTGGGAGCGACCTCAACAACATCGACCGGGCGCAGCCGCGTCAAAGGCACGCACATTTGTTGGTGTTGAGCAGGAAGTCGGCCAGTCCGACTTCCTGCGCAAGCTCGGCCGAACCTGGATAGGCTGCTCCAGCACCCACCCGCGAAGCACCCCAAAAGCCCGAAATGCCCGATTCTCAACAAGTTGCAGAATCCCGCCCCACCCCCGCATAAACCCGCAGCTCACGAACTCTGCTCCCCACGCACGCGGGGATGGTCCCTCCCTTGCCGTCGATGCCGGCCATGGGTGCCTCTGCTCCCCACGCACGCGGGGATGGTCCCAGACGTGGTGTGTCGGCCGGAGTGCTCGGTGGCTGCTCCCCACGCACGCGGGGATGGTCCCCAGATCCTGGCCGGCGATGTCACGGTGGGCCACTGCTCCCCACGCACGCGGGGATGGTCCCAGCCCGAGCGACTCGGCGTCGTACTCAGCCCGCTGCTCCCCACGCACGCGGGGATGGTCCTGTCGGCCGGAATCGTACGGTCGGCGAATTGGGCTGCTCCCCGGGCACGCGGGGAGCAGAGGTCGTGAGCTTGGGCTCCATGTGAGCGTGGGACGGGATTCAGCAGGAGCTTCGGCCGGGGCGGGCTGAGGTCGCAGGCGCTCGACCGGAAGTGGGCATGGCGGCATCGCTTGGATGGCTGACAATTCGGCAAAGAGGACAACCAGAGCGTCAGGTGGTCCGAGAATCAGGACTTCGAGCGATGTCGTTTACGTCCTCACAGTCAGTCGTCCAGCGGAGATGGGTCGGTGGCCGCGGCGCCGTCACGGGTGCGCTCGCGGGCGGCGCGGCAGGGGAGGTGGCGGGTGAGGGCGTCGCTGCAGTTGGCGGCGGCCATCCGTTGCAACAGGGCGGCCAGGCGGGTGACGAGTGGGCGCAGCCGGGCGCGTAGGGCAGCGTCGGCGCGGGCGTCGAGACGCTCGATGGCGGAACAGAGACGGGTGACGAGGTGTGCGGTACCGCGAACGGCGCGGCGGAGGTGGCTCACGCGAGTGCAACCGGTCCGTCATCCGCCCGGTTCCGGTCCGGGGCCAGGTGGCCGATGGCAGACCCGTTCCCGCGCGCCGGGCGCGCCCGGTCCGCGCCCGGCGCATCACCAGGGGCGTCTTGAGGCCGAGCATCACGGGGGAGGAGAGAGCGCCACCGCCGGCCGGTACCGGGACTGGATGTGGCCGGTGGATGTGGAGCGCCAGCCTCACCTTCCACATACGGCCCGAACGCTTGCTCAGTCGCGACCTTGGGCCCGTCTGACCACCGGCGTGCCCCGCCTCAAACGGCGGGGCGGGCCGGCACAACTTCTGCGCCGCTACTCGCCGCTGGAGTCGTCGACCGACTCGGTGAAGACGTTGGCCCCGGCCTGGACCAGCGCGCAGTCACGGGCGCCCACGAGCCCTGATCCGTCTCGCACCCTGTCCGTCTGCTCCCGCCACCGCGCCGACAACGGCCACTGTCACAGCCGAGAGAATCGTACGAGCGCGCAGGGCAGTCTCCTTGAGTCACAGAACGGACAGCTCGTCTTCCGCCGCGCGGGCGCGCGACGGCGGGCCGACTCACCGAACCACCATCCCAAGCGGTCCCGGGACGCCATGGCGTTGCCTCACCCGACGGATGTCATGCGTCGGCGACCGCATTGCCGATCCGACAGTACGTTGGGTTGATCGGCTGCCCACCGGGTTGCACCTCTCAGTGGGCGCTGCGCGGCCGCGAAATCGGCGACCCCTGTGCCCGGCGGCATGGCGGGAACGACGTTAGTCTGACTCAACCTCCGGCCGTGGCCGACCATCCATCGATAGAGTTCTCCCACGCCCGCCGAGAAGTATCCCGAAGGCCCGAAATGTCCGATTCTCAACAAGTTGCAGAATCCCGCCCCGCCTCCGCATAAACCCGCAGCTCACGAACTCTGCTCCCCGCACACGCGGGGATGGTCCCTGATTGATCGTGCCATGGGATGGATCAGGAATCTGCTCCCCGCACACGCGGGGATGGTCCCTGGCCGACGCAGAACCACTCCGAGAGGTCGGCCTGCTCCCCGCACACGCGGGGATGGTCCCTCCACCTGCACCGCGGCGCGGCCGGCGCCGTCCTGCTCCCCGCACACGCGGGGATGGTCCTGCCCCGCGGAACGCGGCGTCGAGGATGGCGAGCTGCTCCCCGCACACGCGGGGATGGTCCCTGGCATAACGCCCAAAGCGTCGTCAAGTACCGCTGCTCCCCGCACACGCGGGGATGGTCCCCGCAGCGCTGGCAGTACCAGCCCACCAAGCTCCTGCTCCCCGCACACGCGGGGATGGTCCCGCCGGCACCCTGCGGTGGTACCAGTCCATGTTCTGCTCCCCGCACACGCGGGGATGGTCCCCCCGGGGTCGGCCGCTTCTGTTGTTGGGTGCCCTGCTCCCCGCACACGCGGGGATGGTTTCGCCGGCGGCCCCTGCCTGGCTGACCGGGGCGTCTGCTCTGTAGGTTTTCGAATCCCCTGTCATTTTCTCAGTCGCGATGTCATCTGACTGGCCGATCTGACACGGGATTGAGAATCGCTGTTCGCAGCAGGTAGTTTGCGGAGGACAGAGAGAAGAGTTCGCATGGACTCCCGGATCGCCCGCATCCGACGCAAGCTCGCCAAGGTGCCCTATGCCGCGCCGCGAAGCTACTCCTTCGGTGAAGAGAAGCACGGGTTCCGCCTCGAACCCCCGTTGCCAGCCGCGAAGGTCGCCGAGTTCGAGGCCGACCACCGCATCGAACTGCCCGAGTCCTACCGCAGTTTCCTGACCACGCTGGGCGGGGGCGGAGCCTCGCCGTTCTACGGCCTGCTGCCGTTGGAGGCATGTCGGTTGTTCACGATGGACCTCCGCGCCGAGCCTGGCCGCCCCCGGGGGTTCACGTTCGCCGGCGGACCGCCTCACCGAGGTGATCTGTTCCTGCACATCATCGAGGCGGGGTGCAGCGACCTGGTGCTTGTCGGCATCACAGGGCCCCTGGTCGGCCGGGTCGTCACCGGGAACGCCGACGGCTTCTGGGGTCCCAATGTCTCGTCGGCCACCGACTTCCTGGCCTGGTACGAACGCTGGCTCGACCACATGCTCGACGGCCGCGACAACCGCGACCTGGACCTGACCTCACCCGCCCTGCGTGCGCCGGTCGACCGCATCCTGAGGCAGCACCGGGATCGCGAGGCTCTGTCACGCTACTGAGAATCCGGAGTCATGTCATCCGATTGAGAATGGGCCGGAGGCGCTGGTCGCGCGGTCGATCACATGACATCGAGGCTGAGAACCTACATGCTCCCCGCACACGCGGTGTGGTTCTGCAGCTTGTTGGGGATTGGGCAACTCGGGCCTGTGGGGTGTGTCGTGGTGGCTGGTGGTTGGTCTGCGTGGCGCAGGAAGTCGGGCTGGCCGACTTCCTGCGCGGCGGCGGGGCCTGTATCAGGGACTCCAGTGGCGCGGGTGTGGGGAGGAAGGTCTGGGCGAAGAGGGTGGCGGCCGAGGTGCGTGAGGCGTATGCCGGTGGCGATCATGTCGTCGCTGCTCCGGGGCCGCCTTCTCGACCAGGGGGAGGGCGAAGGCGTCGACCGGCTTGCCGGCCTGTGTGGCTCGCCGGGGGCTGAGCGAGGCAGGTCGCCGCAGCAGGGGTGGAGGCGGGTGTCCGCAGGGTGCCGGGGATCTCGCCGAGGGTGAACTCGCGTTGGTCGTGTCCCTCCGGGAGCGCTCTGAGCGGCGCTCCCGGACGAGGTCGGCAGGCGGCGGGAAGGTGTTCGGATTCGGTCACCTGACGGTGTCTCGATCGAACGGCGCGCCGAGACTGGTCGTGGCACCCCGGCCCGGGGGAGCGGGGTGCCATCCGGGGCCATAGGCGACCGGCAATGGCCATGCCATTGTTACAAGATGTACTGATTTTCTCCACAGTTGCTCCCGGGGCCCTACCATCCTGCGCGGGGGTGCCGGAGGTCCTTCCTCCCGCCACCCGTGCGCCCTGCGCCGCCGCAACTCACTTGCGAGGAAACGTGTCTGACTGGTCGTTGGCGATCGATTTCGGTACCTGCTTCACCACCGCGGCCGTGCGCGTCGAGGCCGATGTCGCGGCGGCGGTCGAGATCGAGAACAGTCGCTACCTGCCCTCCCTGGTCTGCCTCGACGACGACGGCCGGCTGCTCACCGGCCGGGCCGCCGTGCAGCTCGCCGCGCAGTGGCCGGAACGTGCCGAGCAGCACCCCAAGCGGGCGCTGCTCCGGCAGTCGGCGGTGCTGCTGGACGACCGGGAGGTGGCCACCGTCGAGCTGGCCGCCGCCGTGCTCACCCGGGTGGTGGGCGAGGCGCGGGCGCAGCGGGGCGGGACGGCGCCGGGGCGCGCGGTGCTCACCCACCCCGCGGACTGGTCGCCGGGTGATCTGGAGCGGCTGGTCGAGGCGGCCGGACGGGCCGGGGTGGACGTACCGGAGTTGCTGCCCGAGCCGGTCGCCGCCGCCCGCTTCCACGCGGCGGACGCCCGGGCGACGGGTGACCGCGAAGGAGGCGGCGATCGGCCGATCGCCGTCTACGACCTCGGAGGCGGCACCGTGGACATCGCGGTGCTCCGCCGGGAGGCGGACGGCTTCCGGGCCGTCGCGGTGGCCGGGAATCCGGACTTCGGTGGCCGCGACCTCGACCAGGCCCTCTTCGAACTGCTCCGCGACCGGGCGCTGGACCTCGACCCCGAGCCCTGGCGACGGCTCTGGGCCGACCCGGCGCCCGCCGCAGCCCACCAACGGGCGCAGCTCGCCCGCGAGGTGACCCTCGCGAAGGAGTCGCTGTCGGAGACCGGCACGGTGTACCTCGCGGTGCCGGGCTACCCGGACCGGTTCGTGGTCCAGGGCGGCGAGTACCGGGAGGCCGTCGTTCCCGCGCTGGCCGCCTCGGTCGCGCTGCTGGAGCGGACGGTCGTCCGGGCCGGTCTGACCCCGTCCGACCTGGGGGCCGTGGTGCTCTGCGGGGCGGCGAGCCGGACGCCGCCGGTGGCCGACCTGGTCGGCACCTGGCTGGGCCGGTCGCCCGACCTGGCGGCCGACCCCAAGGCGGCCGTGGCCCTCGGCGCGCTTGCCGACCTGCCAGCCCCTCCGACCCCGGCCGACACCGAGGAGGCGACGGCGCAGGAGGCGACCGAGCAGGAGGCGGCCGCGTCCAGCCGCTGGACCGTCGCCCACTACCCGGACGAGGTCGATCCCGAGCTCTGGTTCTGAGCCGTCGGCCCGGGACCAGAGAAGCCGCAGTACCCCAGAGCCCCAGAACCCCAGAACCGCCGCACCGCGCCCCGCCCTGCCCGAAAACGGACCGCCCGTCCGAGGAACCGGCCCGCGAGAACCGCGAACCGCGAGGGAACCGCATGGACATCGTGATGCTCGGCCACAGCGCGGCCGGGAAGACCAGCTACCTCTCCCTGATGTACGCCGCCATGTGCGACGGCGTCGAGGGCATGACCCTGCGCACCGCCGACCGCGACGCCCACCGCTCCCTGCTCGCCGACGCCCGCGCCATCCTGCGCGGGCGCTACCCCAGGGCCAGCGACCGGCCCCACCGCTACGAGTTCGTCCTCTGCCACGACGGCGACGAGATCTTCCCGTTCCGCTGGACCGACCATCGCGGCGGCGCCCTCACCGAGCACCGGCGCTCCAGTCCGCAGGCCGCCCGGCTGCACGACGACCTGGTCGCGGCGGACGGCATCGTGCTCTTCGTCGACGCGCTCCGCCTGGACACCGACCCGGAGGCGGCCGAGGACGTCCGCCGGCTGGTCGTCCGCGTCCACCAGGCGGTCGCCGACCGGGAGGAGAGCGTGATGCCGCTGGTGATCGCGCTCACCAAGACCGACCTGGTCGACCTCGGCGCGCCCGACGCGGAGGAGCGCTTCGTCGGGCCGTTCCTGCCGTTGATCGAGGCGGTCCAGGAGACCCGGCACATCCAGGGGGCGTTCATCCCACTGGTCTGCGGGCCGGAGCCGGAGGGCGTGGCGCTGCCGGTGCTCTGGACGCTCCGGTTCGGCATCATCGGCCGGGCCATGGAGCTGTCCGCCTCGATCGACAGCCTGATGGCCTCCGCCCGCCAGGCCGACCAGCGCGACACCCTGTGGGACCGGGTCAGCAGCTGGTGGGAGGACGAACCGTCCTGGGCCTCCATCCGCGACCGCGACCGCGCCCTGGCCGCCGACGAACTGGCGCGCCTGGAGCCGCTGGTGGAGCCGGCCGACCGGCTCGGCGAGTTGCTGGAGGACGTCCTCTCGTTCTGAACGGCCGCCACGGGACACGCGAGACCGGACAGACTCCGCCGCCGAACGCCCCGCCACCACCGACGACGACCCTGCCACAAACGACCCCGCCACAAACGACCCCGCGAGACGAAGGACACCGCACAAATGACGGTCCCCACCCTCACCCTCACCCTGCTCGGAGCCAGCGGCTCCGGCAAGACCGCCTACCTGCACGGCATGTACAACCGGCTCTCCATGGGCGTGCAGGGCTACTACCTCTACACCACCGACCCCGACCTCGACCTCGACCTCGCCGAGGACTGGGCCCGGCTGCGCCGCACCGGCACCATGCCCAAGGCGACCTCGGACCGGCCGATCTCCTACGAGTTCGTGTTCCGCCGGGGCATGCGCGACCTGATGACGATCGACTGCGTGGACTTCCGCGGCAACGCCGCCCTGGACCGCCGGGGCGCCGCCGAGGACGTCGCGCTGCTGGAGGACCGGCTGATGCGCTCCGACAGCATCGTCCTGGCACTGGACTCCGAGCACGTGGCCGAGTGGATCAAGGCCGGTGCACCCGGCAACCTCGACCGGGACGACGACCCAATGGAGATCTCCCGGTTCAGCCGCGCCATCTCCCGGGTCTTCAGCAACCGCCTGGCGGAGGGCGATCCGGTTCCGAGCGTGACCGTCCTGCTCACCAAGGCGGACCTGCTGGCCGAGCGCACCGGTCTGCGGGCGTCCGAGGCGCTCCAGATGGCGGGACGGAACTTCCCCAAGCTCGTGCCGGTGCTGGCCGGCGACGACGCCGAGGGCGTCACGGTGGCGCTCTGTGCCGTGCAGCTCGGCAACTTCGGCGCGGCGGCGCAGGCCACCGTGGACGCCAGCCGGATCGCCCCGAAGAACCTCCACCTGCCGATCATCTTCAGCCTCCGCCACTACCTCAGCGAGGGCATCGTCCGGAACCGGCAGGAGATGGGCCGGCTCGCCGAGAGCCTCGACACCTCGCGCGGCGAACTGGCCGCGCTCAGCCAGGGGTTGTTCGGCGGGCTGTTCAAGGGGGCGCAGAAGAACAGCGCCCGGCAGGAGATCGATCGGCTGCTCGCCAGCAGCTCGGCGACCTCGGCGGACCTGCAACGGGCCCAGGAGCGCTGCCGTGAGCTGGACGACGAGCTTCGGGGCGTCGCCATCTTCCGCGACGGCCGGCTGATGACGGACTGAGGGGCGTACGCCATGACGACGAGGAACACGACCCGGGGGCCGGAGCCCGAGCACGCCGCCGACGCGCTGGACGGCGCCGTCCCCGGCGGCTGGTCGGCGGTGGTCTACGGCCGAACCCTGAGGGTCGACCAGTGGTGGCGGGCGCTGCCCGCCGGTGTCGATCGGCAGGGGCCGGTGGGGGACGCCGTGCGCGCCGCCGTCGCCGGCGGGAGCCGGCTGGAGTACGGCCCGCGCTTCCTGCTGCACCGTGACATCAGGGGTGTGCTGGTCGGGGCCGCCTGTGAGCTGGGCCTGATCAGCCGGGAGATGGTGCAGGACCGTTTCGGCCGTCCACTGTACGGCTTCGTGGGCTGGTACCGGCCCGCGTCGGCCGACACCGGCGGGAGGGTCCCCACCCTGGCCGAGCTGACCGGGCACCTGGCCGACTGGGCCGGGCCGGTCTACACCGAGTGGATCGCGCCGACCTGGGAGGCGGTGGGGCGGGAGGAGGCCGAGCCGTGGACCACCCGGCCGGTCGCCGCCCCCTGGCCGGAGCGGGCACCGGGGGCGGCGGGCGGCCCGGCGGTGCCGTCGGCCTGGCGGCCCGCCCTCCCGGCGGGAACCCACCTGCTACCGGAGGCGGACGCCCACGGCGTCTGGGCGGCGGCCGCCGCCGGGCCGGGCCGGTGCGTCCTGGTCACCGGCTGGCGGCGGCGCTCGGACGCCGACGCGGACCGGCTTACCCACCTGACCAGCGCGGACTGTCAAGGCTACGAACTGCTGCGACCCCCGCCGCCTCCGCCGCCCCCGACCCCGCCCGTTCCCCCGAAGACCAGGCCCGTGCCGGAGCAGGGCCCCGCCTCGAAGCCGGGCGCGAAGCAGGGCGCGAAGTCGGATGCCAAGTCGGACGGGAAGTCCGGTTCGTCCCCGTGGGGGAGGACCGCGCGCGGCCTCGGGAAGCTGGGCAAGGCGATGGCCGATGTCTTCTGGTCGGAGGAGCCCGAGCAGCCGGAGACCGGGCGGAATGAACCGGAGCGCGCGGAGCGCCCGGAGAGCACGCCGAAGCGCACGGACGGGCAGACATCCGACCACCGGCCGTCCGACCGCCAGCCGTCCGGCGGCCAGGCTCCCGGGGTGCGGCCCGGCGGCGGGACGAGGTTCGGCCAGGCCCGGGTGCCCGGCCGCGATCCGTACGACGGCCTCGGCGAGCCGCTGCCCGGCCCGGCGCGCCCGGCGCCGTACGGGGGCGAGCGCGCGGCGCCGCCCACACCACCCACGCCGAACGCCCCACCCGCACCGAACGCGCCGGCGGCGCCACCGGAGGCGCCGCCGCGCTGGCGGAACCGGTCGGTCGACCCGCAACAGGCCGACCTGTCCGGCATGTTCGGCGACTTCGACGACGACCCCGAACCACCGCCGCCCACCGCCCCCACCATCCCGGCCCCCACCGCCCCGGCCCCCTCGGACCCGCCCGCGCAGCCGCCGAAGGGACCGTGCACCGACCCCGGCGACCGGACCGACCCCGCCACGGGAGGACCCTCATGACCCCGCCCCGCCCCGAAGCCCCTTCCCACGCCCGCGTCCTGGACTTCGCGACCCGCACCGCCGACCTCCTCGAACGCGCCGCCCGCACCGCCGCCGCCGAAGCCCCGGCCGAGTCCCCGGCCGGAGCCCCGGCCGCCGCCCCTGCCGAGGACCAGGGCGGTGGCGCCGCCTCCAGCCCCGCCTCCAGTTCCGCCTCCAGCCCCGCCGACGGCGCCCGCCGCCTGCGCGCCGAAGCCGCCCGGGCCGCCGACGGCGCCGCCTCCCTGGTCGTCGTCGGCGAGAAGAAGCGCGGCAAGAGCTCCACCATCAACAGCCTGGTCGGCGTCTGGGACCTGCTCCCGGTCGACGCCGACGTCGCCACCGGCGTGCACGTCGTCGTCCGGCACGGCGACCGGCCGCGCGCCGAGGCCTTCCTGCTGCCCGGCAACCCGGCCCCCGAGGCCGAGCCGCGCCCGGAACCGATCCCGCTGGAGCGGATCGCCGAGTACGCCGCCGTCGACCCGGCCACCGGCCGCCCGCACCGCCTCGACGTACACCACGTCGAGGTCGAACTGCCCGTCCCGCTGCTCGCCTCCGGCCTGGAGCTCGTCGACACCCCGGGCGTCGGCGGTCTGCTCAGCGGCCACGCCCAACTCGCCCTGGCCGCCCTGGAGAACGCCGACGCGCTGGTCTTCGTCGTCGACGGCTCCAGCGAACTCACCCGATCCGAACTGGACTTCCTCGCCCGCGCCACCGAACGCACCGCCGAGACGGTGTTCGTGCTCACCAAGACCGATAGCCACGACGCCTGGCCCACCATCCTCGAACGCAACCGCGAACTGCTCGCCCGGCACGCCCCCCGGCACGCCGGTGCCCCCTGGTTCCCGGTCAGCAACCGGGCCCGCCGGGACGCCGCCGAAGCCGCCGGATCGGGTGAACTCCAGGACGCCGCCGAGCTGTTGGAGGAGAGCGGCTTCGAGCCACTGGACGCGCTGCTGCGCCGCCGGATCGCCGCCCGCGCCGCCGAGCTGCGGCTGGCCAACGTGGTGCACGTCGCCCTCGCCGCGCTCGCCGCCCCGCTCGCCGAGCAGGAACTGCGCCTGCGCTCGCTCCAGCAGGACCCCACCCTCGCCGCCGAGGTCGAGCGCGCCGAGGAGGCGCTGCGCCTCCTCCAGTCGGAGAGCGCCCAGTGGCGGCGCGCCCTGACCACCGGTGCCCGCGACCTCAAGAACACCCTCCAGCTCGGCTTCCGGCGCAGCCTCAACGACGTCCGCCGGCTTGCCGAGGCGAAGATCGCAACCTCCGAACCCACCACTCTGGCACAGGAGTTCCCGGCCGAGCTGGAGGCCCAGGTGGAGGCGGTCTGGCTGCAACTGGACAACGCCGCCCGGCGCGGCCTGGCCGTCCTGGAGGAACGGGTGCGGCGCGAGTGCGCCACGGTGCTGGACGCCGGTCGCGCGGACGCCGGGCGGGCGGGCGGCGGGCGGTCGCCCGGGACGGAGATCGCGGTGGTCGACGACGGCGCCGTCATCCGGGCCGAACGCGGCGCCGGGCTGCCGGAGATGGTGCACTCCACGCACCAGGACGGCGGTCCGCTCGGCGTGATCGAGAGCGTCATCCCGTCGGTCGGCACCGCCGCCACCTTCGGCACCGTGGTCGCCCTGGTCACCAGTAGTGTGCTGCTGCCCGCCGTGGCCAGCTACGCGATGCTCGCCGTGCTCACCCGCCGCCGTCGCCGGCGCGCCGAACTCGGCCGGGTGCGCGGCGACGCCACCCGCCACCTCAACCGGGTGCTCACCGAGCTGAGCACCGAGATCCCCGCCCAGATCACCAGCCACGTCGACGAGTTGACCGACCGCCTCGCCGTCGCCCTCGACCAGGCGATCGCCGACGAGCGGCTCCGGCTGGAGCGCGGACTCGCCGACCACCGCCGCGACCTGGCCACCGCCGCCGCCGACCTCGCCGCCGCCCGCGACCGCGTCAAGCGCCGGATCGGCTCGCTCACCGCCCTGCGCGACGAGGGCCTCGCCCTCGCCCACGGCCTCGGCGCCACCACCGGCTCGCCCGACCCGGACCGGAGCTGACCCCATGGACCTGACGAACCTGCGGGTGGTCGCCCTCGGCCACAGCAGCGCCGGCAAGAGCACCTACCTCGCCGCGATGTTCAGCTACCTCGCCGCCGGCCGCAAGGGCTTCCGGATGGTCACCGCCGACAGCGGGACGGCGAGCCAACTGAAGGAAACCGGAAAGCTGTTGGGAAAGGGGATCTACCCGCCGCCGACCTCCCGGAGCACCGACCTGGAGGCCGGACTCGAGTACGGGCGCAGGGAGGTCGCGGGCTTCCACTGGACCGACTACCGGGGCGGCGCCCTCACCAGCTCGGCCGCCGACGACCCGGAGACCAGGAAGCTGCTGAAGCGGCTCACCAAGGCCGACGCGGTGGTCGTCTTCGCCGACGCCCACCGCCTCGCCACCGACCCCGACTCCCACGACGAGGTGCGCCGCACCGTCGTCCTGCTGCACCGGGCCGTCGGCGACGGGTCCACCCCGCTGCCGATCGTCCTCGCCTACACCAAGTCCGACCTGGTCACCGACCCCGCCGACTGGGCCAGGGCGCGCGCCGCCACCGCCCCGCTGGAGGAACTGATCGGCAGCGGCGGACGGGTCCGCGGGACGACGGTCGCGGTCTCCTGCGGGCGCTCGCCGCGCGGGGTCGCCGTGCCGGTGCTGTGGTGCCTGTCCACCCTGCTGGCCCACGAGGCGCAGCAGGCGCAGGAGCGCCTGGAGACGGCGAAGGAGTTCGTCAAGGACCTGCGCAAGGAGGCCAACGGGATCGACAGCATGGTCTCCTGGTTCAAGGGCGTCGAGAGCGCGGCCAAGCGGCTCAAGTTCTGGGAGGAGGAGTTGCGCGAGAGCAAGGAGGAGGTGGCCGGGCTGCGCCGACCCGCCCAGCGCCTGGCCAGGCTGCTGGAGCGCGAGCAGCGAGGAACCGCCCCGCCGGCCGGTGCCTCCGCACCGGCGGTGACCCGGTGACCTTCCCCCCGTCGGGCGCCGAACTCGCCCCGGTGGTGGCCGGGTTCTGCGCGGAACTGGCGGGCCGGCTGCCACCCGGCCCGCCCGCCGACGAGGTGCGCGCCATCCACAGTCGGCTGGCCGGGCACACCCTGCGGATCGCCGTCGGCGGCCGGATGAACGCGGGCAAGTCCACCCTGGTGAACGCCCTGCTCGGCCGCCGGCTGGCCGCCTCGGCCGCCACCGAGTGCACCACCGTGGTCGCCTGGTTCCGGCCCGGCCGGCTCAACCGGCTCCAGGTCCGGCTGCGGGACGGCACCGTCCACTGGCGGCCCGGCGGCCTGCCGCGCGACCCCCGGGACCTCGGCGTCGGCACCGACGAGATCGCCGAGGTGGTCGTGGAGGCCGCCGGCCTGCGGCCCGCCGGTGACTGCGTGCTTGTCGACACCCCCGGCCTCGACTCGCTCAGCGGCCTCGACGAGCCCGCGCTGGACGCCCTCGCCCGCGCCGACGCGACGATCTACGTCATGCCGCACCCCGGCGCGGGCGACGCCGAGGCGCTGGGCGCCCTGCGCGCCCAGGCCGACGGGCGGATGACCGCGCTCAACGCCGTCGGCGTGCTCAGCCGGATCGACCTGCTCGGCGAGGGCCACGGCGATCCATGGCCGCGCGCCCGGCAGGTCGCCGCGACCAACGCCACCCGGCTCGCCGGACTGGTCGACGAGGTGCTCCCGGTGGTCGGCCTGCTCGCCCAGACCGCGCTCGGCGACGACTTCACCGAACCGGACGCCGCCCTGGTGCGCCGGCTCGCCGAAGCACCCGCCGGCGACCTGCGCCGCGCCCTCTACTCCGGCCGGCGCTTCCTCGACTGGGACGGCGCACCGCTCACCCGCCCCGAGCGGGAGCGCTTGTTCGGCCTGCTCGGCGTCTACGGCATCGACACCGCCCTGAAGGCCGTCCGCCGGGCCCGCGCCGAGGGCCGCCCGATCGGCGCCGCCGCCCTGCTCGCCGAGTTCCGGGCGGCCTCCGGCATCGCCGCGGTCGTCGAGCACCTGCGGCTGCGTTTCGTCGACGCCGCGGACGCGCTGCGCTCGGCCGCCGCCCTCGGCGCCGTCGAGGCGGCCCTCGGGAGCGGGGAGGGCCTGCCGGCCGACGTGCTGCACCAGGCCCGCACCCGGATCGGCGACCTGCGCCGCCACCCGGAACTGCGCCGCCATGAACTCGCCCGGGCCCTGGCCGCGGTGGCCGGACACCGCCTGGAGCTCGACGAGGACACCGCCGCCGCCCTGATCGCCCTCGCCACCGGGCGCACCCCCGCCGCCCGCCTGCGCCTGCCCCCGGACGCCGGACCCGCCGAGCTGCGCCGGGCGGCGGCGCGCGCCGCCCGCGACTGGCGGCGCCTGGAGGACGGCCCGCTGCGCGACGTCGGCCGCTACGCCCGGATCGCCCGCGAACTGTGCGAGGGCATCTACTTCGCCACCCCGCCGGCCTGATCGCCCGCGAGCAGGACGAGGGTGGGGGCTGCAGCGGTTACCCTCACCGTATGGAAGAGAAACATCCGTTCGTCCGTGACATTTTTCCGGACCTGGTCGCGGAGCTGGCCGCCCTCCTGGAGGACGAAGGGGAACACGGCCTCGCCGTCCACGTACGGGACATTCGCCTGGTGGCCGAGTGCGGCTGCGGTGACGACTTCTGCCAGAGCCTCAGGACGGGACATCATCTGCCGGAGCGGCCGTTCGGCGAGGGCCACCGCTGTGTGGAACTGTCGCCCTCGACAGGCATGCTGGTCCTGGACGTCGTGGACGAGCGGATCGCGTACATCGAGGTGCTCGGCCGTCCGCCGATGCCCCGCCGGGGCGCGGAACGCTGACGGGTGGCGGGTGACCGGGGCCGGCACCTCGCGAAGACGAGGTGGCCGGTTCCGGGCGGTTGCATTCCGGGCAATAGACCGGAAATGCGGCACCCGCTGCACGGGGGCGGTCAATTTCCCAAGACCGTAGGGGAATTCTCCGCAGGATCAGGACAACCGTCGGGAGGTCATTGAATTTCGGAGGCATTCGGGGGCGCGCGCACGTTGGAATCACGACTGCGGTCCCTTTCGTTGCCCGACCCTACCCCGGTGGGCGAGGGCGGAGAAGAGATGCCATGGACGATTTCGACGGCGAAGGCTCCGAGCGCGACACCGCCTTCCGCACGCTCGTCAACCTGCTCACGGCGCATCACAACCCGCATCCCCACCCGCACCACCGCTGTCACCCCAACGACAGCGACGACCACCGGACCTGCAAGGAACGCCACGTCCGCCGGGCCGACCGCCGCCGCCGGCACATCGAGGTCCTGCCGGTCCGCGACAGCGGCGAGGCCGCCCGGCCACCGGCCACCGAGGCCCCGAGACCGATCACCAGACCGCCCATCACCCCGATCGTGCGCGACATCTGCTCCGCGGGCCGCCTCGCCCGCTGCGGCGAGGCCGCCCGGTTGTACCCGGGAGGCTGGTTCTGCGACGACCACCGCCCCGGCGCCAACCACCGACCGCGGTGATCCGGACCGTACCAACCTCTGGGCCCAGGGCCGGTCCTGGGCCCTCTGTACGGATTGGCCTCTGGGCGACCAGGGTGGCGGGCCCCGCTCCGCTGGCCGAGCGGCGTCCGATCGGGGCAGGTGGGTACCGTCACGGCGAGGTCGGGCGCGGCGGCGACCACGCGCGGAAGGCGGTCGACCGCTCGTCGATCAGGCGGAGCGGTTCGGGGAAGCCCGGGGAAGCCCGGGGAAGTCCGGGGAGTTCGTCACGCCGGTTGTCTGTCACCGCCCTCCGGCATCCGGACAGTGGCTTCCTCCGCGCCCGGCGAGGCCGACGCCTGCGGCACCCCGCCGGCGAGCACCAGGCCCGTCTCGTAGGCGAGGATCACCAGTTGGGCGCGGTCGCGGACGCCGAGCTTGGCGATCGCCCGGGTGACATGGGTCTTGGCGGTGTGCGGGCTGATGAACAGTCGTGCGGCGATCTGGTCGTTGGACAGGCCGGTCGCGATCAGGCGGGTCACTTCGAGTTCCCGGGCGGTGAGCACGGCGAGGCGTCCGGCGGTGTCGGTGGGGGTCGTCGGGCGGTGGGCGAACTGTTCGATGACCCAGCGGGTGGCGCTCGGTGAGAGCAGAGCGTCGCCGGCCGCCACCGACCGGACGGCCTGGCGCAGGTCGTCCGGTTCGATCTCCTTGGTGAGGAACCCGCTCGCACCGGCGCGCAGGGCCGCGAAGACGTACTCGTCGGTCTCGAAGGTCGTGAGGACGATGACCCGGCAGTCCGTCAGGCCGGGGTCCGCGACGATCGTCCGGGTGGCGGTGAGGCCGTCCGTGCCGGGCATCCGGATGTCCATGAGGACGACGTCGGGGCGGACGACGCGCGCCGTCCGGACCGCCTCGTCGCCGGTTCCCGCCTCGCCGACGACCTCGATGTCCTGGGCGCGGGCGAGGAGGCTGCCGAATCCGGCCCGCACCAGGGCCTGGTCGTCGGCGAGGAGTACCTTGATCGTCATGCCCGGAAGCCTGGCACAGGGATGGCGGCCCGCACGACCCATCCGTGGCCGGCGTCGTGCGGCCCGGCCGAGAAGTCGCCGCCGAGGGCCCGGACCCGTTCACCCATCCCGCGCACCCCGTGCCCGGCCGGCGGCGAGGCCGCCGGTGCGCTCCGGCCGTCGTCGGTGACGGTGACCTCGATCCGCCCGCCGCCGCAGCGGACGGTCACGTCGGCCCGTGCGGCGCCCGCGTGGCGGACGGTGTTGGTGAGGGCCTCCTGGACGATCCGGTGGACGGCGAGGGAGTGCGGGGCGGGGACGGAGGCGAGGTCGCCGGCCGTGTCGAGCCGGATGTCCAGCTCCGGCGAGCGCATCCGGTCGACGAGTGCTGCGATCTCGGGTACCCCGGCCGCGGGTTCCCCTCCCGCCTCTCCCGGTGCGCGCAGCACGTGGACGAGCGAGCGGAGGTCCCGCAGGGCCTCGGTGCGGACCGACTGCGCGGTGGCGATGGCGGCGCGTGCCTCCTTCGGGGAGTCGTCCAGGGCTTCGGCCGCGACACGGAGTTGGAGCCCGACGACGGTGAGGGTGTGTCCGACGACGTCGTGCAGCTCCCGGGCGATGTCGAGGCGGGCCTCCGCGATCCGCCGCCCGGCTTCGGTCTCCCGTTCCCGCGCGGTCCGCAGCAGGCGCTCGTCGAGTTCCGCCCGCCAGCGGAGCCGGTTGCGGTGGGCGGTCGCGGCGGCGAGCAGGGCCGCCAGCCACAGGGCCTCGGCGCCCAGCGAACCGAGCGCCTCCCGCGCGGTGGCGCCGTCGACCGTCGTCTCCCAGGTGGCGGCGAAGGCGAGTTGGGCCAGGCCGAGACCCGCCGCCCACGGGAGGCCGGGGCGGCCGGGCCGGTCGGCGGCGGCCAGGGTGGCGTACGCGGCGGAGAGCGGCCACACCCAGCCGGTGTCGGTGAGCGCGGAGGTGCGGAACACGATGACGGCCTGCGCGCTGAGCAGCAGGACGGCCAGGGGCCACCGGCGGCGGGCCGGCAGGAGCAGGCCCAGCCACAGGGCGAGCGGCAGCGCTCCGGCGAGGTCCAGCCGGCCACCGAGCCGGGCGGTGCCGGCCAGGACGGCGACGGTGGTGGCGGCCGCGAGGAGCCAGTCGGCGAGCCGGGCCGTGCGGGGGTCGGCGGGGCCGGCGCCGGCGAGTGGATTCATGCGCCGATCATGCACGACGGTCCCGCCCCCGTCCGTCGCGGGTACCCGTCGCCGCCAGGGCGAGCGCGACCCATCCGAAGTCGGCGGCGAGCACCAGGCGTTCGACGAGCCCGAGGAGCGTGGGGGCGCCGCCGAGCCCCAGCGAGGGGCCGCCGTCCATCACGTCGACCATGAAGACCGCGAGCGCCGCCGTGGTGGCGACCGAGGCCGCGGCGAGGGCGTTCAGGCCCGTGCGCAGGCCGGGACGCCGGGCCGTGAGCGTCCCGCGGAGCAGCAGGGCGGCGGCCGGCAGGGCGGCGAAGGCGAGGAAGGCGGCGTTGCCGTGGACGAGTTCGGCGGGGGAGGGATGGCCCCAGCGGCCCGGCGGGTCCGCGGGGAAGAAGGCCGCGACCAGGATGCCGGCCGTCCACACCAGGAGCGCCGCCCGGCCCGCCCGCGCCGCCCGGCCCGCCCGAGGGATCCCGGCGCCGAGCCGTGCCGCGAGGGCGGCGGAGGCGGCGCCGACGGCCAGCAGCGCGGCCGGGAGCAACCAGCCCGCCGTGCCGTGCACGTACCGGCTGAGAGCCTCGCTCACCAGGTCGTACTCGGGGTTGAGCGCCTCCACCGCGGCCATCGCCAGGGCCCCGAGGCCGGTCAGGGCGAGCGGGGCCCGTGCGCCCGCTGCCGCGGCCGTGTTCGCCACCGTCATGTCGTCCTCCTCGATGTCGTTTCCGGTGATCCGGAGCTTTCGGTGATCCGGAATCTACGGAGGGGGAGGGAGTGGCCGCGTCGTCCCGACGCGGGCATCCGGCCGTACACCGGACGGTGTTGCCGTCCGGTCCGACTGCACCATCCGGTGTATGCGCCCGGCATCGGCCGGGACCCGTCTCGCGGGGCCGAGGGGCGGGCCGGGTCGGGGCGTCGGGCATGATGGGTGCCGTACGAAGCGTCCGGACGGGGCGCGGGGCGGGCTGGGGAGGGCTGGCTGATGAGGCGTCTGGCGGTGGCGGTGGCCGTGGGTGTGCTGACGGTGGCGGTGGCGGTGACCGGCTGCGGGAGCGTGCGGGTCACCGAGGCAGGGGGTGGGGGCGGGGGCGGAGGGACGGTCGCCGAGACCACGGTGCCCGCCGAGCCCGATCCCGCCACCGACCCGGTGCGGCAGGGCGTCGCCGACCACGACCGGCTCTTTCCCGGGGTGGCGGCGCTGGGCTGCGCGTCGGCGAAGCCGAGCCCCTCCGCCGGCGGCACGGGCACCACCGCCCCCGCCGTCCCGGCCGATCCGTGGGCGGCCAGGCACGCCGAGAACTCGATGTACAAGCAGATGGCGCCCCTCAACGCGGTGGACCGCTGCCGGGGCGAGGCGCACAGCAGGCGGATCTCCGACGTCGTGAAGGCCCGCGCCGCTCTGGGGCCGCTGACCGGGGACGACGTCCACGGCATCCTGGAGTCGCTCGGCTATCCGCGCAACAGCGCGCAGGTCCAACTCGCGGGCGGGCAGGTGTCGTTCGAGCTGACGATCCCCGGCGCCGGCCCCTGCGTCGGCGGTCGGGTGGCCGGCGGCTCCGTCTCCGTCGAGGCCCACGGGAACTACCTGGACGGCGGCTGCTCCGAGCCGAAGGGCGGCCACTGACCCGCGGTCAGTGGTGGGGCCCGTGCCACCAGTGGTCCGACGTGCCGTCGTTGGACTCGTGGCCGTGGTGGCTCTCGTGGTGGTGCTGGTCGTCGTACGGGGTGCCGGGGTCCTCGTGGTGCGGGTCGTGGTGGGGGTGCGGGTCGGCGGCCCAGGCGTCGGTGTCGTAGCCGTCGTGGTGGTGCCAGCGGTGGTCGTCAGGGCGGTCCGCGGGGTCGCCCGCGTGGTGCCAGTCGTGGCCGTGGTGCCCGTGCCGGTCGTCCCCGTCCCCGTTCCCGCTCCCGGTCCCGTCCGCGTCGCCGCCGTCGTGGTGGTGGTGGTGCGCAGGGTCGTCGTGGTGGTGCACCGGGGTGGCGCCCAGGGCGGCGCCGGCCAGGGCGTCGCCGAGGCCGCGCAGCACCGCCGGGCCCGCCGCCCGGCGGCGGGAGCCGGACGGGGCGGGCGGGGGCAGGGCCACCAGCGCGCCCGCGCGCGGCGTGGCCATCCAGGCGCGCGCCTCGAAGCGCTTGGCCGGGATCGCCACCGTGATCCTGGTGAACTCCTCCACCGGCACGCCGTCGCCGCCCGCCGCGAAGGCGTCGGTGAACAGGTCGTCGGCGACCACCAAGGCCAGGTCGGTGTCCGGCGTGCCCTTGAGCGCGGCGCGCGCCTCCTGGCAGTCCAGCAGTCGGCAGGCCGTCTCCACCGAGCGGGCCACGTAGCCCAGCGCCGCCCGCTGCACCCCGCCCTGGGCGAGGGCCGCACGCACCCGTAGCCGCCCGGCGGTCCCGGGCGCCCGGTTGAGCGTGTGCAGCGCGTCGCGCAGGCCCAGGACCAGGCCCGGCAGCGCCCTGGCCTCGTCGGCGTCGGGCGGCAGCAGGAGCAGCTGCCCGTCGCCCCGGTCCTGGGACTCGCAGCGCGAGCGGTCGATCCCGGCCCGCCCGCAGGCGTGGTCCAGTGCCCGGTCCAGCCGCTCCTGGACCTTCTGCTGCACCAGGTACGGCCGGCCGCCGTACGCCTCGATGTCGACGACCAGGCAGATCCGGCGCAGCCGCGGGGCGGCCTCGCCGCTCATGCCCGGCCACCGCCGTCCGGCGGGAGCGGAACGCCGGCTGCCCTGGCGAGCAACACCCGGTCGCGGACGACGAGTTCGCGGTAGCTGGTGCGGACGGCGCCCTGGTCGCGCAGGGTGCGCAGCGAGCGTTCGACGCTGGCGGCGGAGAGCCGGGCGAGCGCGGCCAGGTCGGCGTGGCTGAGCGGGATGTCGATCCGCAGGCCGTCGTCGACGGGGGTGCCGTAGGAGCCGAGCAGGGTGTGCAGGGTGCGGGCGAGGCGGGCCAGGCCGGTGCCGTGGCCCGCGTCGACCCGGTGGCGGGTGGCCGAGCGGAGCTTGCGGGTGACCGAGCGCTGGACGGCGAGGGCGGCGGTGGGCCGGTCGGCGAGGAAGTCGAGGAAGGCCGGGCCGCCGATCTCCCGGGTGGTGCTGGTGCGGACCGCGAGGACGCTGGCCGAGCGTGGTTCGCCGTCCAACACGGCCAGTTCACCGAGGAGTTCACCCGGCAGCCGGACGGCGAGCAGGGCCTCGCCGCCGTCCTCGGTGGAGGCGACCACCTTGACGCAGCCGGTCAGCAGCACGGCGGCCCGGTCGCCCGGCTCGCCCTCGATCATCAGGGCCTCGCCCGGTGCGTAGACCCGCCGGGTGCCGAGCCGCCCGAGCTCCCGCAGGTCGGCGGCGTCGAGACCGGCGAACGGCCCGCGTACGAAGGGGGTGGGCGCGGCGCCGCCGGGTCTGCCCGACCCCCTGTCCGGTCCGGTGACGCGCTGCGCGTTGTGCATGGTGCCTGCCCCCACCCGGTCGGCAACCCGCCCCAACGGGGCGATTCCGTACGGAAGATAGCGCACCGCCCGGTGCGGTGTCAGGCCCGGCGCACCGCGTACCGCCGGTCCGCCCCGGTGCCCGGTCGGTCGTCGGCGAAGCACAACCACCCTTGATTGCCAGTGATCTGACGATCAGTCAGTCTTTGGGGAGTCCGATACCGGAAGGGGGGCTGGATCATGGTTCCGAAGCAGCGGCTGCGCAGGGCCTGCGCGGTGCTCGGCACGGTCGTCGTGCTGTCGATCGGCGCCGGCGGGGCGTTCCCCGCCTCGGCGGCGGTCCCGGAGGGGGTCGTGCAGGGCGAGGGCTCGCCCGCCGCCGTCCCCGGAAGCTATCTGGTGGTAATCAATCCCACTGCGGCGAAGGCGGGTTCGGTGGCCGACGGCGCTGCGGCGCTGGCCCGCGCCTACGGCGGCACGGTGCGCCGCAGCTACGACGCCGCGCTGCGCGGCTTCTCCGCCGACCTCACCGCGAAGCAGGCCCGCCGACTGGCCGCCGACCCGTCGGTGGCACTCGTCTCGCAGAACCGCCGGGTGCGGGCCGACGGCGTGCAGACGGCGCCCGAGTCCTGGGGGCTGGACCGGGTCGACCAGCGCCGCTTCCCCTACGACGACCGCTACGCCTACCCGGACACGGCCGGCGCCGGGGTGACGGCGTACATCGTGGACACCGGCGTGCGGATCACCTCGGAGGAGTTCGCCGGGCGGGCCTCCTACGGCTACGACGCCATCGACGGCGACACGGTCGCGGAGGACGGCCACGGCCACGGCACCCATGTCGCGGGAACGGTCGCCAGCAGTACCTTCGGCGTCGCCAAGGCCGCGAAGATCGTCGCCGTGCGGGTGCTGAACGACGAGGGCGAGGGCACCACGGAGCAGGTGGTCGCGGGCATCGACTGGGTCACCAGGCACGCCGTCCGACCGGCCGTGGTCAACATGAGCCTGGGCAGCGAGCCGGACCCGGTGCTGGACGCGGCGGTCGCGGGGTCGGTCGCCGCGGGCCTGACGTACACGGTCGCGGCCGGCAACCAGGGCATCGACGCGAGCGGGCACTCCCCGGCGCGGGTGCCGAGCGCGATCACCGTCGGCGCGACCGACCGGGCCGACGTCCAGGCCTCGTTCTCCAACTACGGCGCGCTGGTGGACCTCTACGCACCTGGCGTGGACATCACCTCGGTCTGGCACGTGATCGACTACGGCGGGATCGGGATCGACATGTCGGGCACCTCGATGGCCGCCCCGCACGCGGCGGGCGCCGTCGCGCTGTACCTGTCCACACACCCGTCCGCGACCCCCGCCCAGGTGTCCTCGGCGCTGACCTCGGCGGCGACCGCCGGCTCGCTGTACGGCCTCGGCCCGGGCTCCCCGGACCGCCTGCTGTACACCGGCACGGTGCCGAACCGGCCGCGCGGCCCGTTGTTCGCCGCACCCGGGCCGGTGCCGTTCGACGGGGTCGGCACGGTGGAGTCGCCGGTCACCGTCACCGGGGTCTCCGGCAAGGCCCCGCGTGACCTCGACGTCGCCCTGGACATCTCCTACTGGTGGTCCGGCGACCTGAAGGTCGAACTGGTCGCCCCGGACGGCGCGGTGTTCCTGCTGCACGGCACCGACCCCGGGGAGATCCGGACGGACATCGCCGGCGTCTACGGCGTGGACGCCTCCGCGCACACCGCGGCCGGGGTCTGGCGGCTGCGGGTGACCGACGTCGGCGGCTACTTCCCGGGCACGGTCAACGGCTGGTCGCTCCGGTTCTGAGCGTCCGCGCGGATCAGCGACCCTCCGGTCGCCGGCCGGCATCCTCCTCCGCCTGCGGGCGGGGTCGGTGCCGGCCTTCGCGGTTGCGGGGCTCCCCGGCCCGTCCGCGCGGCGCAGCGGCCTGCCGCTCGTGTCGTGCGGCAGGCCGCTTCCCCTCTCACCGGGGTGGGGCCGAGGGGTCAGGAAGCGAGGACGACGGCGCGCCCGCCGGGTGCCCGGTGGCCGCAGCCGATCACGGTGGACAGACCCGGCCAAGGACGCTTCGGGCCAGTGCCGACCCCTGGTCCGGCCACCGGGCGGGCAGGCAGGCTCTTACCCGACGGCAGCGACGAGCGGCCGAGAGGAACCGGGCGGCGTCACCGCGGGACGCGCCGAGTCCGGACCAGACCCGTGTTGTGCACGTGCCCCCGAAGGAGCCCCGCCATGTCCCGCTCCCGCAGTACGAAGGCCGCCGCGGTCGTCGCCCCGCTCGCGCCACAGGTGGGCACCGACACCACCGCCCGTCAGCAGTAGTCCACTTCGGGCCCGAGCCCGAACGCCGCCGGGCCGGGGCGCCCCCGCGCCGCTGCCGCCCTGTTCCCGTCTCGCACCCCATGCGTGCCCGCTCGGGCCTGCCCCTGCCTGTCCGGCGGGCGGCCGACGGCGGTCGCCCCAGCACGTTCGAAACCTGTCGTGGTCCGACTCCCCGGCCACGGCACATCCGACCCGGCGAACGAAGCCCGCCGACGAAGGAAGCGTCTCTCCCATGACGAAGACTCTGCGCAAGACCCTGCAACTCCTCGCAGCCGGCGTGGTCCTGGCCGGCGGGACGGTGGCCGCGGCCGGCCCCTCGTACGCGGCGCTGCCCGATGTGTCCTGCGGCACGGTCACCTCCGCCGACAGCACCGCCGCAGCCCAGCTGAACCAGCAGCTCACCGGCACCCTGCGGAACGCGATGACCGCGTACCGGGTGTCCTGCGCCCGGGCCGTCGTCAACACCGTGCGGGCCATCGGAGTGCCGCAGCAGGCCGAGGTCATCGCGATCACCACGGCGATCGTGGAATCCACCCTGCGGAACAACCCGAACATGGAGGACCACGACAGCGTCGGCCTGTTCCAGCAGCGGGCGTCGTGGGGAAGCACCGCGCAGCGGCTCGATCCGGCGACGACGACCCGCAAGTTCATCAACGCGCTGCTCTCGACCTACCCGAACAACTCCTGGCTGAGCAAGCCGATCGGCGACGTCTGCCAGGGCGTCCAGCGCTCGGCCTACCCCGACCGCTACCAGTACCAGGTGGCCGACGCGCAGCGGATCGTCAACGCCCTCGGACAGGCCCCCGCAACTCCGGTGGGGATGACGGGCTTCGCATCGGCCGACTTCAACGGCGACGGGCGGACGGACCTGGCCGCGGTGGAGGCGGCCACCGGGAAGATGCTCCTGTACCCGGGTACCGGTGTCGGCACCTTCGACCGGCCGAGCCTGATCGGGACCGGGTGGGACACGGTGGGCAATGTGACGCCGGGCGACTTCAACGGCGACGGGAAGGCCGACCTGGCCGCGGTCGGCCAGGGCGACGGGAACCTCTACATCTACCCGGGCACCGGCACCGGCGTGTTCGGTGCCCCGTGGTCGGCCGGGACCGGTTGGAACAGCCTGGACAACTTCTCCGCCGGTGACTTCAACGCCGACGGCAAGGCGGACATCGCGGCGGTCGGCACAGGGGACGGGAACCTGTACGTCTACCCGGGCACCGGGACCGGGTTCTTCGCGGCTCCGATCAACGCGGGCAACGGCTGGAACAACCTGGACCGCTTCACCGGTGGGGACTTCAACGCCGACGGCAAGGCGGACATCGCGGCGGTCGGCAAGGGTGACGGGAACCTCTACATCTACCCGGGCACCGGCACCGGTTGGTTCGCCGCGTCGGTCAGCGGCGGCACGGGCTGGAACATCATGCGCGACCTGATCGGCGGCGACTTCAACGCCGACGGGAAGACCGACATCGCCGCCGTCCAGGCCCCCCAGGGCGCCGCCGGAAACATGTACCTCTACCCCGGCACCGGCCAGAACACCTTCGGCAACCGCAGCACCATCGGCACCGACTGGTAGCCGCCTCCCCTCACGTCTCCCCGCACGCCTTCCCGCACGGGTCTCTCTGCACGGGTCTCCGTCAGCCACCAGTTCACCATTCAGCAGATCGAGGTAGTCAGTCATGCCCAGGACCAGCCGCTTCCGCCGCGCTTCCCTGCTCGCCCCGTTGCTCGCCGCCATGGCCGCCGCCGGCCTGGGCGTACCGCCGGCCCAGGCCGGCTCCTCCCTCGGAGGCACCGTCAACCGGTCCGAGATCCTGCCGCGTGCCCAGTACTGGGACGCCCACGACGTCCAGTACAACCAGGGGGCGACCTACGGGGACGGCGACGGCCACTCCTACCGCACCGACTGCTCGGGGTTCATCGCGATGGCCTGGCACCTGTCGGCCACCGGACTCGGCTCGGCGACCACCCAGACGCTCGACAGCCGGTCGCTGACCACGCGCATCAACAAGAACGACCTGCGTCCCGGCGACGCGCTGGACAACATCAGCGACCACGTCGTGCTTTTCGTACGGTGGAACAACCAGGCGACCGGGGACTTCACCTACCTCCACCAGTCGAACTCGCGGACCGACATGACGTACGGGAGCGGGAACGTCTACAGCGGGAACATATCGAGCTACCCGGCGAGCAGCTACGTGGCCCTGCGGTACAACAAGGTGGTCGAGGACAACAGCACCCCGCCGCCGGCCACTCCGGTGGGGATGACGGGTTTCGCCTCGGCCGACTACAACGGTGACGGAAGGACCGACCTGGCCGCGGTGGACGCGGCGACGGGGAAGATGTTCCTGTACCCGGGCACCGGCCTCGGCACCTTCGCCGAGCGGCGCCTGATCGGTACCAGTTGGGACTCGCTGACCGATATGACGCCGGGTGACTTCAACGGCGACGGCAGGGCCGACATCGCGGCGGTCGGCAAGGGCGACGGCAAGCTGTACATCTACCCGGGCACCGGCACCGGCGTGTTCGACACCCCCTGGTCGGCCGGGACCGGTTGGAACAGTCTCGAACACTTCTCCGCCGGTGACTTCAACGGTGACGGCAGGGCCGACATCGCGGCCGTCGGCAAGGGTGACGGGAACCTTTACGTCTACCCGGGCACCGGGACCGGGTACTTCGCGGCTCCGATCAACGCGGGCAACGGCTGGAACAACCTGGACCGCTTCACCGGTGGGGACTTCAACGGCGACGGCAAGGCGGACATCGCGGCGGTCGGCAAGGGCGACGGGAACCTCTACATCTACCCGGGCACCGGCACCGGTTGGTTCGCCGCGTCGGTCAGCGGCGGCACGGGCTGGAACATCATGCGCGACCTGATCGGCGGCGACTTCAACGCCGACGGCAGGACGGACATCGCCGCCGTCCAGGCGCCTCGGGGATCCACCGGCGACATGTACCTCTACCCCGGCACCGGCCAGAACACCTTCGGCAACCGCAGCACCATCGGCACCGACTGGTAGACCTCGACGAGGAACCCGCCGTCACGGCGGGAACCCGCCGGCCCCCGGGACCGGCGGGTTCCTCCGTCCTCCCGCCGGCGGACCGCGGGTGGCGGTCGGCCGGTCAGGTGCGGTGGGCGGGGAGCCAGCCGTTCTGGACGGCGCGGACGCCGGCCTCGAAACGGCTGCGGGCGCCGAGGCGTTCCATGAGGTCGGTGGCGAGGCGGCGTGCGGTGCGGGGGGAGACGCCCAGACGCTTGGCGATGGCCTCGTCGGTGTGGCCCTCGGCGAGGAGGCGGATGCAGGCCGCCTCCTGGGCGTTGAGCCCGTGCTCGTCGCGGCTGGCCTGCTCGCCGAGCGGCCGGGCGCCGGCCCAGACGCTCTCGAACAGCGCGCACAGGGCGACGAGCGTGCCGTGGCCGGTCAGGACCACGGCGCCGGCGGCGGTGTCGTCGCTGCGCACGGGGATGACGGCGGTGGCACGGTCGACCAGGATCATCCGGGTCGGCAGCGAGGGCGCCGTGCGTACCCGGCCGCCGCGCTCGGCGAGCCAGTTCACGTACTCCACCGTGTGCGGGCTGTTGCGCACGCTGTCCAGGTAGACGGTGCGCATCCGGATCCCGCGGTCCAGCAGGTCCGCGTCCAGGGGTTTGGCGGCCTCGATGTTCGCCGGCTGCTGGCCCCCGTCCGGGGCGAAGGTCATCACCTCCTCGCGCACCTCGCGGGTCAGGGTGGCGAGGCGGTCGCGGATCCGGTCGAGGCCCACCAGCTGCTCGACCCCGGGGTGGCCGACGGCGGGACGCAACTGCGCGTAGTCGGCGATGAGTTCGGCGGCCGCGGCGCGGGAGGCTTCGACGCGCAGCTGCTGGGCGGCGAGCTCCGCCTGCTGGCGCGCCATCAGGATCTCCATGCCGATGTCGGGGGACACGGCGCGCAGTTCGCCCTGCCGTTCCGCGGACGGGCGCAGCAGGGCGAGTTCGCTGAGCCGGTCGAGGGCGGTCCTGACCTGGTGCTCGTCCTGGCCGAGGCGGCGCGCGACGGCGGTGACGCCGTCGTCGGGATGAGCGAGCATCACGCGGTAGACGGCCTCCGCGGCGGTGTCCAAACCCAGTGCGGTCAGCACTTGTCCCCCCAGGGATGTTTCGTACACACGTCCAGCGCATCATGTCACAGCGCGTTCCTCGGACGGTCGGTTTCGGCGCAGAGGATGGACACTTCCGGCCGGGGCCCGAACCGTCCAGGTCTGCCCTCTGCACGGGAATTGCCCGATTCGACACGCTCGTTCCATGTACCTGGTCCATGTCTCCCTGCACGCCCCCGCCGGTCCTGCCGAACTGCCGGACGACACCCGTGAACTGCTCCTGGCCGCCGCCGTCACCGAGGAGGGGATCGAGCACGTCAGCGTCCACGCCGGTGCCGTGCCCCACCCGGTGCTGGGGGTGTTCGTGCTCGCCGACGGCCTGGAGGACGCCGAGGAGCGTGCGCAGGCCTTCTGCCGGCGTGTGGTGGCCCTGGCGCCGGGGCTCACCGGCTGGCGGGTGCGGGGTGCGCAGGCGCCCCTGGTCGCCGCCTTCTACGAGCGGCTGCTGGCCGGTCCCGGCCCCGCTGGCCGGAACGGTCCAGGGACGATTCCGTCCACCTGATCGCTCTTCCACCCGCCCTGAGCTGCGGGGAAGCTGGTGACTACCGCCGGGGAGCACCGCTCCCGGGCGGCGGACCGGACGAAGCGTCACCGCGGGACGCGAGCCGGATCCACGCCGCCGTTGCCCCTCCTCTTCCGAAGGACACCGTCATGCTTCGTTCCGCCCTCGCCAAGGCCGCCGCGGTCACCGTCCTCGCCCTCGCCGCCGCCGCCGCGGTCGGCTCCCCGGCACTGGCCTCCGACACCGACGGCGCCACGCCGACCGCTGTCACCGCCACCGTCACCCCGCAGCCCACCACCACCCCGTCGGACAACATGATCTGGGGCTGAGCACCCGCCGCACCGTCGTCGCCAATTCGACTACCTTGAGCCACCTTTGGCGTGCGGTGTGTCACCATGTCGGCGTGACGATCCCACCGGTGTTCTGCACCATCGTGCCGCCCCACATCCTCGACAGGCTCGCGCAGGCCGATGACCCGCTCGTGTACGAGCCCGCGCAGCGCACTCTGGAGCACGACGCCCTGATGCGCACCCAACGCCGCATCGCCGCGACCCGCGGCGCCGCGCCGGCCGGTTCGCCCTCGACGGAGCCCGTCCGCACCGTCTACGACGCCCGGCACCGGGAGAGGCTTCCCGGTGAGAGGGTTCACGCGGAGAGCGACGGGCCTTCCCGCGACGCCGCCGTCAACCGGGCGCACGCCGGCCTCGGCGCGACGTTCGAGCTGTACCGGGACGCGTTCGGGAGGCACTCGCTCGATGACTCCGGGCTGCCCCTGAACGCGACCGTGCACTACGGTGAGAAGTACGGCAACGCGTTCTGGAACGGCGAGCAGATGATGTTCGGCGACGGCGACGGCGGGGTCTTCCTCGACCTCACGATCCCGGTCGACGTCATCGGCCACGAACTGACGCACGGCGTCACGCAGCACACCGCCAACCTGGAGTACTTCGGCCAGTCGGGCGCTCTGAACGAGTCGGTCTCCGACGTGTTCGGGTCCCTGGTGAAGCAGTACGCGCTGGGCCAGAGTGCCGATCAGGCCGACTGGCTCATCGGCGCCGGACTGTTCGGGCCGAACGTCCGGGGCGCGGCCCTGCGTTCCCTGAAGGCCCCGGGAACGGCGTACGACGACGAGCTGCTCGGCAAGGACCCGCAGCCGGCCGGTATGGACCAGTACGTGCGCACCAGCCGGGACAACGGCGGGGTGCACATCAACTCCGGCATCCCCAACCACGCCTTCTACCAGGTCGCCACCGCCCTCGGCGGGAACGCCTGGGAACAGCCCGGGCGGATCTGGTACACCGCCCTCACCGGCGGCGAGCTCGCCCCGGACGCCCAGTTCGCGGACTTCGCCCGCCTCACCGTGTCGGCCGCGCGCAGTCTGTACGGCGACGGCGGCGAGGCCCAGGCGGTCCTCAAGGCCTGGGCGCAGGTCGGCGTACCCGCCGCATAGCCCGCAGCCACGGTCCGGACAGGTCCCGCCGCCCTCGCGCCGGCGGAGGGGAGGACGGGAGCAGGTGGCCGAAGGCGGGGCCGCCGGTGCCGGGACGGCCGGGACACGCTCACCAACGGCGCAGCGTCCGCGCGGAGGCGGGTCGCGTGCGGTAGTCGTGGCTCGTCCCGTCCCCCCACCCGACAAGGGGTCCGCCGTCATGACATTCGCCAGATCCGCCGCCCGCGCGATCGGGTCCGCCCTGCTGCTCGCCGCCGCGCTGCTCGCCGTCCCCCTGGCCGCCGCCCAGCCGGCCGCCGCCCAGGGACCACGCAACGAGAAGGAGGCGGCGGTCTGCCGCCACGTCCTCGGCAGCCTGCTCGGCTTCGCGGGGCACCACACGACCAAGGCCTGCACCGTCCAGCCGCGGACCGCCGCCCCCACGGCCGGCTGAGTCCCGGCATGCCGTCGCCCCGCTCCACCCGAGGGCGGAGCAGGGCGCGGAGGCGCGGCGAGTGCGGTATGGTGGCGGGCGCCGCAGCAGTACGCGTAGAAACGGGGAGGTGAGAACCCATGACCGCAGTGCCGGAACGGGTGCTCCCCGGCCGCGACCGCGACACCTTCGTGCAGGACCACGCCAGGCCGTAGCGCCGGCCACCGTCCGGGCGCGCGGGACCGTCCGCCGTCCGGCGACGTATGCGCGGGGAGCCCCGGGTCGGACGACGTCCTCCCGAAATCGTGCTCCAGGGGTTCCCTTGTCTGTTCACCCGTCCGTCTCCCTCCGCTCCGCCGTCACCACCCGGCTTCGCGCCGCCGGCTGCGTCTTCGCCGAGGACGAGGCGCGCATCCTGCTCGCCGCCGCCGCGACACCCGCCGTACTCGCCGCCATGGTCCGCGACCGCGCCGCCGGCCGCCCGCTCGAACACGTCGCCGGCTGGGCCGAGTTTGCCGGCCTGCGGATCGCCGTCGACCCCGGCGTGTTCGTGCCCCGCCGGCGCAGCGAGTTCCTGGCCCGCTCCGCCGCCGCGCTCGCGCACCGGGACGCGCTGGTGGTCGACCTCTGCTGCGGCACCGGCGCCCTCGGCGCGGCGCTCGCCGCCACCGTCGCCCACCCCGTCCGGCTGTACGCCGCCGACCTCGACCCGGCCGCCGTCCGCTGCGCCCGCCGCAACCTCGCGGCGACCGGCGCCGAGGTGTCCGAGGGCGACCTCTTCCACGCCCTGCCGGCCCGCCTGCGCGGCCGGGTGGACGTGCTGCTCGCCAACGTCCCGTACGTGCCGACCGCCGACATCGCCCTGCTGCCGGCCGAGGCCCGGCTGCACGAGGCCCGCCCGGCACTGGACGGCGGTGCCGACGGCCTCGACGTGCTGCGCCGGGTGGCCGCCGAAGCCCCGCACTGGCTGGCCCCGGGCGGCGCGCTGCTCTTCGAGACCAGCGACCAGCAGGCCGCCACCGCCCTGGACGTGGTCACCGCCGCCGGCCTCGCCGCCGTGCTCGGCTACGACGACGACCTCGACGCCACCGTGGTCACCGCCACCCGCCCGCCGACCGCCCGGGCGTAGACGCGCGCACATGCGGCTGAGCGTGACGACCATGTCCGGGCGGCGGCGCGCGGAGTTGACTGAGGCCCATGAACGAGAACACCGACAGCGTCCAGCAGCCCAGCACCTCCGCCACCGCCGCCGCCCGGACCGTCCTGGTCACCGGCGGGACCGGCAAGACCGGCCGGCGGGTGGCCGAGCGCCTCACCGCGCTCGGCCACACCGCCCGGATCGGCTCGCGCACCGCGCCGGTCCCCTTCGACTGGGCCGACGACACCACATGGGACGCCGCCCTCGACGGCGTCGGTGCCGCCTACCTCGCCTACTACCCCGACCTCTCCTTCCCCGGCGCCGTGGAGACCGTCGAGGCCTTCGCCCGCCGCGCCGCCAAGGCCGGGGTCGAGCGCCTGGTGCTGCTCTCCGGGCGCGGCGAGGACGCCGCGCAGGCGGCCGAGGAGGCGGTCGCCGGGGCCGGCACCGGCTGGACGGTCGTCCGCTGCTCCTGGTTCTCGCAGAACTTCTCCGAGAGCTTCTTCCTGGAGCCGGTGCTCTCCGGTGAGCTGGCGCTGCCCACCGGCACCGCCGTCGAGCCGTTCATCGACGCGGACGACATCGCCGACGTCGCGGTGGCCGCGCTCACCGAGGACGGCCACGACGGCGAGGTCTACGAGCTGAGCGGCCCGCGCCTGCTCTCCTTCGCGGACGCCGCCGCCGAGCTGTCCGCGGCGACCGGGCGGGAGATCCGCTTCGTGGCGGTCACCGTCGAGGAGTACCGCGCGGTGCTGGCGGCCGCCGGCCTGCCGGGTGAGTTCGCCGACCTGTTCACGATGATCCTGGACGGCCGCAACGCCCATCTGACGGACGGCGTCCGGCGGGCCCTCGGCCGGGAGCCGCGCGACTTCGCCGACTACGCCCGCGACGCCGCCGCGTCCGGCGTCTGGGACGTCTGAGGCTCCCCGAGCCAACGCCCGAAGCCGGCGCAGCCTGAAGCCGACGCCCGAAGCAACGCCCCGAGCCCGTCCGATGCCCCGGGGACCGCGTGCCGCACGCGGTCCCCGGGCCGGCCGCCCCCACACCTGCTGGAGCCCCGCGCATGTCCGCCACCGTCGCCACCACCACCCGTGCGAGCGCCGCCACCGGCCCGGTCCTCGCCACCGCCGCCACCGCGATGGGCCTGATGTCCGGCCTCTTCTTCGCCTTCGACGTCTCCGTCATGCCCGGCCTCGCCGCCGGCGACGACCGCACCTATGTGACCGCCATGCAGAACATCAACACCGCCATCACCAACCCGGTCTTCGGCGCTGTCCTCGTCGGTGCCCTCGCCGTGCCCGCCGTCGGCACCTGGCTGCTGCACCGCTCCGGCGAGCGCGCCGCCACCCTCTGGACGGCGGTGGCGACCGTCCTCTACCTCGCCGCGCTGGTCCTCACCGGCACCGTCAACGTCCCCCTCAACGACCGGCTCGCCGCCGCCGGAGACCCCGCCGCCCTCACCGATCCGGCCGCCGTCCGCGCCGCCTTCGCCCCGACCTGGACCACCGCCAACATCGCCCGTACCGTCCTGTGCACCGCCGCTCTCGCCGCCCTCACCCGCGCCCTGCTCACCCACCGCCGCACCACCCGGTGACCACCGGCTCCGCGCCGGCAACCGGACCGACCACCCGGTGCACGCCGGGAATCACCCTCTAGGCTGACCGATCATGGACACCCTGACGGGATTGCTCGACGGCCCCAAGGCCCGCGGCGCGTTCGTGCTGCGCTCCGTGCTCAGCACGCCGTGGGCGCTGCGGATCGAGGACCGCGCGCCGCTGACGCTGCTCACCATGCTGGACGGCGAGGCGTGGATCCTGCCCGACGGCGGGCAGCCGGTGCCGGTACGGCCGGGGGACCTGGCGCTGCTGCGCGGACCGGACGCGTACACGGTCGCGGACGACCCGCGCAGCGAGGCGGACATCGTCGTCGGCCCCGGGCAGATCTGCTCCCGGGACGGCGTCAGCGTCGCGACCTCGATGGCGCTCGGGGTGCGGACCTGGGGCGAGACCCGGCCCGGCGACGAGCGCCCGTCGGTGATGCTGACCGGCACCTACGCGGCCGAGCACGAGATCGGCCGCCGGCTGCTGGCCCACCTGCCGACCCTGCTGGTGCGGCCCGCCGGGGTGGACACCACCGAGGACACCCTGGTCCGGCTGCTCGGCACCGAGGTCACCCGGGCCGATCCGGGCCAGGAGGTGGTACTGGACCGGCTGTTGGACCTGCTGGTGGTCGGCGTGCTGCGCGGCTGGCTCGCCGCCCCGGACGCCGATGCGCCCGGCTGGCTGCGGGCCCAGGGCGACGACGTGGTGGGCCCGGCGCTGCGGCTGCTGCACGACGATCCGGCCCGGCCGTGGACGGTGGCCGCGCTCGCCGCCGGGGTCGGGGTCTCCCGGGCCGGACTGGCCCGCCGGTTCACCGCGCTGGTCGGCGAGCCGCCGATGGCCTACCTGGCGAACTGGCGGCTGACGGTGGCCGCCGACCTGCTGCGCGACCCGGAGCTCACCATCGCGGCGGTGGCCCGCCGGGTGGGCTACGGCGACGCGTTCGCGCTCAGCACGGCGTTCAAGCGGGTGCGCGGGATCACCCCGCAGGAGCACCGCCGGTCGGCTGCCGCGGCCGACGCGTCGGAACCCGGTGTGCCGGAGACCGGCGTGCCCCGGCCCGGAGAGCCGGC
Source organism: Kitasatospora sp. NPDC008115 (assembly GCF_042957205.1). NCBI lineage: Bacteria > Bacillati > Actinomycetota > Actinomycetes > Kitasatosporales > Streptomycetaceae > Kitasatospora > Kitasatospora sp. NPDC008115. Next base: position 12,363 of record NZ_JBIBHU010000019.1, on the reverse strand, counting down.
GGCAGGGGCGGCGGCAGGGGCGGCGGCTACGGATGCGACGGCCCGGCCGTCCCGCCCCACGCCGACCACGGTGGTGCTGGCGGCCGGCTGAGCGGAGCGCCAACCTCCCTGCTGCGCCGATCAGTTGGGCCCGACGTCAGCAGTGCATGACCAGCGCCCAGCAGAGGAGGCCGAGCGCCACCGTGGACAGCAGCGCCCGCGCCGCGCTCCACCGCACCCGGCGCGCGCCGGAGGGGTCGAACGGGTCCGAGTACCGGGCCCGGCCGGGATCGCCGGCCTCCGCCAGCGCCTGGCTGAGCGGCAGGTTGACCGCCCTGGTCGCCACCAGCGAGCCGGTGTAGCAGACCAGCGCCCCGACCGCCGCCGGCAGCACCCGGTGCCCGTCGCTCGGCAGGTGCAGCACCACGGCGACACCGGTGAACACCAGCGTGCCGACGAAGCCGAGCAGGTACCACCCGTTCAGGACGGCCACGTTGAGCCGCTGCATCACCTGGACGACCGCGAGGTTGTCGGCGGTGCGCAGCCCCGGGGTCACCGAGGCGTAGGTGTAGAAGAGTCCGGAGGTCAGTCCGGTGGTGATGGTCGCCGCCACCAGTGCGAAGACCCGCATCGCCTCCATGTCGCCCTGCCCCCGTCCAGTCGGCCCGGCACCCGCTCGGTCGAAGCGGCCCGCCCGCCGATCATCCGTCATCGAACGGCCTTTTGCCCACTGAATTCGCCGATAGCGCAGCGATGATGACGAATGGTCATGTCTTGGCGGCCGGATCCCGCCGCGGAGGCTCAGGCTCCGGTCCGCCCGGTCAGCGCGGCGAGGAGGGCGTCGACGGTCCAGTGCCCGGCGGCGCCCGGGCGGGTGCTCAGATAGGCGGCGGTGCGGCGCGCCGACCAGCCGTGCGCGTCGGCCAGTCCGGCGGCGAGGTTGCGCAGGTAGCGGGCGCGCGGGGCGTTCAGGGTGGCCTCGGCGAGCGTCCACGGGGCGGTGAAGGTCAGCACGGGGACGCCGTCCAGCGCGCCCGGGCACACCAGGGTCTGGTAGCGGCCCGGCCCCTGCGGGTCGCGCCCGGTCCGCAGCACGGTGGCCAGGTCGAGGTCGGCGCCCGGCCCGCCGCCCATCTCCTGGGCGGCGATGTCGCTGAACTGCCCGGCGGTCAGCAGGTAGGCGCGGCCGGCCGCGGTGCCGCGCCGGCGGGGATCGTAGAAGGCCATGCCGCCGCCCCAGGTCCGCGACTCCAGGGCGAAGTAGAGCAGCCCGGGCAGGCGCACCGGCACCGTACGCTCGGGCGGCCGGGCGTCGCGGCAGCCGGGGTAGTCCCGCTCGCCCTCGGGCGGCCGCCCGCCGCGCAGGTAGCAGGCGAGCCGCCCGGTGTGCATGTTCGAGCCGTACGCGGCGTACCAGATCAGCGGCGGCACGGCCGGCACCAGGCCGGGCCGCGGGCTGACGAGCGGTCGGATCTCCTCCACGGCCGGTGACGCTACCCGACCGGCCCGCCCGCGTCGCCACGCCCGCGCCGGGGCGGGTCCGGGGCGGGTCCGGGGCGGCCTGTGGGTCAGCCCGACGTCTCGAACGGCCCCGGCGGGAAGGCGGCGGTGACGGTGCGGCCGGCGGCGCGGGCCGCCAGCGCGCGCCGCGCCGCGTACCCCCGGGCCGGGCCGGCCGCCGCGTCCAGTTCCCCGTCCGGGCGGAGCCAGGCCCAGTCGGTGATCTCCCCGTCCGGGCAGCCGAGCCGGACGGCGGTGGGGTCGGCGGTGCCGAAGTCGTGGAAGAACTGGACGATGGGGTGGTCCGCGCCCGGTGCGGGATGCTGCCAGACCACCGCGAGCAGCGGCCCGGGCGGCCGGTCGAGGCCGGTCTCCTCGCGCAGTTCGCGGGCGGCACCGGCCGGCGAGTCCTCATGGGTGTCGAGCACCCCGCCCGGGAAGTTCCACCGCCCGGCGTCCGGCCGCCGGTCCGGCTCCCGGACCCTCGGTTTCACCATCAGCAGCCGCCCGTCCGGCGCGGTCACCACGGCGGCCGTGCAGAGCCACGCGCGGGGTGTGGTGGCCAGCCACTGGGGGCGCGTCAGATGCGGACGCGCCGGGGCGTGCGCCCGCAGGAAGCGGACGGCGGCGGGGGAGACACCGGGCAGGTTGTCCGTGAAGAACCAGGAGTGCGTGGCGTGTCGGCGGAGCACGAGCCGGTCCAGCGCGCCGGGGGCGTGCGCCGCCAGCGTGAACACGTGCCACCGCGCCGCGCCGCCCTCGGCCCCGTCCGGGCACCCGTCCTCGAACACCCCGAGCGGTCGCACCGCGCCGGCGGTCACCCCGCAGACCTCGGCCAGCGCGCGGACGGCCGCCGCCGTCGGGGCCTCGGCCGGGTGGACCGGCCCGGACGGCAACTCCCAGCGGCCGTCCGGGCGGCGCAGCAGCAGGACCCGGCCCAGCGTGTCCGTGACGACCACGGCGGCGAGCGGGAGGGGGTCGGACGGGCGGTGCTCCAACTGGAGCCTCCTTCGGTGAGGGGAACGACGGGGCTCCACGGCGCCGGGCCGCCGGGTCAGTGGCCGGCGCCGAGGTTCAGCCGCATGTACCCGTCCACCGGGTCGAAGCCGAGCGTCCGGTAGAGCGGCGCGCCGGCCTCGGTGGCCCGCAGTTCGACCGACCCGCAGCCGCGCGCGCCGAGCGCCTCGACCAGCGCCGCCGTGACCGCCCGGGCATGGCCGCGCCGCCGGTGCGCCGGGTCGGTGACCACCGTGTGGATCCGCCCCCACCGCCCGGTCGGATGGCTCGGGCCCCGGTAGCCCCGGTAGACGATGCCGATCGCGCAGGCGGCGAGCCCGCCGCCGGCCGGCACCACGTAGGCGAGCAGGTCGGGGTCGCGGCCCAGCCGGTCGCGCAGGTCGTCGCGGAAGGTGCTGCGCCACCGCTCGTCCAGCGGCTCGCCGTCCAGCACCGCGACCCGCAGCCGCAGCAGTTCGTCCGCGTCCCCCGGCCCGGCCGGCCGCACTCCGGCCCCCGGCCCGGCACCCGCCCCGTCCCCGCCCACCCGGGCCACCTCCGTCCGTCCCCGCGCCGCCCCGACGTCGCTGCGGGCCCCTACCCGCCCGCACCCGCCCCGGAACCCCCGGGCCCCTCCCTGCGCTGTCGCTCCTTCGTGCCCGACCACGCCGTGAGGGTGCTGCGCAGCCGTTCCGCCTGGGCGCGATCGAGGATCGCCGTCGCCTGGTCGTACCCGCCGCCCGGGCCGTTCGCGGCGGTTCGGCCGACGGACACCCGCAGGAACTCCACCGGCGGCGGCTCCCGGTCCGCCGGGCCGTCCGCCGCCGCGGCGGCGGCGCGGACCTCGGGATGGCACTGATTCGGGATCGCGGCGACCTCCAGCCAGCCGGCGCGCGGCTGGTCGTCCGCCGGGCGACGTGCGATCCCTGGTGGGCGCGCGTCGCCGGAGCGTCGCCGTCCCCGGCGGGCAGCAGCCAGGTGGCGAGGACCGGCATCGGCCTCTCTCCGGACCCGGTCGGCGTTCGGAGCACCGGAGGCCACCTCAGTCCCCGGCCGCGGTCCCCCGAGTCTCGGCTGCCGCGTCCCGGCCCCGCCGCGCGGGGCGGAGGACGCCGCGGACGGCGTCGCGCAGCCACCGGTGGGCGCCGTCGGCGGTGTGGCGGGGGTGCCAGGCCATGCCGATCGTCAGGGGCGGCAGCGTCAGCGGGATGTCCAGCAGCCGCAGGCCCAGGGCGTGCGCGGCGTCGCTCAGGGGCGACGGGGGTTCGCCCGGCAGCGCGGTCGGCACCAGGCAGACCGTGTCGCCGGCCGCGGCGAGCGTCATCGCCGCCAGGTGGCCGGGCAGGGCGACGCCGACCCGCCGGCTGAGCCCGTGCTCGGCCAGGGCGGCGTCCAGCGGCCCGGTGAAGCGGCCCCGGCGGCCGACCGTCACATGCTCGGCGGCGGCCAGCCCGGCGGGTGTCAGCGTTCCCTCGGTGAGCGGGTGCCCGGCCCGGACGCCGGCCACCAGGCGCAGCGTGACCAGCTCCTCCACCCGGGTCTCCGGGTCGACGTGGTCGATGGCCCCGACCTCCAGGTCGATCCGGCCCTCCCGCAACGCCGGGCCCGCCTCCCACTCCTCGGCCAGTACCCGCAGCGAGACGCCCGGTGCCCGGCGGCGGGCCAGCGCGAGCAGGCCGGGTGCCAGCGCCGCGCCGACCAGGTCCGAGGCCTGGACGGTGAAGGTGCGCCGCAGCGCGGCGGGGTCGATGGCGCCGCTCGGGGTGAGCAAGGCCTCCAGCCGGCGCACCACGGCGGCGGCCTCGGCCCGCAGCTCCTCGGCGCGCGGGGTGGGCACCATCGTCTGTCCGGCCCGCACCAGCAGCGGGTCCTGGAGCACCCGGCGCAGCCGGGCCAGGGTGCGGCTCATCGCGGCGGGGGAGGTGCGCAGCCGCGCGGCGGCCCGGGTGACGCTCTGCTCGGTCAGCAGGGCGTCGAGGGCGACGGCGAGGTTGGCGTCGAGGTTCGGGGTGGGCTTCGGGTCGGTGCTGTTCACCGGCGTCATTCCGTTCCGGGCAATGATTGGTTGCTGAAGTTCCCATTGTGGCAACGGGGTTGGCGTCAGCACGATGAGGGGGCCGCACCGATCCGAGACAGACCGAGAGGTTTTCATGATCGTCATCACCGCCCCCACCGGGAACATCGGCCGCCGGCTGCTGCCGCTGCTGGTCGAGGCCGCGCCCGCGCACGGGGAGGAGCTGCGGGTCGTGGTCCGCGACCCCGCCCGGCTCCCCGAGGCCGTGCGCGGCCGGGTCGAGGTGGTCACCGGCTCGCACGGCGACGCCGCGACCGCCGAGCGCGCCTTCGTCGGCGCCGACGCCGTGTTCTGGCTGGTGCCGCCGGACGGCTCGACCACGCCCGAGCGGGCGTACAGCGGCTTCACCCGCCCGGCCGCGCGGGCGTTCGCCGCCTGCGGCGTCGGCCGGGTCGTCGGCGTCTCCGCGCTCGGGCGCGGCACCCCGCAGGCCGCCCGGGCCGGGCTGGTCACCGCCTCGCTGGCCATGGACGACCTGATCGCCGGCTCCGGCGCCGCCTACCGCGCCCTGGCCTGCCCGTCCTTCTACGAGAACCTGCTGGAGGAGGCCGGGTCGATCCGCGAGCACGGCGTCTTCACCGACACCGCCGCCGCAGACCGCCCGGCCCCGCTGGTGGCCGTCGCCGACATCGCCGCGACGGCGGCCGAACTGCTGCTGGACCGCTCCTGGACCGGCGTCGGCAGCGTCCCGGTGCTCGGCCCGCAGGACCTGTCGCCCGACGACCTGGCCCGGATCATGACCGAGCAGCTGGGCCGTCCGGTCCGCTACCGGCGCCAGGCGCTCGACGAACTGCGCTCCGCGCTGCTCGGCCACGGCCTCGACGCGGCGTTCGTCGAGGGGATGGTCGCCATGAAGCGCGCCAAGGACCGGGGCCTGGACACGGGCGTCGAGCGCTCGCCGCACACCGGCCGCCCGGCCACCGGCTTCGCGCAGTGGTGCGCCCGGACCCTCAGGCCCGCCGTCCTCGCCGCGCCGGAGGCCGCCGATGCCCGCTGACCGTGCCGAACCGGCGCCGGTCACCGCGTTCATGCTGGTCAAGACCGCGCCCGAGTGGCTGGCGATGACCGTGGCCGAACGCGTCGAGGCCTTCACCGCCCACGTCGTCCCGGTGATCGAGGCCCGCACCCGAGGCGTCCGCTCGCGCTTCTACGACACCGAGTGCTACTCGGCGCGGGTCACCGACATCTGGGTCTGGGAGGCCGACGACCACGACGCCTACCGGCTGCTGATCGACGCGCTGCGCGAAACCCCGTTCTGGGACCGCTACTTCGAGGTCGTGGAGCTGCTCGTCGGCACCGAGAACGGCTACGCCCGCAGCTACGGCCTGGAGCCGCTGGCCACCCTCGCCACCTGACCCCCACCCGGTCCCCGCCGCCGCCCCCTCACGCCTCCAGGGCGTCCGGCGGGGCGTCCGGCGACGGGGTGGAACAGGGGCGGGCGGGTCCGCCGGGCGGGGCGGGGTGGTCGAGCAGGGACCACAGGACCCAGCCCGTCAGCCCGCCGGGCACCACCACGATCCGGCTCCAGCGGGTGCCCAGCGGTGAGATCCAGGTGTCGACGATCTCGGCCCGCTCACCGCACCGGGCCAGGCCCAGCACCACGCCGTCCACCGAGTGGTCGCGCCGTACGTTGGCCGCGCTCGCGGCGACCACCCAGCCCTGCGGGGGCTCCGGAGGCGGCGGGCCGGGGTACCGCTCGGGCGGCGGACGCTGGCCGATCCCCACGGCCACCGCCAGGAGGATGAGGACCAGCAGGGACAGCGCGGCCCAGGAGGCCCTTCCGACGTGTGCAGACATACCGGGCACAACGAGCCGGCCGGGCGGGCGCGGTCGACGGCCCGCCCACGGCCACCCGGAAGGCCCTCCCGCCTCGCCCGGGAGGGTGCACCCGCCCCCGCGGGCCGTAACCCGGACCGCACCGGCCGCCGCTCGCCCAACTCCGGTACGGACAGGGCGTCCACGGAGCAACCGGCCGCCCAGGGCGGTCGCCGGACCCCCGGACGTCGGCCCCTACGATGGGGCGGCATGAACACTGGGGGGCCGGAGACGCGGCTCATCGACAACCGCTTCGAACTGCTGGAACGCCTCGGCGGCGGAGGCATGGGCCTGGTCTGGCGCGCCCGTGACACCATGCTGCACCGCGAGGTCGCGCTCAAGGAGGTCCGCCCGCCGGACCCGGCCATGGCCGCGGCCGACCCCGCCGCCGCGCACGAGCTGCGCGAGCGCGTGCTGCGCGAGGCCCGCGCGCTCGCCCGCCTCCAGCACCCCAACGTCGCGGTGATCCACCACATCGTCGACACCCCCGGGCACCCGCACCCCTGGCTGGTCATGGAACTGGTCAGCGGCGGCAGCCTCGCCGACCGGATCGCCCGCGGCCCGCTGAGCATCCCCGAGGCCGCCCGGATCGGCCGCGGCGTGCTCGCCGCGCTGGGCGCCGCGCACGGGGCCGGCATCCAGCACCGCGACGTCAAGCCCGGCAACGTACTGCTGCGTCCCGACGGCACCCCCGTCCTCACCGACTTCGGCATCGCCGCGATGCAGGACTCCACCGCGCTCACCGCCACCGGTGCGCTGATCGGCTCGCCCGAGTACATCGCGCCGGAGCGGATCCGCGGCGAGGAGGGCAACCCGTCCTCCGACCTGTGGTCGCTCGGCATGCTGCTCTACGTCGCCGTCGAGGGGCACCACCCGCTGCGCCGCGCCACCTCGCTGGCCACGCTCGCGGCCGTCCTCGACGAGCCGCTGCCGCCGCCGACCCGCTGCGGGCCGCTGGGACCGGTGCTGGCCGCGCTGCTGGCCCGCGACCCGGCGGTGCGGCCGGACGCCGCGCAGCTCGACCAGGCGCTCGCGGCCGCCGACACCGGTGCCCCCGGTGCCCATCACATGCCGGTGGCCGCGCAGCAGTACTGGCCGCCCGCGCCCCCGGCCGGTGCGCAGCCGTTCGGCGGCCACCCGTCCGGCTCGCACCCGTCCACCGGCTCCGTCGACATCACCGGGACCCAGTACCTGGGCGCGACCGACCCCGGCACGCCGCCCCCGCCGCCCGCCCGCCGCCGCACCGGCGCCGCGGTCACCCTCGCCGTCACCGGGGTCGCCCTGGCGGGCGTGCTCGCCTGGATGCTGCGCCCGGAGGGGACGGACGGCACGGCCGGCCCGGCCGCCGCGCCGAAGGGCCCGTCGGCCGCCACGACCCCGGGCGGCGCCGCCCCGTCCGCCGGCGCGGCCACGGCCACCGGTCCGGCCGCTGCACCGTCCGCCGCGCCGCCCTCGGCGGCCGGCACCGCCTCCGCCGCCACCTCGCCCGCCAAGCCGCCGGCGAACGCCCCCAAGGACCTGCTGACCCCGGAGGGCGTGCGCACCGTCGTCGCGGCGATCACCGCGCAGAGCGGCGGCACCAAGGTCAAGCAGCTCGCCGTCTACCCGGGCTACGCGATCGCCCAGGTCCCCACCGCCGACGGCCGCGGCTACGACTCGTACGACTACCGGGACGGCAAGACCACCAAGCGCATCGGCGGGTCGATGGGTTCGGCCAAGCCGGTGGACCTCGCGCAGTACGACTGGGACGTCGTCCCGGCGCTGCTGAAGAAGGCCGACGAGACCCTCAACGTGAAGGACCCGACCAGCCGCTATCTGCTCATCGACACCTGGACGGGCGACGGCGTGGCGAGCATCCGGGTCTACCTCTCCGACGCCTACCACAACGGCGGCTACCTGCTCGCGGACAGCAAGGGCAAGGTGCGCCGCACCGTCGCCGCCGACTGACCCCGCCGCCGGCGGGCGGGCGGCCCCGTCCTGCACCAAGCTGGACTGGTCCCGTGGCGCGTCGACGGTTCGCCGCGCCACGGGACCACCGTCGACCGGTCGACCCGCCGACACGTCGACCCGCCGACCCGCCGACCGAACCGACCGCCGAGCGAGGAGCCGTCGCGACCATGAGCGAGAACCACCACGTCCTGCTGCTCGACTTCACCGACCGCGCCGCCTGCCGGGCCGCCTTCGACGAGGCCGCGCACCTGCCGGGCCTGCGCCAGTCCGCGATCGTCGAGCGGCTCGCCGACGGCACCCTGGAGGTCCCGGCCGGTCAGGCGCGCGGGGCGGGCGCGCCGACCGTCGGCGCGGGCGTGGTCGGTGGCCTCGCCGGTCTGCTCGGCGGCCCGATCGGCGTCCTGCTCGGCTGGGCGGCGGGCACGGCCCTCGGCACCGCCGCCGAGGCCCGCCGCGACCACGAGGGCGGCGCCGGCCTGATCGTGCTCAGCGAGGAGGTCGACGAGGGCCACAGCATGCTGGTCCTCGACCTCGCCGAGACCTCCCCGGCCCCCGCCGACGACCTCGCCGCCCGCCACGGCACCACCCTCCGCCGCATCCCCGCCGCCGAGCTGGCCGAGCGCGTCGAAGCGGTCCGCCGAGCGGCCGACCAGCCGGGGGAGCATCAGTAGGGTGCGGTCGCCGAGGCCGTGAACACCGGCAGGGCGAGGAAGAGACGGTCGGCCGCGGCGCGCTCGCGCTGTTCGGCGATCCAGCGGTCCGTCCGCTCGCGGGGGAGCGCGCCGGCGGCGGCCGCGGTCCCGGCGAGGGCGGTGACCAGGGGGAGGGCCGCCGGGCCGGTCAGGACGGCGGTGTGCACCTCGACCGCGACGTCCGCGAACCCGGCGTCCAGCAGCAGGTCGCGGTAGCGGCGGGCGGCGCGCGGGCGGGTGGTCAGGTCGGCGCGGGCGTGCACCAGGGCACGGGTGAACGCCGGGCCGGCGGAGTCGACGACGACGGTGTCCCAGTCCTGGCCGAGCAGTACGACCCGCCCGCCGCCCACCAGGACCCGGCGGGCCTCGGCCAACGGGCGCCGCGGATCGGCCAGCTCGTAGAACACCTTGTCGGCGCGGTAGCCACCGAGGCATCCGGCAGCGGCAGTTCACCGGGGTCCCCGACCCGCAGGTCCGCCGCCGGCCACCGCCGCCGCGCGACGCCGATCATGCGCGCGCTCGCGTCCACCCCCGATCGCCCGGGCACCGCGCTCCGTCAGCTCCGCCACGGCCCGCCCGGCGCCGCAGCCGACGTCCAGCACGGTGCTGCACGGTCCGGCGCCGAGCAGGTCGTAGGACCGGGAACGCAGCCGCTCGGCGCCGGGGAGGCGGTCGGCGGCGTCGAGGCGCGCGAGGAGTTCGTCGTCCGGCGTCGCGCCGTCGGTGGCGGCGGGGGAAGGGCTCGTCTCACTGGTCATGCACGCCATGCTGGGACTTGATGTCGACATGAAGTCAAACGAGCCCCGCACACCGGAGCCCGGCGAGGAGACGCCGACGAGCATCGGTGCCCTCGCCGAACGCTTCGGCCTCGCCACGCAGGTCCTGCGGCACCGGGAGTCGGTCGGCCTGCTCGCCCCGGCCCGCGACGCCGCCGGCCGCCGCCGCTACGGCGCCGCCGACCGCACCCGCGTGGCCGTGATCCTGCGGGCCAAGGAGGCGGGACTCTCCCTCGACGCCATTCGCGCGCTGACCGCCGCCACCGCGGACGCGGCCCGGTGCCGGGACCTGCTGCGAGCCGAGGCCGAGGCGCTCCGGACCCGCATCGCGGCGGCCCAGGCCTCCCTGGACATCCTGGAGTGCGCGCTCACCTGCGACCACGAGGACGTCACCGGCTGCGCCCGGTTCCGGCAGGTGGCGGCCCCGCGCGCGGCGCCTCAGGGGTGAACCGCCTGCAAGGGGGCGGCGCGGTGGTCGGCGGCGCGTGCGGGACTGACGGTGCGTCCTGCTAGCATCCGCGCAATCCGAACGAAGATCGAACAGGGCGGGGCACGGTGCAGGAAGACCAACTGCGGAAGCAGGAGCAGTCGCAGTCTCAGCCGCAGGAGCAGGATCCGGACGGGAGATCCGCGCTCCGGCGCCGCCGGATCGCCATCGGCGTGGCGGCGGGCATGTGCACCCTCGCCCTGGTGGGCGCGAGCGCCTGGGCGATGGGCGGATCGGACGCCGCGGAGCCGGCGCCGACGGGCACGCCGGCCGCCTCGCCCACGTCGGCGGTCCCGACGACCCCGGCGCCGGAGAGCCCGACGCCCACCGCCCCGGAACCGGTCCCGTCGACCGAGGCCCCGGCCGCCCCGCCCGCCCCGGCCGCGCCGGAGACCCCGCCCGCCGAGCCCGCCGCGCCCGCCCCCGAGGCGGCCCCGCCGACGGCCGCCGAGCCGACGCCCGCCCGGCCCGCCTCGCGCCCGCCGGTCCCGGCGACCCCGCGTCCGGCCACCCCGCCGAAGACGGCTCCGACCACGCCTCCGAAGGCCGTCCAGCCCACCCGGCCGCCGGCCCCGCCCGCTCAGCCCGCCCAGCCGGCCCAGCCGCCCGTTCAGCCTCCCGCTCCGCCGGTCCAGCCGGCCGAGCCGCCCGCCCCGCCCAAGCCGGCTCCCAAGCCGACCGCCGAGCAGCCCGAGGACCCTCGGGAGGGCCCCGGTCCGGGGGAGTGGACCGTCCCGCCGCGCCCGGTTCCCACCCTGCCGACCCGCCCCGCCTCCTGCCCGCCCGGCCAGATCGCGGCCTGGGACGGCTGCCACCCGCTGCCCCCGCCGATCACGCTCTCCTGACCGTCCCCGCCCCTCCTCCGGTCGCCTGGCGACCCCCGGACCGCCCCGACGCCCGACCGCCCGGTTCGCGCCGGGCGGTCTTGATCCACCATTAGTTGAATGCTAAATTACTTTCGATGCCAGAGCCCGACCCCCAGGAGGACGAGATGACGACGACCGCCGTCGCCGACAATCCCGAGAAGTCCCGCTACGAGATCACCTCCGACGGTGAACCTGCCGGCTTCGCCGAGTATCACCGGCACGAGGGCGAGATCGCCTTCATTCACACCGAGATCGACCCGCGATTCGGCGGCCAGGGCCTCGGCGGCATCCTCGCCCGCGCCGTGCTCGACGACGCCCGCGCCAACGACCTCGCCGTGCTCCCGTACTGCCCGTTCATCCGCGGCTGGCTGACCAGGCACCCGGAGTACCACGACCTCGTCCCGGCCGCCCAGCACGAGCGGTTCGGCCTGTGACCGCCGCGCCCGCCGGGGGAGTCCCGGACGCCGAGGCCGGCTTCGTCCGCGCCGCGGCCGCCGTCGCCACCAGCACCGCCGACGACTACCGCGTCGACATCCGCTCCGGCCGCCACCACCTGACCGCCGACGAGCCCGAGTCGGCCGGCGGCGCCGACACCGCCACCACCCCGGTCGGCCTGCTGCTCTCCGCGCTCGGCTCCTGCACCGCGATCACCCTGCGGATGTACGCCCAGCGCAAGCAGTGGCCGCTGACCACCGTGCGGGTCCACCTCGGCTACGAGAAGGGACCCGAGAAGGCCGTCCGCATCACCCGGCGGATCGATCTGATCGGCGACCTCGACGACGCCCAGCGCGCCCGCCTGCTCGACATCGCCGAACGGACCCCGGTCACCCGCGCCGTCTCCGCCGGCACCCCCATCGTCCCGGCCGCCCCGCGCGCCTCGACCCACGGAAACGGTGCCCACCATGGCTGAACCCGACCTCGCCACCCCGACCGTGCGCGGCGGCCGCGCCGACACCCCGGGCGGCCCCGTCCACGAACTCCTCGCTCCGCGCGAGACCGCCCTCGGCGGCAGCACGGTCGTCCGGCGTCTCCTGCCGAACCTGGGTCGTCGGATGGTGGGCGCGTGGTGCTTCGTGGACCACTACGGTCCGGACGACATCGCGGACGAGCCGGGCATGCAGGTGCCCCCGCATCCGCACATGGGCCTGCAGACGGTCAGCTGGCTGCACGCCGGCGAGGTCCTGCACCGCGACAGCCTCGGCAGCCTCCGGACGGTGCGCCCGCGCGA